>DATKXG010000216.1:0-4735 GCA_035529175.1 Ilumatobacteraceae bacterium
GGCAACGACATGAGGACCTTCGCGTTCGAGGCGCTGTTGGAGGCGGATGACGATGCAGCGTCGGACATGGCCGACGACGCTACCCGGCGGTGTCGGATCGCGGCTGGCGGTACATGCCCGTGAACGCCGCCGCCGACACCACTGCTGCGGCACCAGCGATCGCGAACTCGACGATCGCGAGCCCGGTCGAGCGTGAGAGATCCGGCACGGCGATCGCTGCCAGCACCGCTGCACCGAGGAGCCCGATCGCCGGCATCCGTGGCACGTTGTAGCTCGCCAGGATCCCGAACAGGGCGGTGACGATGAACGGCAGGAGACGGATCGGGAGTGGTTGCGGGTTCGATCGGGGCCCGAGCCACCACGTGGCGATCCCCAGTTCCTCGCTCGCCTTCCACACCGCCATGTAGGCGACGAACACCCCGACCCAGGCGGCGACCATCATCGACCGCCACGGCGTGGTCAGCTGGCCCGGTCGCGGCCGGCGGACGATGACGGCGGTCGGCACGAACGACACCGGTTCGGCCCACGGGGCTGGAGCGCCGGGCGGGCCGGGCGGCGGCAGCGGTCCGCCGAGAGGAGTCGTCGTGTCCGGCACGACGTTTCACACTACGGCGAGCCGGTGGGCGATGCGACGCGGGGACGCAGCCTCGGCCGAGTGGACCTGCCGTGCACCTTCCGGTTCCGCGAGCTCGCCGGGCATTGCCGTGGCGCTGAATGACGTCCGCTCAGTCGCCAGCTACCCTCGCTGCGATGTCCTTCGTCGACACCACGCTCGGTGATCCCTTCGAGAAGCTGTCGATCTTCTACCCGATGTGGAACGAGGAGGAGTACGTCGAACGGGCGCTCACCGCCGGACGTCGTGCCTGTGAGCAGCTGATCCGTTCGGGCGACATCGGCGACTACGAGCTGATCGTCGTCGACGACGCCTCCACCGACCGTACGCCGGAGATCGCCGACCGGCTCGCCGCGGCGGATCCACGAGTCAAGGTCGTTCACCATGCGCGCAACCGCAAGCTGGGTGGGGCGATCAAGACCGGGTTCGCCACGGCGACCGGCGACGTGATCCTGTACACGGACGCCGACCTCCCGTTCGACATGGCCGAGCTGCCGCGCGCCGTGCGCCTGCTTCGCGAGTACGACGTCGACATCATCAGCGCCTACCGCTTCGATCGAACCGGCGAGGGCTACCTCCGTTCGATCTACACCTTCGTCTACAACCTCCTCATCCGCACGCTGTTCGACGTCAAGGCCCGTGACATCAACTTCGCCTTCAAGCTGTGTCGTGCCCGGGTGTTCGACCACGTCGAACTCCGCAGCGAGGGCTCGTTCATCGACGCCGAACTCGTGATCCGGGCGACCCGGCTCGGCTACGAGATGCTGCAGTTCGGGGTCGACTACTTCCCGCGGACGCGCGGCGTGTCGACCCTGAGTTCGCCGTCGGTGATCACCACGATCCTGCGGGAGATGTGGCAGCTGCGTGGCGACCTCGAAGAGATCCGCCCCCTCGTCGACCGGTCCTGACAGGCCGGTCCGACCGGCGTCCGGCGCCCTGTCGAGGCCGCGGGAAACGGTGCGATCGCGGTTGGTAGCGTGTCGGCGAGAAACCGCCGGACGGGTCGACCCTCCGCGAAACGACCGCCGTGAACGACCTCTCCCGCCTTTCCCCCGAAGTCCGCAAGTGGCTGCCCGCAGCCGCGGCCGCCGGCGTGCTCGTGATCGTCGTGGTGGCCGGCGTCGCCCTCGGTGGGGGTGACGACTCGACCTCCGAGGCGCCGACCGGTTCGATCCAGCCGGTCGCGGCGGCGTCGCAACCGTCGTTCGCCGTCACCGAGACGGTCGAGACGTCGAGTCCCGTCGTCAAGACGCAGCTGACGCGCACGCTCGCGAAAGGCATGGCCGGCGACGACGTCGCCGATCTCCAGCAGCGCCTCACCGATCTCGGGTTCTGGCCGGGTCCGGTCGATGGCTACTTCGGTGACGAGACCCGTCGCTCGGTGTGGGCCTACGAGAAGCTGGTGCTCGGTGTCGAGTACGACCAGCCGACCGGCCAGGTCACCGCCGAGATGTGGGACGACCTGCAGGAGTCGTTCACCATCCAGCCACGGCGCCCGAACTCGACGCCGAACCACACCGAGATCTACCTGCCCGAGCAGGTGATCGCCGTCTTCCACGGCGACGACGCGGTGTTCATCAGCCACATGTCGAGCGGCGACAACGAGGAGTGGTGCGAAGAGGTCACGATCTCCCCCGGCGAGTGGAACAACCCGGGCGACGAACCTCTGGTGCGCGGCGAGTGCGGCAAGTCGATCACGCCCGGCGGCGTCTTCACCTTCAACCGGCGCATCGAAGGAATCCGTCAGAGCTCGCTCGGCGGGATGTGGGATCCGGTGTACTTCAACTACGGCATCGCCGTGCACGGTGCGTTGAACGTGCCGTTGCAGCCCGCCTCGCACGGCTGCGTCCGGATCCCGTTGCCGCTCTCGCCGACGTTCCAGGAACTGACGGCGAACGGCGACCAGGTCTTCGTGTTCGACGGTGTGCAGGAGCCCGAGTACTACGGCGCGCAGAAGCCGTACTTCAACCGGATCGACCCGGACTACTCGACCACGACGTCGAGCACGACGTCCACCACGACCGTTCCGCCGTCGACCACGACGACGGTCCCGCCGTCGACGACCACGCCGTCCGCAACCACCACGACGTCGCCCGCAACGACGACGACCACGACCACGACGGCACCGGCGACGACCTCCACGACCGTCGCTCCCGCAGCCGCTCCCGCCGCCGCTCCCGCAGCCGCAGCCCCCTGAGCTCGCAGCCACACCCGAGCCCGCCTCCACCACGTTTGTGCTGCATTTGTGGCGACCCGGTTCACCCGAACTGCAACGCAAACGGGGGTGGGTGGCCGTGCGGTTGCGTTCGTCGGAGTCCGGGCGTTCGTGACAACGTGCTCGCTGTGACCGATTACGACGAGTTCGGGCTCTTCCACGAGAACATCGCCGAGTTCGACCTCGACGTGGCCGAGCTTCCGCCGGTGGCCCGCATCGAGACGAACGTCGGCGACCAGGGCCGCTCGGTCAGCGCGCTGCGGTGGGGGAGCGACGACCCGGAGATCGTGTACCTCCATGGCGGCGCACAGAACGCCCACACGTGGGACACGGTCGCCTTGGCGCTCGGCCGACCGGCAGTGGCGGTCGATCTTCCCGGCCACGGACACTCGGACTGGCGCGCCGACGGCGCGTACAGCCCGATGAACCTCGCCGACGACGTCGCCGACGTCGTCGCTCTTCATGCCCCGCGGGCCCGGGTCGTAGTGGGTATGTCGCTCGGCGGGCTCACCGCCATGGAGCTCGCCGTCCGACACCCCGCCCTCGTGCGCTCGCTCGTGATGGTCGACATCACCCCGGGCGTGAACGCCGCCAAGACCAAGGCGATCACCGACTTCGTCGACGGCCCCCAGGAGTTCGCCAGCTTCGACGACCTGCTCGCCCGCACGATCGAGCACAACCCGACGCGCACCGAGTCGTCACTGCGGCGCGGGATCCTCCACAACGCGCATCCGCAGCCCGACGGCTCCTGGCAGTGGCGCTACGACCGTGGCAGCCACGCGCGAGCCCGCCAGACGGCGACCGAGACGAGCGACTCACCGTCGCCCGATCTGACGGCGCTCGACCCGGCGGATGCGCTGTCGCCGCTGTGGGACCACTTCGGCTCGATCTCGTGCCCGATCACCCTCGTGCGCGGCTCGCTGTCGCCGGTGGTCGACGACGACGACGTTGCCGAGGCCCGACGACGGCAGCCCGAACTCGCGGTGAACGTCGTCGACGGCGCCGGCCACAGCGTGCAGGGCGATCGACCGGTCGAACTGGCCGCGATCCTCGCCGCCCTCCTCTGAGCGCCAACCCCCCGTTTGTGTCGCGTTTCGGGTGGGGCGGGTCACCCGGAATGCAGCGCAAACGTGAATGGATGTGGGGGTTCTAGCCCGTGACTGCAGGCGAAGCGAACGCGGTCAGAGTTGGGCGAGGCAGCTGTCGGTTCCCTCGATGACCCCGGTGCGGAATGCGTCGATCTTCTCGAAGGCGTTGCCGATCACGTCGTCGTCGATGCCGGCGTCGCCGAGTCGCAGCACCGTCTGGATCGCCTCGTCGAGGTCGCCGGCCGAGATGCGCACCGAGATCCTGGTGGCCAGCCGCGGCTGGGGCAGGACGAAGTCGATCGGCGTGACCGTCTTGACCCACCCGCCGGTCAGGCAGTCGTTGAGCAGCGCCCGTGGCTCACCGTCGAGGTCCGAGTCGAGTGCCGTCTGGACGGCTTCGCTCCAGGCGGTGCCGAGCACGTAGCCCACGGCGAAGTCGCCGAGCGTGCGGTACAGCTCGAGGGCCGCCGGCTCGTTGAAGTACACCTCGCTCGTCGAGGCACACAGCGCGGTGCCCGTCGAGAGGTCCCCGCGGAGAACACCACACGAGACCTCGTCGATCGAATCGACCACGACGACGGTCAGTGGGTCGAGCCCGGCGATGTCGAGCTCCTCGTCCCAGTAGCGGTTGAGGTCCTCGGGGAGGAACCCGATCAGATCGTTCTCGCCGTAGCCGAACGCCGCGTTGCCGCCGGTCTCGTAGTCGTCGATCGTGAACTCGTTGGGCATCAGGGGTAACGGGTCGTCGAGGAGCTCGGCACATCGCTCGGGGCCCTCGCTGAAACCGACCTGGAAGGCACCGACCCGGTCGAAGCCCGA
>DATKXG010000217.1:0-5431 GCA_035529175.1 Ilumatobacteraceae bacterium
GTTGTCGTTCGAGGTCGCCGATCGCGACACCGCAGCGGCGCTGCTCGGACGGCTGCGCGTCGCTCGCATCGCCACCTCGCTCGGCGGGCCGGAGACGATCGTGTGCCACCCGTCGACGTCGACACATGCCAGCCTCACGCCGGAGGAGAAGGCAGCCGCCGGCGTCAGCGAGGGACTGCTCCGCGTGTCGGTCGGGTTGGAGGAAACCGGCGACATCGTCGCCGACTTCGAACAGGCACTCGAGAAGCCCGCCTGAGAAGTGCCCGGCCGTTACTCGACGATCGGCAACGGTGACGGCCCGAAGTTGAACCAACGTGCGAGCACCGCGTCGACGTCGGCGACGCTGCCACTCCAGTCGTAGTCGAGCACCTGCTCCCGGCTGCGCCGGCCGAGGCGGGACCGGAACAATTCGAACACCGAGACGCCTCGCAGCTCCACTGCCCTGCGGTCGGTATCGCCGCTGACGACCACCCGCCCATCGTCGAGTTCGATCGTCAGCTGCACTCCGACACCGCCGACCGACGCCAATCCGTACCCGGCGGTCTCGACGATGACGTTGACCCGTCCACCAGGCCGACCGAGCGCGTGGCGGAGATCGTGTTCGTGGCTGTGGAGATCGAACGGCGGCCGCGTCTCGCCCATCGACTCGATCACGTCGGCGAATCCGGATGCCTGTTGTGCCCACCGATCGAGCAGCTCGTCGACGCTGGCGTCACGGTTGCGTTCGACCTGCGCGGCAGTCCACGCCTCGCCCGGCGCTCCCTCCATCCGACCGGCGAACGCGTCGTCGGGGATGCCGGAGACGTGCGACAACACATCGCGCGCCGTCCACTCCGGCGTACACGGCACGGGGGACGACCAGTCGTCCGCGGACAGCGTGACCGCGAAGTCGCGGAACGAGGCGTGGGCGAGAAGGTAGAGGTCGGCGATGCCCGGTGTGTCCGACATGCATCGAGCCTGCCACAGGTGTCAGGCGACGGGGAACGCGCGACACTTTCGTCATGTTCCCAGGCACCGTCTCACGCCACGACGACCGTGGCCGCTACGAACTCGAGATCGACGGCGAGGTGATCGCCTTCGCCGTCTTCTCCGCCGACGGCGATCGCATCACGATCCCGTACATCGAGACCGCGCCGCAGCACCGGAACAAGGGCTATTCATCGATGCTGATGGACGGCGTGATCGACGACCTGCGCGCCCGCGGCGTCCAGGTCCGCGCAACGTGTTCGGTCGCTCGGGCCCATGTTGCGGCCAACGCTGCCGAGCTGCTGGTGCGCTGACGTGTGCCGCAACATCACCACCCTGCGCGGCCTCGAACCGGCAGCGACGCCCGAGGAGATCGAAGCTGGTGCCCGTCAGTACGTGAGAAAGATCAGCGGCGTCCAGCAGACGTCGGCAACCACCGCGGAGCCGTTCGAACGCGCGGTCGCCGAGATCACGGCGATCACGACACGCCTCCTGGCCGAACTCCCGCCGCGCAAGTCACCCCCGAAGCAGGACCCGCCCCTGCGCCGCGTCGCCCGCCGCTGAGTTCGGCGGATGGCCGGCGACGGAGAGTTCGTTGCGGCGCCACGGCTCCACCGCTCGCAGTACGGTCCGCTGCATGAGGATGCACTACGTGGCGTTCCTCCGCGGAATCAACGTCGGGGGCAAGAACCTCATCTCCATGGCAGATCTGCGCAAGGAGCTGGAGACCGCTGGATATGGGGCCGTCAGGACCTACATCCAGTCGGGCAACGCGCTGTTCGAGACCGACGCCCCACGGGCCGAGTTGGAGGAGTCGATCGAAGCGCTCCTCGCCGAACGGCTCGGCTGTCCGGTCCTGGTCGTTGTCCGCTCCCACCGTCAACTCGCCAACGTCGTGGCATCGGCGCCTGCGGGTTTCGGGGCGGACCGTGACACCCACCTCTCCGACGTCGTGTTCTTGAAAGCTCCGTTGACATCGGCGCAGGCGATGCGTGCAGTATCACTGCGCGAGGGCGTGGATCGGGCATGGGCCGGAACGGGCGTTCTCTACCTCGACCGCGTGGCCGAGCGCAGTTCACAGAGCCGTTTCAGCAGGCTCGCCAGCACGCCGCACTACCGCAAGATGACGATCCGCAACTGGTCGACGACCACGAGACTGCTCGCCATGCTCGACGAGCGCTGAAGCTGCCGCGGAACATGGGCGGTTGCGAACGGCACGCACGAGCTTGGTGGCACGGTTGCGGACGAGCACCGCTACTACTGGCTGCTCGCCAACAAGATGCCGAGGTGTGCTATTCCGACCCTGGCGGGACGCCCGACCTGTACGTCGAGGCCGAGTCGTTGGCGTTCGTCGACTGGCATCGAGGAGCCCTCTCGTGGTCGGCGGCACGACGCGACGGCCGCATCAACGTCACCGGGCCACCGCGCCTCGCTCGAGCCCTCGCAAACTGGAACCTCCACGCTCCGATCGCGCCCCGGACGGCGGCGCCGCCGTGAGGCCTCGCCGAGAATTCAGGAGTAGAAGGGATTCTCGCCGGTGGAGTGATCGGTCAGGTCGCGGACCCGTTCGACGCCCTCGATGGCGTCGACCAGCATCGTCTGCACACCGTCGAGCATGGTCTGCTTGCTCATCGAGCAGCCGTGGCAGCCGCCGCCCATCGTGAGGTACGCGGTGCCCTCGCCGTCGTGGCCGACATAGGTGACGAACCCGCCGTGCGCGGCGAGTGCCGGGTTGACCTCGGAGGCGATCATGGCGTCGATCTCGGCGGACAGCTCGTCGTCGGCGGTCAGGCCCTCGACCGACGGAGCGAGCGGCCGGTTCGGATTGCGGATGACGAGCCCCTGCGTGGAGGTGTAGTCGAGCGTGGCACCGGTGAGCAGCGCGACGTCGTCGCCGGGGATGATGACCTTCATGCCGTCGTGGGTGCGCACCTCGTCGGTGAACGCCGCGGTCAGGAACTCCTCGAACGACAGGTCGTAGCGGAACTCCTCGCCGGCGTCGGACGCGATCGCGAGACGAAGCCCGAGCTTGTCGCCGTCGACCTCGTCGTCGCGCAGCTCACGCAGGTGCTCGAGCGCTTCGGGCGTCACCGTGATGATCGGTTCGCTGGCGCTCGCCGCAGCGGTGTCCGCGGTCGTGACTTCGAGGGGGCTCATCTGGTGGAGGCTACCGGCGACCCCTTCCGGGCGGAACGCCGGACCTCGCAGCGGACACGGCGGCACCCGGTTCGAGACGAGCGCCGATGACCTACGCTCGCCGGGTGACCGACGGCAGCCGCAAGGCCATCTTCGCAGCGTTTTTCGCCAACCTGGGCATCGCCATCGCGAAGTTCGTCGGATTCCTGATCACCGGCTCGGCGAGCCTCCTGGCCGAGACCATCCACTCGGCTGCCGACACCGGCAACCAGCTGCTGTTGTTCCTCGGCGGCCAGCGCGCCCGCAAGTCGGCGACGCCCGAGCACCCGTTCGGCTACGGCCGCGAGCGCTACTTCTGGTCGTTCGCCGTGGCGCTGGTGCTGTTCTCGATGGGCGGCATGTTCGCGCTCTACGAAGGGATCCAGAAGTTCCGCGATCCGCACGAGGTCGAGAGCCTCGGCGTGGCGGTCGTCATCCTCGTCGTGGCAATCGGATTGGAGACGTTCTCGCTTCGCACCGCGGTGAGGGAGTCGAACCACGTCCGCCAGCCGGGCACCAGCTGGTGGCGGTTCATCCGTGGGACGAAACAGCCCGAGCTGCCGGTGGTGCTGTTGGAGGACGTCGGCGCGCTGATCGGCCTGTTCCTTGCGCTCGGCGGCGTGCTGACGGCGCACTTCACCGAGGACGCGCGGTGGGACGCGGTCGGCTCGATCAGCATCGGTGTGCTCCTGATCGTGATCGCGATCGTGCTGGTGATCGAGATGAAGAGCTTGTTGATCGGCGAGTCGGCGACGTCGGAATCGCGTGACGCGATCGTCGCCGCCATCGAGTCGAGCGCCCACGTCGACCGGCTGATCCACATCCGCACCGAGCACATCGGCCCTGATGAGATCCTCGTGGGAGCGAAGGTCGAGTACGCGTCGTCGCTGTCGGCCGACCAGCTGGTCGAGGCGATCAACACCACCGAGGACGCCATCCGTGCGGCCGTGCCGACCGTCACCGTGATCTACCTCGAGCCGGACCTGCACCGCCCGGACCACCCCGACCTCGTGACACCGTCGAACAGCGGCGGCGCGCACTGATGGCCGAACGCCTCAGCGGGCGCGCGCTCGGACTGCTCGCCATGACGGTGGCCGTCGTCAGTTTCTCGACGAGCTCCTCGCTGATCAAGTGGTCGGACTCGACCGGTTCGGTCGTCGCGTTCTGGCGGATGATCGGCGCGGTGATCGGCTGGTGGACGGTGATCGCCGTCACCCGCGTCCGCACGAGACGCCCCGCACCGACCGCGACGACGTGGCGCCTCGCGCTCGCTCCCGGTCTCGCCTTCGGCGCGAACATCGCGCTGTTCTTCACCGCGATCACCAAGACGAGCATCGCTCACGCCGAGTTCATCACCGCACTGACGCCGCTCGTGATGCTGCCCGCTGGGGCGTTCTTCTTCTCCGAACGTCCCAACTGGTCGGCGCTGCGGTGGGGTCTGATCTCGATCGTGGGGGTGACGCTGGTGCTCTTCTTCGGACCCGACCAGGGAACGGCGTCGGTGTCGGGTGACCTCCTGATGATCGGGGTGATCCTGTTGTGGACGACCTACCTGCTCACCTCGAAGCAGGCCCGCGCCGCGGGCGTCGGCACGCTCGACTTCATGGCGTGCATGATGCCGATCGGCGTGCTGACCGCCGGACCGATCGCCGCAATCATCGCCGGGTCCGACATCTTCGGGCTGACGGCGAAGGGCTGGCTCGTGGTCGGCATCCTCACGCTGCTCACCGGCATGCTCAGCCACGGGTGCATCGTGTTCGCCCAACAGCACATCCCGGTCGCCACGATCAGCATCATGCAGACCGCGCAGCCTGCGCTGGCGGTGTTCTTCGCATTCCTGATCCTCGGCGAGGAGGTCCGTCCACCCCAGATCCTCGGGATGGCGCTGGTGATCACCGGCCTCGCACTGTTCACGCTCGCGAGCTCGCGTTCGGCGACGATCTCGACGCCGGCGACCCCGGTCGAAGCCGTCTGAGATCCGCGGGTCGTCCGAGCTCAGCGGCCGAGCAGCGCAGCGAACTGGCGACGCCATTCGACCGAGAGCCGATCGGCGCGCACGTTGACGGTGGCCGACGGGTCGAGCGGCAACACGCCACCGACCCGTTCGAGCATCGCGCGGTCCTCCGCGCCGATCGCCCGGTCGAACGCGAGGAACTCCTCGACCGGCAGTTCGTGGTCGTGATTGCGCCACGACACGAACGTGAACAGCGACGTGACGTCGTCGATCGGCGTGGCGCACAGCAGCAGCACACGATCGTGTCCCGCCCGCGGACCGGACTCGTAGAACGTG
>DATKXG010000218.1:0-5463 GCA_035529175.1 Ilumatobacteraceae bacterium
CCCGTTGATCGCAAAGACCGCGATGCGGATGTTGTCGACGCTGATGCCGGCGCGGCGAGCCGCCTCGGGATTGCCGCCGACGGCGTAGATGTGTCGGCCGAACGCCGTCCGCGTCGTGATGAACGTCCAGAACAGCAGGAACACCCCGAGCGTGATCGTGATCTGCGGCACGCCACGGTCAGAGTTCGCCACAGCGGTTGCGAACACGACGACCAGACCGAGACCGACGATCTGCGCGATGACCACGGGGAACGGCTTCGCGTCGAGCCCCCGGGCCTGCCTGACGCGCACCGTGTTCAGCTGGCTGACCGCGTAGCCGACGATGATCAGGATCGCAATCGTCCAGCCGACGCCGGCCGACAGGACGTTGTTGGCGATGTCGACCAGCCGCTCGTCCTGGATGCGGATCGTCCCGGCGGTCGAGAACCTCGTCGTCAGCCACAGCACCACACCCGACCACACCAGGAAGCCGGCGAGCGTCGTGATGAACGATGGAATCCCGAGTTTGGTGATGATCAGCGAGTGCAGTAATCCGATCGCAGTCGTCACGACGACCGCACCGAGGATGCACGCCCACCACGGCCAGCCCGGATCGCCCGGACGTTGCAGCAACGTCATCACCACGCCACCCACCGCAGCCACGAAGGCGACCGACAGGTCGATCGACACCACCTCGCCATCGGCGATCAGCAGGATGAACACGATGCCCATTGCCAAGGCGGCGACCGGTGCCATCTGGAGCAACAGGTTGGTGAAGTTGCGGGCGGTGAGGAACTGTTCCTCGAGCACGCCGAAGATGAGCACGATGATGATCAGGCCGAGAATGATCGGCAGCGCGCCGAGCTCGCCGGCCTTGACCGCTCCCCAGCGCTGCTTGAGGTAGTCGCCGACGCCGGTGGTCGGCGCCGCGAAGCCTGCGGTACGCGGCGAGGTGGTGACGACGGGAGGCGTCGACGCCTCCGCGGCGACCGCGTCGGTGTCGTACGGAGACGGATGATCGCTCATGAGGCCACGTCCTCGTCCATACCGGGCACGAATTTCATCTGACCCGCGGTGATCGCATGGACCACGTCCTGTTGTGTGCAGTCGCGCCGATCCATGACGGCGACCTGCTGTCCGAGACGCAGGACCGTGATCCGATCGGCCACTTCGAAGATGTCGTGCAGGTTGTGGGAGATCAGCACGACGGCGTAGCCCTGTTCGGCGAGCCGCCCGACGAGGTCGAGCACCTGGCGCGTCTGGGCGACGCCCAGGGCCGCGGTCGGCTCGTCGAGGATGACCATCTTCGAGTCACCCCACATGACGGCCTTGGCGACCGCGACTGCCTGACGCTGCCCTCCCGACAGTCCGGCGACCGTCTGGCGGACCGAGCGCAGCGTGGTCACCTTGAGACCCTCGAGGGTCTCGCGCGCCTGCTTCTCCATCGACACCTCGTCGAGCACGCCGCGCTTGGTGCGTTCCCGTCCGAGGAACATGTTGGCGACCACGTCGAGATTGTCGGCGAGCGCCAGGTCCTGGTACACGACCTCGATGCCGAGATCGGCAGCCGCCTTCGGGCCGTGGATCCTGACTCGCTTCCCGGCGAACTCGACCGTGCCTTCGTCGAACGGATAGATCCCGACGATCCCCTTGATCAGGGTCGACTTCCCGGCACCGTTGTCGCCGACGAGCGCCATCACCTCGCCGGCGCGCACCTCGAAGTCCACTCGGTAGAGCGCATGGACCGCACCGAACGCCTTCGACACCCCCTCACACCGCAACAGCGGCGTCGTGCCGCCCGAACTCTCGGTCTGCGTCATCGGTTCTCTCCCCCAAAGCTTCCTGTAGTGGTTCGCAACGCGGGACATCCGTGGCCGGAGCGCCGAAGCACGCCTGCCACGGATGCCCTCACGTGTTGCAGATTGTCACCGGGAACGGGACGAACCGTCACCCGGGTGTTCGATCAGCCGTTCTCGACGCAGAAGTCCGTCTCGGCGACGTCGCCGGTGCAGATCTCCTCGATCGTGCGGAACCCGTCCGCGATGACCGTCTCGAGGATGTTGTCGGCGGTGACTGCGATCGGGGTGAGTGCGATGTACGGCACCACTCCGTCCGGGGTCTCGGTCGGCTTGCCGTCGCTGTCGATCCCGATGATCACGAAGTCACCGGTCTGTGCGGTGACATCCTCACCGGCGCGCAGTGCGAGCGCGATCTGCGCACCGACGGCCGCTTCCGTGGCGATCGGCTTGTAGACCGTCATCGCCTGCTTGCCGAGCAGGATGTTCTGGATACCGGCGGTGGTTGCGTCCTGACCGCTGACCGGGATGGTCGACGGGTCGAGCCCGGCGCTCTCGATCGCGGCGATCACCGAGTTGGCGATGCCGTCATTGGCGGCGAACCAGCCGTTGACGTTGTTCTGGGCACCGACGAGGATCTGCTCGGCGATGGCGAGGGCCTCGGCGTTGTCCCAGCCTGGCGTGAACTGGTCGGCGACCAGTGCCCAATCACCGGCTTCGACTCGGGCCTCGACCGTCTCGGCGTAGCCGTCACGGAACAGGAAGGCGTTGTTGTCCTCCTCGCCACCGTTCTGCATCACGACCTGCGGGGTATCGACGCCGAGGGCGTCGATCGCCGGCTCGAGCACCGACGCCATGGTGGCACCCACGGCGACGTTGTCGAAGCTGACGTAGGCGGCGCCGCCGGCGCTGCCCTCGGTGTTGAAGCGGTCGTACTCGACCACGGCGACACCCGCATCGTTGGCGAGGTCGATGATCGTCGCACCCGAGCCAGAGTCGTTGCTGGTCAACACGATGACGGAAGCACCGTCGCCGATGGCCTGTTCGGCCTGGCTGATCTGCGTGGCGGCGTCACCCTCGGCGTTCACGATGTTGAAGTCGGTGCCCTCGGCGAGGCCTGCCGCTGTGAAGGCTTCGGCGAAGAAACGACGGTCGTCCTTCTCCCAGCGGTCCGATGTGGCCGAGTCCGGGAGCAGGACCCAGATCGAGCCTTCGCCGCCTGCGGCCTCGCCGTCGCCGCCTCCGGCTGCCTCGGTGGAGTCCGTCTCGGTCTCGGCCGTGGTGTCGTCGGTTGATCCGTTGTCGTCGTCGTCACTGCCGCAGGCGGCGGTGAGCAACGCGAGTGCTCCCACCAGTCCGACGAATGCTCGGGTCGATTTCCTCATGATTGGTACTCCCCCTCTGGAGTGGTGATGGAAGTGAAACTGTTCACGCTGCGTCGTGCCGACGCACAGGTTTGTCCCTGTCGTCAACAAACGCGTGCCTAGTCTGCGCCAGCGCTCAGCGGATGTCAAGAACCCTGCACCGCCGCCGGGTCGACGAGCAACGCGGCGAACGCCAGCTCGGCAGCACCCAGCAACGTGGCGTCGCGCCCGGCCGTCGCACCCACGACGGGCACCGAGCGCTCGAGGCCGTGGATACGTCGAGCGGCCAGCTCGGCTTCGAGCGCGCCGCGGACGCTCGGGAGCACGCGGTTGAGCAGCGCGCCGAGCACCACGACGTCGGGGTCGAAGGCATTGATCAACCCGGCGATCCCGATCCCCAGCCACCGTCCTTCTTCGGCGAGCGCGGCGAGCGCCGCCGGATCCTCCGCGCTCGCGCGTTCCATCAGTTCGTCGACCGCCGGGACCCCGCCGTTGACGTCGAGACCGGCTCGACGCAGCAGCGACCGCTCGCCGACCTCGGTCTCCCAGCAACCGATCGCCCCGCACGAGCACGTCTGGCCCTCTGGATTGACCGGCATGTGGCCGAACTCGCCGGCGAAGCCCGATCGGCCCCCGATGCGGACGCCGCCCGCGATCACGCTGCCACCCACGCCGACCTCCCCCGACACGTACACCATGTGATCAGCCCGGACGCCGAACGTGTACTCGGCCAGGGCTCCGAGATCGGCGTCGTTGCCGACCGAAACCGGGATACCGAGCGCGATCGCCTCCCCCACGGCTTGCGCCAGATCGGCGTCGTGCCATCCGAGGTTCGGTGCCACGGCCACCCGACCGTCGTCGCGTACGAGCGCGGGAATGGCGACTCCTGCGGCGATCACCTGCAGCCCGTCGACACGTCGGTCACCGCACCCGAGTTCGGCGACGAGTCCGGTGACGTCGGCGACCACCTCGGGGTACTCTTCACGATCGCGCGAGCGGGCGATCCGTCGGATCCGCTCGACCGATCCGTCGAGCGCCACGACGGCAGCGGTGAGCTCGTCGACTCCGATCTCGACGGCGAGCACTCCGAAACGGCGGCGATCGACGCGCACGACCGGCGACGGCCGACCGGGGTTGCCGTCGGACAGCGCAGCGTCCTCGACGACCAGACCGAGATCGACCAGTTCCCCGACGAGACGACCGATGGCGCTGCGCGTCAGGCCGGTGGTCGCAACCAGGGCCGAGCGCGAGGACGGCCCGCGGCGACGCAAGTGATCGAGTACCACCGCGAGGTTCGTCTGGCGCACGGTCTGTGAGCGAAGCGCTGCCACCGCTCGGTGAGGCATGAGTCTTCCCTCCACTCGGGATCGACCGATCGGCCGATGGTCGGTTGCACTCTCTACAGGAGTTTGTCATAGTCGTCAACAAATGTCCGCCGATCGAAGGATCATCACCATGACCGAACCGTTCTTCCCCGATGTCGACGCGATCGCCTACGAGGGTCCGGACTCCGACAATCCGCTGGCGTTCCGGTGGTACGACGCCGACCAGATGGTGGCCGGCCGCACGATGGCCGACCACCTCCGCTTCGCGGTGTCCTACTGGCACTCGTTCAACTCCGAGGGCATCGACATCTTCGGTGCGGGCACCCTCGACCGGCCATGGCTCGACCCCGCTCGCGACCCGATGGCCGCCGCGAAGGAGAAGATGGAGGTCGCCTTCGAGTTCCTCGCCAAACTCGGCGCGCCGTTCTACTGCTTCCACGACCGCGACATCGCGCCCGAGGGATCGACGTTCGCGGAGTCGTGCCGCAACTTCGACGAGATGGTCGAGCTGGCCGCCGCCCATCAGGAGCGCACCGGCATGCGCCTGCTCTGGGGCACCGCCAACCTGTTCTCGAACCCTCGGTTCCAGGCGGGCGCTGCGACCAATCCCGACCCGGAGCTGTTCAAGTACGCCGCCGCGCAGGTCGCGCACTGCATGACGGCCACCAAGCGGCTCGGCGGCGAGAACTACGTACTGTGGGGCGGCCGCGAGGGCTACGACACGTTGCTGAACACCGACATGGCCCGTGAACTCGATCAGCTCGGCCGGTTCTTCAACATGGTGATCGAGCACAAGCACGCCATCGGATTCGAGGGAACGATCCTCATCGAGCCGAAGCCGTTCGAGCCCACCAAGCACCAGTACGACTATGACGTCGCCACCGTGTACTCGTTCCTGCAGCGGTACGGCCTCGAGCACGAGGTCAAGGTCAACATCGAGGTCAACCACGCCACACTCGCCGGCCACGACTTCGCCCACGAGATCGCGACGGCGTTCAC
>DATKXG010000219.1:0-15661 GCA_035529175.1 Ilumatobacteraceae bacterium
GTTCCAGATCGATCTCGCCGGCATCGACCATGCCGCCGAGCGTCGCCCGGGTCTGGACGACTTCGTCCTCGGCGTAGTCGAGCGCCACCACGTCGGCGCCGCGTCGGGCACACTCGAACACGTGACGGCCGAAGCCGGCGCCGACGTCGAGGACGCGGTCGCCGGGTGCGAGGCCGAGCTGATCGAAGCGGATCGTCAACACGTCACAGCCGTCCGTTGGCGCGCAGCTTGGCGACGTTCTGGGGCATCGCCAGCACCTCGCGGTACTGCTCGACGGTCTGCAGGGCGCACAGCTTCCAGGTCCAGCGATCGAGCACCCGCTGACGACCGGCGGCTCCGATGCGCGCACGCAGTTCGGGGTCGTCGAGGCCACGGGCGATCGTGGCCGCGAGCGCGTCCTTGTCGCCGGCCGGGCACTGCAGGACGGTGTCGCCGTCGGTGCCGGTCACCTCGGGGAGCGCGCCGCCGTCGGTGGCGACCAGCGGCGTTCCGGTGCACATCGCTTCGATGGCGGGAAGGCTGAACCCCTCGTACAGGCTCGGCACGACGGCCATCTCGGCCTCGGCGTAGAGCTCGACGATGCGCTCGTCGGTCACGCCGGACACGAACTCGATGTGCGGGGCGAGGCCGTACGAGTCGATCAGGTCCATCGAGTGTCCGGGACGCGGTTTACCGATGATGGTCAGCGTCACATCACGTTCGGTGCGCAGCTTCGCCATCGCTTCGAGCAGGTACGACAACCCCTTGAGGGCGACGTCAGCCGAGGCGGTGGTGATCAGGCGCCCGGGTCTGCGGGTGACGTGGTCGAGGGGCTTGAACAGGTCGGGGTCGACGCCGACGGGCACCAGGCGCATCCGGTCGATGTCGACGCCCATGTCGGTGTGGATGTCGTCGATCGAGTTCTGGCTCACCACGACGATGCGCGGCATCTTCGAGGCGACCTTGCCCTGCATCTTCACGAACGAGTACCACCGACCGACGGACAGGCGTCTCGGGAGTGTCTTCGCGTGGCTCATCTCGAGCTCGCGGTCCTTCGTGATCGGGTGGTGCAGCGTGACGATCGTGGGGATCTGCTTCTCGATCTTCAGGATCCCGTAGCCGAGGCACTGGTTGTCGTGAACGAGGTCGAATTCCCCGGCGCGGGGCTTGAGTTCGCGGGCGGCGCGTGCGCTGAAGGCGAGCGGCTCGGGGAACACACCGGTCATGAACCAGGCCATCTCGAGGAGGTCCTCGCGGGTCTTCAGCTCCCAGAAGCCGGGAAAACGACCGGGGAAGTAGTCGTTGAACGTGTCGAGGCTCGGGAGCTTGGTCAGGGGAATGCGCTCGTCGAGGATGGGATAGGGCTGGCCGCCGAACACCTCGACGCTGTGGCCGAGATCGGCGAGTGCCTTGGTGAGGTGACGGGTGTACACACCTTGGCCCCCCACGTGCGGCTTGCCGCGGTAGGTCAGGTACGCGATCTTGAGCGGCGCATCAGGATCGAGACCGGCGTGTGACATCCGAGCGAGGCTATCGGCGCACGATTACCACCCGGTAACGCAACGCGGGTCACCAGGAGATGGTCATCGTGCGAGTGAGGGGTAGAGCGCGGTCCACGACGTGGGGGCTGAGGTTGAACGCGTCCGGTGGCCCGGACTGGGGTTCGACGCACGTTGCGTCGGACGGTTCGTCGAACACGACCCAGTGGTCACAGTCGGATTCGATCCGAACCAGTGGGGCGATCGGGCGGTCGTAGCGGAGCACGACCGGGTCGGTGTTGACGAAGCAGTCATCCCAGGGGCCGTTGGTCGGCTCGACGAGTTCGCCCGTCGGGATGCCGAACTCGTCACGCCGATACATCGCCGTAGGAGCGAACTCCAGCCCATCGGGCTTGCGGAACCACGGATGCCACCCGATCTCGGCAGGGAAGTCCGCGCCGGTCGACTCGACGCGGAGGGTCACCACCAGCCGATCGTCGTGCACGGTGACCGCTTGGGTGGCGTCTCCGCCGAACTCCCAGTCGAATTCCAGCGAACACGTACACGATGAGCCGGACACATCTCGTAGGTGCCAGGGGCGGTCGAACGCGAGACCGTGGATGGCGTGTGCTCGGCGAGGTCCCGGGCCGTCGTGGTGGTTGATGTCGAGCTGGTGGGTGGTGCCATCGAACGAGAAGCGGCCACCGCGGAGCCGGCCGGCCCAGGGGGCCATCGGGTACGAGCCCCACTGCATCGGGTGCGGTCGGTCGTCGGTCGGCACGTCGATCAACAGCGGTTGACCGGCAACCTCGATCTGTCCGATTCGGGCGCCGGCGTCGGGGTGTACGGTCACCATCACGTCGCCGGAGCGCAGGATCAGAGTCGAATCGGCATCGGTCACCGGGCGATACTGCACCCCATGCGAGCGCTCGTGCAACGTGTCACCCGTGCCGAGGTCACCAGCCGCACCTCTCCCGACGCGGACTGGGAGGTCGCCGGATCGATCGGGCCGGGGCTCTGCGTGCTCGTGGGCGCGACCCATTCGGACACGCCCGCCGAGGCCGACAAGCTGGCCGACAAGCTCCTGGGGCTGCGCATCTTCGACGACGACGACGGCGTCATGAACCGGTCGGTGGCAGACGTGGGTGGATCGTTGCTCGTCGTGAGCCAGTTCACGCTCTACGGCGACACGGCCAAGGGGCGCCGTCCGA
Source organism: Ilumatobacteraceae bacterium (assembly GCA_035529175.1). Lineage (GTDB taxonomy): Bacteria > Actinomycetota > Acidimicrobiia > Acidimicrobiales > Ilumatobacteraceae > Sva-07. Next base: position 2,669 of record DATKXG010000219.1, read on the forward strand.
GCTGGATCGCCGCCGCCCGTCCCGAGACGGCAGAACCATTGGTCGAGCGCGTCGTCGAACGCCTTCGGGCTGCAGGCGCCACCGTCGAGACCGGCCGTTTCCGCACCGACATGCGAGTCGAGCTGGTGAACGACGGACCGGTCACGCTGATGCTCGATGTCGACTGAACTCTCGACGTCGGCTGAACCAGAGCGACACGCCGAACATCGTGAGGAGCGCAACGATGAACGGCCCGTCGCCGAGGTTCGTGTACCAGGTGAAGCCGTCGCGCAGTTCGACCGTCGCCAAGAGCACACGCTGCTCGCTGACCGCGGTGCGCTGCAGGACGTTGCCGTCGGCGTCGACGATCGCAGTGAACCCGGTCGGAGCGGCCTGGACGACCCAGCGCCCGTTCTCGATCGCGCGCAGACGGCTCGAGGCGACCTGCTGGGTCTGCACGATCGTGCCGGTGTAGCTCGCCCCGTTGGTGGGGTTGAGGATCGCTTCCCCGCCTGCTTCGACGCCCTCACGTGCCCGTCCGGCGAAGAAGACCTCCCACGAGATGACGACGCCGAGACGGGTTCCGTCGGGCAGGTCGACGTATGCAGGACCGGTACCGGCATTCGCGTCGCGGCCGACCTGGTCGATCGGCGCTCCGAACGCTTCGAGGATCCCTCGCAGCGGTACGTACTCTCCGAACGGCACCCGACGGACCTTGACGTACTGATCGACGATCTCCCCGTCGGGAGCGACCACGATCTGGGAGTTGACTCTCGGGTCTTCGGTGACACCGACGGCGAACGGCGCGTCGAGCCGTTCGGCTTCGGCCGCAATCGCGAGATAGGCCTCGGAGCCGTCGAACACCGAGACGTCGATCGTGTTCTCCGGCCAGAGCACCAGGTCGAGATCGATGTCGTCCGGGATCGAACGGGTGGCGTCGAGATGACGTTCGGTGACCAGGCTCGACGGCACCTCGAGCGCGCTCGTGCCCTGCTCGCCGCCGCCCTGAACGGCCGCGACCTCGAGCTGCTCACCGGTGTCGCTGCCCTGCGGTGCGATCAGGCTCAGCAGCACGATCACGACCACGGTGAGAAGTCCGATCGCGCCGTGTGGCGCGCCCTGCGCACCCGGCCGGAATCGACGAGCGAATCCCGGGATGCGCGGCGCGGGGCCGGCCAGCGCGAATCCGATCTGGAACACGACCCAGGTGAGCAGGATGACGCCTCCGACGCGGACCACGCCGACGAGCGGCCCGCCGACCTGCGACATTCCCATCGTCGCAAGGGGCACACCCCCGAACGGGAATGAGAAGCGCAGCGCCTCCGCCAGCGTGTGCGCGAGCGGACGGCCGATCACGCGCCACGTCCCGACAGCTGCCGCGGTCGCCGCGGTCGCGTGGAACAGTGAGAACACGAGTCCTGCCACGAGATAGCCGGGCAACGTGAGCTGAACCATCCAACCCATCCCGAGGTACATCCATCCGGCTCCGAAGAGCAGCCCGAGGCGGAAGCGCTCGCGTCTCGTCGGATGCGATCCAAGGGTCAACTCGAACAGCATCACCCCGACGATGGCCAGCGGCCAGAACCCCCACGGTGGCATCGACACGGCCACGAGTGCGCCTGAGCCGACCGCGAGCGCCGGTCGCGCAATCCGGCGGCCGACGGACGGCGCGAGCTGATCGTGGAGCGCCGGTGGCTCGGCGATGACGTCGGTCAAGTCGACAGTGCCAGATTGACGACGATGCGCTTCGCGGTCGATCCGAGCGGATGGCAGGCGAACAGCGTCGCCGTGGGGGTGTCGGTGGGGTTGACGATCCACACCGCGTCGGGTGTCACGATCTGGGTCCCCGTCACGTGGTAGGTGAACGTGCCGTCAGCCGTGCTGAACACCACTTCGTCGCCGGGAGACAGCGCGTCGAGATGACGGAACTCGGCGCCGTGGCTCGTGCGGTGCCCGGCGACGACGACGTTGCCGATCTGGCCCGGCATTGCCGTGCCCGGCCAGTGGCCAGGCCCGCGATCGAGTGTGGTCAGTCTGATGCCCTCGTGCAGTTCGGAGTCGAGCCCGACCTTCGGGATGGCGATGCGGCCCAGCTGCGGGTTGTTCTCGGCGCCTCGGTGATCGCTGGGTGGAGCGATCGGCTGCGTCTCCTGGAGTGCGAGGGTGGTGGTCGTCGTGGTGGTGGTCGTGGTGGTCGTGGTGGTCGTGGTCGTGGTGGTCGTCGAGGTCGTCGTCGGGGTCGTCGTGGTGGTGGTCGTCGTTGCCGAGTCGGCGTTGAACGATGCGACCGTGCTCGGAGCGCTGTCGAGGTCGACGGCGACGACGGCGGCGGCCATGCCGAGCACGAGCAGCGCGGCGAACACGATTGCTGTGACCCGGCGCCTGCTGGCGCCTGCAGGGGTGCTCGAGGAGCCCATCATGGAGATTCTGCCAGAAGCTGAGCCCGCGTGCTCGCGCGAGCGGCCACCGAACCGGCGGCGCGCACGCATGCCGGGATGCCGATGCCGCGGAATCCGGCACCGGTCACGAACACACCCGCGGGCAGTTCCGCCTCGATGGCGTCGACCCACGCCGAATGGTGCGGGCGATACTGGGCGAACGCAGAGGGCCAACGCGTGATCCGGATCTCGACGGGCTCGAACCGCACCCCGAGATGGTGCTCGAGATCCTCGAGCACCACACGCAGCACCTCGTCGTCGTCGTCGAGGTGCATGACCGCCATGCCGTCTCGACCGATCGACACCCGCAGGATCTCGCCGCCGGAGGGCGGTCGCCAATGACCCCACTTCTGTGAGGCGAACGAGGCGGCGGTGACCCATCGCTGGTCGGGTTTCGGCACGAGATAGCCGCTGAGGCCCCGGAGCCGGTCGGGCCACTGATCGCCGCGCACGTGGAGGGTCACCATGATCACGTCGACGGTCTCCGCCTGACGCAGGAGCGTCGTGGCCGCTGGAGCTGCGGCGGCGAGCGCGGCTGCGGTCGCCGCGGCCGGCGTGGCGAACACGACGGCGTCGAACGTCAGGTCGCCGGGTGGGATTGGGGTGTCGGCACCCAGGGGTCCGGTCTCGGTTGTCAAGGTCCAACGGCCATCGGGCGCGGCGTCGACCGTCGCGATCGAGCAGCCGGTGCGGATCGCTCCGCCGGATGCCACCACCGCGTCGGCGATGGCGCGGACGAACGAGCCGATGCCGCCGCGGGGTGAGGCGAAGATCGGGCTCGACCCGGCCGTTGCGGTTCCGGCTTGGGAGCGCCGCTGTCGTCGCGCGGCGAGCAGGACGCTGCGGTTGCCGTCGGCCAGTGCGGCCAACTGTGGCACCTCGGCGAGGCTGAAGCGGTCGGTGTCGGCGGCGTAGATGCTGCCGACCAGCGAATCGACGAGGCGCTCGTGGACCTCGTCGCCGAAACGCGCCCGGACGAACTCTCCGATCGAGTCGGGCTCGGTGGACGTGCGCGGCAGGAAGGGTTCGAGCGCGGCGCGGGCCTTGCCCCGCCACGACAGCAGGTGGGTTGTGGCCAGCGGTAGGACCTTGCCGGGCAGTCCGAGCACCAGTCCGTCGGGGATCGGATGCAACCCGTCGTGCCACACTGCGGCGCCGACGGGCTCGGGCGAGACGAGTTCATCGCCCAGGCCGACGCGATGCGCGAGCGCCACCGCTTCGGGCACTCGCGCCAGGAATGCGTCGGCGCCCTCGTCGACACCCGTGACGCCGGCGAACGGGGAAGCGTCGATCTTGCCGCCGATGCGGTCGGCCGACTCGAAGACCGTGACGTCGATGTTGCCGGTGTCGGCCAGTGCGATGGCGGTGGCCAGCCCGCTGATGCCGGCGCCGACGACGGCGACACGGCCTGACGTGCTCATGGTGCGACGGCGCGCACTCGTTCGGCGAGGGCGGTCATGATCGTGGCGTCGTCGTTGACACAGGCGGTGCGGTCGAAGGCGAGGCCGTGCGATGCCGCGCGGTCGGCAGCCTCGATGTCGAGGTCGTAGAGCACCTCGAGGTGGTCTGCCACGAACCCGCAGGCCGACACGATCACGCCGGCGACGTCGGCGTCGGCGAGCGAGTCGATCACCTCGAGAATGTCGGGGCCGATCCACGGCTCGGGCGTGCGTCCGGCCGACTGCCAGGCGATCTGCCAGTCGTCGCCTTGGGTCAGGCCGACCCGGGCGGCGACGGCCTCCGCGGTCGAGCGCAGTTCGTCGGGGTAGGGATCACCGGCGTCGATGATCCGTTGCGGCAACGAGTGGGCGGTGAACAACACGCGAACCCGGCCGCCGGTGCGCTCGCGCATGGCGGCCACGCGGTGGTCCAGGTCGTCGGCCAGGAACTCGACGAAGGCGGGCTCGGTGGCCCAGCTCTCGACGCCGACCACGGGGATGTCGACGCCCGACTCGGCGACGCCCTGGCGGGTGCGTTCGAGGTACTGGCCGATCGAATACGAGGAGTAATGCGGTGCGAGCACCAGCCCGACCACCGCGTCCACACCCTCGGATGCGACACGCCGCGCGGTGTCCTCCACCTTGGGATCGGCGTGCTTCAGACCGAGCGACACCTCGAACCTGCCGGGTTCGGCCGCATCGAGGGCGAGCTGCAGGCCGGCGGCCTGGGCCTCGGTCAGCTGGGCGAGGGGGGAGACGCCGCCGATCGCGGCGTACCGGTTGGTGAGGTCGGCCAACGCCTCTGGCGTGGGCGGGCGTCCACGGCGGATGTCGGTGTAGTACGGCTCGATCTCGTCGGGGGTGCGCGGTGTGCCGTAGGCCATCAGCACGACGGCCACGCGCCCGGCTGTCATGACGCCGGCGCCGTTCCGGGTGCGCCGGTGCGCTCGTGGACGAGGTCGACGACGGCTTGGAGGACCGCTGGGTCGGTGTCGGGCTGCACACCGTGGCCGAGGTTGAAGATGTGGCCGGGGTGTTGGCTGCCGTCGGGCAGTTCGTTGTCCCGGAGGACCTGGATGGCACCGTCGAGGGCGGGTTCGCGGCCGGCGAGGACCAGCGCCGGGTCGAGATTGCCCTGGACGACCAGGTCGTCGCCGAGGCGGCGGCGGGCATCGGAGATGGGGGTGCGCCAGTCGAGCCCGAGCACGGTGGGTCCGGCATCGAGCATCGAGGCGAGCAGGTGGTCGCAGCCGATACCGAAGTGGATCGCTGGTGCGTCGGGATGGCGCCGGCGCAGCTCACGGAACACATGGCGCGAGTGCGGCAGGACGTATCGGTCGTAGTCGCGACGGCTCAACGAGCCGGCCCACGAGTCGAACAGTTGGTAGGCGGCGGCGCCGTGGGACAGCTGTGCGTCGATGAACGTGATCGCCGATTCGGCCAGACGTTCCATCACTTCGTGCCAGAGCACCTCGTCGGTGTGGATGAGCGCCTTGGTGTGGCGGTAGTCCTTGCTGGGGCGTCCCTCGATCAGATAGCTGGCGACGGTGAACGGTGCGCCGGCGAACGCGAGGAGCGGGACCTCGAGCTCCGCGACGAGCAGGTCGACAGTGTCGATCACGTAGGAGATGTCGTCGAATTCGAGCGGGCGCAGGCGCCCCATGTCGTTGCTGGATCGCAGCGGGTGCTCGGCGACCGGACCGGTACCGGGAGCAACGTCGACGCCGAATCCGACCGCATGGGGTGCCACGACGATGTCGCTGTAGAGGACGGCGGCGTCGACGCCGTATCGACGCACGGGCTGCATGGTGATCTCGGCGGCGAGCGTCGGCTGCTTGATCGCGTCGAGGATCGAGCCGTCGCCGCGAACCGATCGATACTCGGGCAGCGACCGACCTGCCTGGCGCATGAACCACACCGGCGTGTGGTGTCCCGGCCGACCGTTCGCAGCGTCGATGAACGCTTCGGTCGGGCGGGCAGCGGTGGACGCAGCCGGGGGCGCATCGTCGTGTGCGGCGAGGGCATCCATCGGTGCACGACGCTATCGCCGGGTCCGCAGCGCCGGTTCGGCCGGTCCGGAGTTGCGACAGCACCGATAGCATTTCGTGACCCGTTATGACCCAGCAGCACCCCGATCTCGCTGACGAACAGGCCTACATCGACCACGCGTACGAGTGTCTCGACACCAGCCGCGAGGCGGCGTGGCGCATGCGCGACATGACCGAGGCCGACTTGGGGGGCACGTTCCAGGCCCGATTCGAGCGCAACGCGTTCGACGAGGCGCTGCTCAAGCGGCTCGCCGATCTCGATCTCGGCGACGCCTCGCTGGTGTTCGGCCGCATCGACCGGTCGGCCGAGTCGCCCGGGGCCGTCGAGAGCTTCCACATCGGGCGTCTCGCCGTCGCCGATGAGGACCGCGAACCCGTGGTGGTCGACTGGCGAGCGCCCGTCGCCGAGCCGTTCTACCGCGCCACCGGCCGGAATCCGATGGGGTTGCTGCGCCGACGGCACTTCGCGGTCGAGGGACGCAAGCTGCTCGGTCTCGAGGACGAGCTCTTCGGCGAGGGCCACCTCGGTCTGGGCCACGACGAGGGTCTCGACGGCTCGCCCGGTGCCGACACGGCCGACGGAGGAGGCCTGCGCGGGTATTCCACGCTGCTCGCGGCGCTCGAACGGGGCCGCACCGGAACGCTGGGCGACATCGTGGCCACCATCCAGGGTGAGCAGGACGAGATCATCCGCTCCCCCCAACACGGCGTGCTGGTGGTCCAGGGTGGCCCCGGCACCGGCAAGACCGTCGTGGCCTTGCACCGGGCGGCCTACCTGCTCTACACGCATCGCTTCCCGCTCGAGGACCAGGGCGTCCTGGTCATCGGGCCCAACCGTGTGTTCCTGCGCTACATCGAGCGTGTCCTGCCGTCGCTGGGCGAGGCCGGTGTCGAGCAGGTCGTGCTCTCCGATCTCGTCCCGGGTGTGCGGTTCCTCCGGCCCGACGAGCGTGACGGCGCCGACAGCCCGACCACTGCGCGCATCAAGGGCGATGTCCGCATGTCCGACGTGATCGACCAGGCAGTCAACGACCGGGAGCGTCCCCTGCGCGAGGACCTGGTCCTCCCGTTCCGTACCGGGTACGTGCGGTTGCGTGTCGAGGAGTCGGCGAGGATCGTCAGGAATGCCCGGCGCCGGTTCCGGCGCCACAACAGCGGCCGCAAGTTCGTCGAGAACGAGGTGTGGTCGGCGCTTGCGGCGACCTTCCACGACGCCGAGATCGGGCCCCGCGACGTCAAGGACACGCTGCGGGGGACCCCGGAGATTCGCGAGGCGCTCGACCGGATGTGGCCGCTGCTGACGCCGGCCCAGCTGCTGCACGACCTGTTCGGCTCGAAGGGACTGCTGAAGCTCGCCGCCCGCGGGGTGCTCGACGAAGGCGAGGCGCTGGCGCTGTACCGGCCCCGCTCCGAGTCGGTCGACGACGTCCGCTGGACGCCCGCCGACGTGGCCCTGCTCGACGACTCACGGGACGTGCTCGGCCCGAAGCCGGGCCGCAACGGCAAGATCGACGACGCCGACGAGATCCGCACGTACGGCCACATCGTCATCGACGAGGTGCAGGACCTCACGCCGATGCAGCTGAAGATGGCGACTCGTCGCTCGTTGAATGGCGCGATGACGATCGTCGGCGACCTCGCCCAGGCAACCGGGCCATTGGCGCCGATCGACTGGCAGGACGTCCTCGACCACCTGCCGGACCGCAAGCCGTCGCGAGTCATCGGGCTGTCGGTCGGCTACCGGATTCCGGGCCAGATCATGGAACTGGCGAACAAGGTCATGGCGGTAGCAACACCGATGCTGCGGGCGCCGCAGTCGGTGCGCGTCGGTGACGCTGCACCCGTGGTCGTTCGGGCGGACGGGCCGCTGGGCGCGGCGGTTGCCGTCGAGGTCCGCTCGATCACCGCGTCACTTCCGAACGCGAGCCTCGGCGTGATCGCTCCCGACTCGATGATCGACGAGCTGTCCGAACACCTGACCGCCGCCGGGGTGAACCATGGCACCGCCACCCGCACCGGTCTCGACGAGGGCGTCACCCTGGTTCCCGTCAGCGTCGTGAAGGGTCTCGAACTCGACGCCGTCGTCGTGGTGGAACCGTCGCGCATCGTCGCCGACCACGAACACGGCATGCGCTCGCTCTACGTCGCGCTGACCCGACCGACACAGCGCCTGAGCATCGTCCACGCCGACGACCTCCCCGAGCCGCTGCGCTGACCTCCTCGAGCGCCCGGGTCGAGGTCAGCCGTCGCCGGTGTAGCGGTCGACCAGGTCGGTGAGGAGCTGGAAGGCCTTGTCGCCGTCGGCGGGACGGATGCGCACCACTGCGGTCCTCGCCATGTCGACCGTGGTGTCGATGCCGCTGACCAGTTCGGGTCGAGTCGACTCGACGTCGGGCCGTGCGATCACCCAGATCGCATCGATGCGCTGGAGCGTCGCCTTCTCGTCGCCGGCATCGCCGATCTGCGCGCTGAGTTGGCTCATCTGGGTCGACATCTCGGCGAGCAGCTCCGACGTGGACCCGACGATCGGCAGCGTGGTGGTCGGGACGGTCTCGAACGATCCGTCGACGTTCACTTCACCGTCGTCGGACTCGACCTCGACGACGGTCTCGGCGCACGACGACACCGTCACGACGGCGAGTGCGATGGCGGCGAGTCGGAGCGGACGGCGTCGGGTGGTCACGAGGTGACCAAGATACGTTCGCTCGCGAACGAACCGACCCCGATGTGACGTCCGTCGATCTCGACGGTCAGGGTGCCGTCGGGAGAGGCGGCGGTAACCGTGCCCTGGTTGCCGGGCTGGATTGCGGACTCCTCGAGGAACTCGAGCAGGCCGGGCTCGAATTCGAGCTCCTCGGTGATCCGGCGCACCGTGAACGGGGAGCCGACAGCGAGGTCGGACAGCGGCCCGGAGTCGGGCGCTTCGTAGCCGGAACCAGGGATCGGGTTGCCGTGCGGGCAGGTCGTGGGCGAGCCCAGCAGGTCGTTGAGCGCCTTCTCGACCGAATCGCTCATGATGTGTTCCCACTTGCCGGCCTCGTGGTGTGCCTCGGCCCAGCTCAGCTTGAGCACATCGGTGAGGAACACCTCGGCGAGACGGTGGCGACGCACGACGCGCTCACCCAGTCGTCGCCCGGCGTCGGTGAGGCGAATCCCGTCGTCGGAGGTGATCAGGCCCTCGGCTTCGAGGCGCTTCATCATCTCGCTGACCGCGGGCCTGGACACCTGGAGCCGTTCGGCGATACGGGCCTGGATGACCTCGACGTCGTCCTCGTGGAGCTCGAAGATGCACTCGCAGTACTCCTCGAAGGCGGGATGGTGTTCACCGCTCGCAGGCATTCCCCGATCCTACCGGCGCCTCCGATCCGCCCGCCCCGCAACGTTGCGTACATCTGTGTCCGACACCAGATGTACACAGGGTCGGACACCTCGCGTGGCGTTCAGCGCTGCAGGCGGCGCAGCCAGCTCTCGGCGTAGCGCAGACGTCGTTCGAGTTGCTCCGTCGTGGCCGTCGCCACACGGGTGACGCCTGCGAGACGGTTCATCTCGCCCTGCACCTTGGCGTGGCCCCACCCGGTGATGTCGACGAGCCGCTTGGCGATGTGAGCGTTGCGCGTGCGCAGGTCGTCCTTTCGCTCGGCGACGCTCAGCGAGCCAGACGGCACCAGCCCGGCCGCCGTCGGCACCTCGGGAAGGTCGATGCTCAGCAGCGGGTCGGCGACGAACAGCGGCTCGGCGATCTCGACCTCGTCGTCGTAGCGGGGGGCGTGGAGGTCATCTGGCGAGAAGTGCGGCTCGAATCGGACGCCCTCCTCGGTCACGGTGTGCACCGTGATGTCGGTCGCGGTCGCCGACACGACGGCGAACAGTGTGAGTTGCTCGGCGGCATCGTCGGGGTGCACCTGGTCGTCGAGGCCTCCGTCGAGTTGGAACTCGTCCTCGTCCTCGGAGCCCGGAGGCCGCAGCACGTGACGCCGGGCCTCGGCGATCTCGAAGGCATGCGAACGCAGGCGAGGGTCGTCGGGAATGTAGACGTACGCCTTCTGGCTCGGTCGCCCCGCCTGCCATCGAACGAATCGGCCGACCGCCTGGCGGAAGAACAGCTCGGTCGACGTGGTGGTGGCGAACACCCCGACGCGCAGGCGTGGGATGTCGACACCTTCGGACACCATCCGTACCGCAACAAGCCAGGGGCGGTCGTTCTGGGAGAACTCGGCGATCTTCTTCGAGGCGGTCGGATCGTCGCTCACGACGACGTCGGCCGGCGTGCCGAACCGGTCACGCAGGAGGCGGGCGATGCCCTGGGCGTGCTCCTGGTCGATGGCGATCACCAGCCCGCCGGCGTCGCGATGGTCCTGACGGATCGACCGCAGCTGCTCGTTCGCTCGGGCGAGCACGCTCGGCATCCACTCGCCTTCGAGGCTCAGCGCGGTGCGCAGGCGCATCGACACCTGATCCTTGGTCAACTCGTCCTGGAAGCTGGCATTGATCACGTCTCCCGACGCTGTGGTCCACTCCATCTCGCCGTCGACGCGGGGGAAGTACACCGGCCGCACGACGCCGCCGTCACGAAGGGCATCGGCGTAGCCGTAGGTGAAATCGGCGTGGGCCATGTCGCCCTCGCCACCGCTGGCGTCGTAGCGAACGAACGGGATCGGGACGGCATCGCTGCGGAACGGTGTGCCCGACAGCGACAGTCGTCGAGCGGCGTGCCCGAACGCCACCCGGATCCCGTCGCCCCATGCCCGTTCGTGGCCGGCGTGGTGGATCTCGTCGAGGATCACGAAGCCGTCGGCCGACAGCCCGGCGAGCTTCGCCGCCGTGTTGCCGGTGGCGATCTGCTGGTAGGTGGTCACCAGGCCATGGACATCGCGGGCGAGGCCGTCGCCGGGGCTCCAGTCGGGGTCGAGCTGCAGGCCGAGGCGGTGGGCAGCGAGCGACCACTGGACCTTCAAGTGGCTGGTCGGAGCCACCACCACCAGCGTGCGTGGCTCGTCGGCGAGACTGGCACGGGCACACGTGAGCGCGAACGTTGTCTTTCCGGCCCCGGGCGTGGCGACGGCGAGGTAGTCCGGGTCGGGGCTGGTGCGGAACGCCTCGTACGCCGCACGCTGCCAGGGTCGGAGGATCACGGTCGGCATCGGAGCCGTCGAGTCTGCCTCGCCGGATTCCGCCGCCAACGCACCCCCCGAGAAAAACCCGAGCCAGCCCGAAAAATGTGTGGATCCGAGCGCTCAGCGCGCAAATCCACACATTTTTCGGGCTGGGGGTGCGGTACGGTCGGGGGCGATGACCGATCAGTGAGCCGCCGACCGTCCGCTCGTACCCTGCTCGTTCTTCCCGGAGGTGCCCCTGTGCCCGCATCGCTCATCGCCCGTTCGCTCACCGTCGTCCGAGGTCCGCTCGTCGTGCTCGACGACGTCGACCTCACGCTCGCACCCGGTCGCCGGGTCGGTCTGGTCGGCCCCAATGGTGTCGGCAAGTCGACGCTGCTCGGCGCGCTTGCCGGGAGCGTCGCGCTCGACCGAGGCTCGGTCGAGATCGCCCCTCGAACTGCGAACGTCGGCTTGCTCCCCCAGGAGCCGGAGCGTTCTGCGACCGAGACCGTCCGTGAGTTCTTGGCGCGGCGCAGCGGCGTGGCTGCCGCGCAGGTCGAGCTCGATGCAGCGACCGGTGCACTCGCAGCGGCTGAGACGGGTGCCGACGATCGGTACTCGGACGCGCTCGATCGGTGGCTGGCGCTCGGAGCCGCCGACTTCGACGCTCGAGTCGGAGAAGTGTGGAGTGACCTGGGACTCGAGGAACGGCTCCTCGACCAACCGACGATGTCGTTGTCGGGAGGTGAGGCAGCGCGTGCGTCGCTCGCCTCGCTGCTGCTCGCACGCTTCGATGTGTTCCTGCTCGACGAGCCGACCAACGACCTCGACCTCGACGGCCTCGAACGCCTCGAGCGCTGGATTCTCGGTGTCGACGCGCCCGTGCTGCTCGTGAGTCACGACCGGTCGTTCCTGCGTCGAACAATCACCGATGTCGTGGAGATCGATCACCACTCACATCGTGCGACCTGGTTCGCCGGCGGTTGGGAATCGTTCCTGGCCGAGCGCGAGTTGGCCAAGCAGCACGCGCGCGAACGCTTCGAGGAGTACGACACCAAGCGGTCGTCGCTTCAGCAGCGGGCGCAGCGCGAGCGAGAGTGGGCGACCCAGGGCCAAGCAAAGGTGAAGAAGTCGGGCGAGAACGACAAGCACATCCGTCATTTCAAGGTCAATCAGACCGAGCAACTCGCCGGCAAGGCGGCGCGGACGCAGAAAGCCGCGGAGCGTCTCGAGGCTGTCGAGGAGCCGAGAGAGCCATGGGAGCTGCGGCTGACGATCCCGACTGCCGGACGCAGCGGCGACGTCGTCGCGACTGCTCGTGGCGCGGTGGTCGAGCGTGGGTCGTTCCGACTCGGCCCCGTCGACCTCGACCTTCGCGTCGGTGACCGACTGGCACTGGTCGGCGCGAACGGCAGCGGCAAGACCACGCTGATCTCGCTGCTGCTCGGCCGTGTACGTCCGGACGTGGGCACCGCGTCGTTGGGTGCGAGCGTCGTGGTCGGCGAGATCGAGCAGGCTCGCTCGGCGCTGCTCGGCGACGAGTCGTTACTGGACGCCTTCACCGCTTCGACCGGATTGCTGGCCGGTGACGCCCGTACTCTGCTCGCCAAGTTCGGACTCGGGGCTGAACACGTGCATCGCGGTGCCGCGACGCTGTCGCCGGGGGAGCGGACCCGGGCCTCGCTGGCCTTGCTGATGGCCAACGGCGCCAACCTCCTCGTGCTCGACGAACCCACCAACCACCTCGATCTGCCGGCGATCGAGCAACTCGAGCAGGCGCTCGACACGTTCGCCGGCACCGTGATCCTCGTGACGCACGACCGCGACCTGCTCGACCGAGTCCGCCTCACCAGAACGCTCGACGTCGACCACGGCTCCGTGTCCGAGCGCTGAGATCCACGCCCCAGCCCGAAAAATGTGCGTAATCGGCCCCTGAGCGGGCAGATCTGTGCATTTTTCGGATTGTGGGAACCGGGTCGGGCCGGGCAGCGAC
>DATKXG010000220.1:0-24423 GCA_035529175.1 Ilumatobacteraceae bacterium
CAACCCGAGCGCCATCAGCAACGCGCCGAGGTTGGCGTAGCCGAGTCCGAGCTGGCGCAGTGCCCGAGTGTTGTCGCCGATCTTCTCGGTCGGATAGTCGGCGCGCCCCACGAGGATCTCCTGCGCCGTGAACACCGTGTCGACCGTGTGGGTGAACGCCCCGACGTCGAACCCGCCGTCGTCCTGCAGGAACTTCAGCAGATTGATCGAAGCCAAATTGCACGCCGAATTGTCGACGTGGAGGTATTCGCTGCAGTTGCGAACCACGACACCGTTGACGACGTAGGAGTGATTTCGAGGTTCGGAGAGGTTGTAGGTGAGTTCGACCCCTTCGTCCGTGCGGTCGACGAGACGGATCGAGGTGTCGACCGCATACACCCCGTGATCGGTCACCGCCTCGCGCAGCAGATCGGACTTGCGCGACAGCGAGAAGCCGATCTCGGCAGCGAACCGGTGCATGCTGCGTCCCGTGATCCGCAGGTCGAACGACGCCTTCGATTCGTAGTTCGCGACGGTCCCGTCCTTGCGCTCGTACGAGAAGTGCGACGCACCGGGTCGGCGAACGCTGTACATGCGCGACGTGATCCCGAAGGTCGAGAGCAGGCGCTGCACACCGCGCAGCAACTCGACCGAGATCGACCCGAGCCCGACGTAGGAGCCCTTCTCGGGGTTGTGCACGGCACAACCGTCGGCATCGAACAGGCCGCGGAGAAATGCGGCGACGATCTCCGGCGGCGCCTGCTCGATCGACCACGGAACCGTCTTGTACTCGCCCGTGACCGATGCGACGCCGAGCGCTTCGAGGTACTTCTTGAGCGGACGGCGGGTGAGCCGGAGCTGAGCGGTGCCGTTCGCCTGCTCACTCAGCTTGATCGGGCGGCCGTCGTTGATGTCCTCGAGGAGGTCCTGGTGCGCAGGCAGGATCTCCGAGCGGTCGTCGGCCGAACCGTAGATCGTCACCGTCGAGGTTCCCGAGGTCGAGCCGTCTCCGACGAGCCACCCGACATAGTGGGCGAAGACGTCGCTCCACACATCGGGAAGGCGGAGCGGAAGGTCACGGTCGCCCTTGTCCCGATAGTGCTCCCAGTCGGAACGCACCGGGACCGCCACGTCGGCGTTGACCGCGGGCGCGGCCAGGTCGAGTGAGCGCACTTGGTCGTCGGGCGTGAGCGTCTCGGCCTCGACGTACCCGCGGTTGAGGGTGAAGATGCGGTGCGACGGTGTGCACCGCAGCTCCATGCCGTTGCTGAAACGCAGCCGCTGGATGGCGTTCTTCCCCGTGATCATGAACGCCTCGGGCGTCGTGAGTTGCATCTCGTCCGCGGGCGCGTCGGCGTTGGTGATGTCGTGGGTCCAGACCTTGAAGTCCTCGCCCACATTCGCCCGGGCGAACAGCTCGTCGAAGCGGATCAGGCCCTTGTCGGTGTGGACCAGCGAGTCTCCGGTGAAGCAAGGGTTGCTCGCGGTGATCCGGCCGTGGTTCGGGGCGGTGTGCCAGCGGTTGATCGTGGTGTCGAACTGCAGGCCCGGATCGGCGCACTCCCACGCCGCCTCCGCGATCTCGCGCCACAGCGTGCGGGCCTTCACGGTGCGCAGCACCTCGCCGGTCGTGACGGCAGTGAGATCCCAATCGCCGTCGCCGACGACGGCCTGCATGAACTCGTCGGTCACCCGCACGGAGTTGTTGGCGTTCTGGTACTGCACCGAGAACGAGTCGGCACCGTCGAGGCCCATGTCGAAGCCGGCGTCGGCGAGCACCCGCGCCTTACGTTCCTCGATCGCCTTCGCCCAGACGAACTGTTCGATGTCGGGGTGGTCGGCGTCGAGGATCACCATCTTCGCCGCTCGCCGGGTCTTGCCGCCTGACTTGATCGTGCCTGCGGACGCATCGGCGCCGCGCATGAAACTCACCGGTCCAGAGGCGGTGCCGCCGCCCTCGAGCGGCTCGAACGACGACCGGATCCTCGACAGGTTCACGCCAGCACCCGAGCCGCCCTTGAAGATCAGCCCTTCCTCGCGGTACCAGTTGAGGATCGAGGGCATCTCGTCCTCGACGGCCAGGATGAAGCAGGCGCTCGCCTGCTGCGGCACCCCGCGCACCCCGATGTTGAACCAGACCGGGCTGTTGAACGCGGCGCGCTGCGTGATCAGGATGTACTTCAGTTCGTCGCGGAATGCCGCTGCTTCGTCGCCGTCGAAGTAGCCGTCGGCGATGCCCCAGTCAGCGATCGTGTCGACGATCCGGTCGACGACCTGCTTGAGCGACCACTCCCGCTCCGGCGTGCCGAGCGTGCCTCGGAAGTACTTCTGAGTGACGATGTTGGTGGCGTTGAGCGACCAGGTGACCGGGAACTCGACGTCGAGCTGCTCGAACGCGACCGACCCGTCGATCCAGTTCGTGATCCGGGCGTCGCGTCGCTCCCAGACGATCTCGTCGTACGGATCGACGCCCGTGGAGGTGAACAGGCGCCCGAGACCGATCGTGCCGTCTGCGATTCGGTCCGGTGCGAGCGACATGGCGATCCTCCGAGGGTCGAGAGCATTCAAACTACAGCCGTGTCGCCGGACCGGCACCCGACGCGAATCGCCGACTGGGTGCGACACACAGGTCGAGGGAGCTCCCCAAGCAGACACCGTCCACGACCTCGAGTAGAGGTCGGCACCCACCTTCTTTTCCGTGCATCACACCGCAGTCGGCATTGGGGGTGCACTCTAGGAACAACGCCCTGTGGGGAGAAAGAGGGACAACCATGTGAATTTCGGGAAACTGGGTGTGGACACGAGGTGAACAACACGAAGTTGTCCACACCGTCACATGTGGCCGCCGCTGGTCAAATCAGCCGGCCGGCCCCACGGTCACAGGGATTCCATTGAGCACCGACGTCCCCGACAGCGGATCGAACGCCTCATCGTCCGACAACGTGTTGGAGTTGACCCCGGCGTGTTCGGCCGCCACCCGCAGCTGCGCACCGGGTAGATCGTGGCCCCAGCCGTGGGGCAGGCTGACGACGCCCGGTCGGATCGCGTCGGTCACCTCGACCGGCGCCTGCACCGAGCCGACCCGTGAGGTCACCGTGGCCGGCGCACCGTCGACCAGCCCGAGCGTCGCCGCATCGTCGGGATGCACCTGCAGCGTGCAGCGCGGCTTGCCCTTCACGAGCACCGAGACGTTGTGCATCCACGAGTTGTTGCTCCGCAGATGCCGACGCCCGACGAGCACGAGCCCGCGCGTGGCCAACTCGTCAGCGGCGCCACGCAGGCGTTCGAGGTCGGCAACCAACGGCTCGGGCGCCAACTCGATGCGGCCGCTCGGGGTACGCAGCACCTCGGGCAACCTGGGCACGAGCGCGCCGAAGTCCCGGCCGTGCGGGTGCGCGAGCAGGTCGTCGAGCGACGTACCGTCGGGGTCCGCGTCGAAGCCGTCGCCGAACGGGCCGGTGCGCAACATGAAGTCGAGCATCCGTTCAGGCCCACGTCGCCCTGCCGCGTTCAGCTCGGCAAGGAGTTCGTCAGCGTCCCGACCGGCCACCGGCGAGTACTCGTCCTTCACCGCGCTTCGCACCAACCCAGCGATCGCCAGGTCGTCGGCGACCGCCGGGTCCACGTCGACGCCGAGACCCTGCGCGATGGCGGTCAACTTCGAGATGATCTCCCATTCATCGGGTTGGCCCTCGTCGAGCGGCAGCACGGGCGGCGAGTAGTTCGCCACGTTCCGCACGGCGAACTGCAGCAGCAGGAGGTCGTAGTGACCTCGCTGCAGCTGCGACGGCGGCGGCAGGATCACGTCGGCGTGCCGCGTCGTCTCGTTCAGGTACAGGTCGATGCTGACCATGAAGTCGAGTTGGTCGAGCGCTCCCGCGAGTCGCTCGCTGTTCGGTGTCGACAGCACCGGATTGCCGGCGAGCGTCACCAGCCCACGGATCTGACCGTCACCCGGTGTCTCGATCTCTTCGGAGAGCACGCCGACCGGGTACTCCCCCATCACCTCGGGGTGACCACTCACCCGCGAGTGGCCGCGCCCGACACTGAACCCGCGTCCCGACCCCGGCTTGCCCCGCGTGGTGGCGCCGCCGGCGACCGGGGTCGGGAACATCGAGCCTCCAGGGCGATCGAGATTGCCGCTCAGGATGTTGACCACGTCGATCAGCCACGACGCCGTCGAGCCGAACTCGGTGGTCGTCGTGCCGATGCGCCCGTACACGGCCGCGGACGGCGCTGCCGCCAACTCTCGCGCCATCGAGCGGATCGTCGCTGCGTCGACTCCGGTGACGGAGGCGGCGAACGCGGCCGTGAACGGTTCGAGCGCGGCCCTGACCTCCTCGAGACCCGAGAGGTGAGCTGCCACGTGGTCGCCGGGGTCGGCCACTCCCTCTGCGAGCATCGTGTTCGCGATCGCCGCGAGCAAGAGTGCGTCGGTGCCCGGTCGGATCGACACCCACTGGTCGGCCTGTTCGGCGGTGCGCGACAGCCGAGGATCGACGACGACGACCTTGCCACCACGCTCCTGGATGGCCTCGATGCGACCCGGGAAGTCCGGAGCGGTGCAGACGCTGCCATTCGAGGCATACGGGTTGGCGCCGAGGATCACGAGGTGATCGGTTCGGTCGAGGTCCGGCACGGCGATCGCCACTGGCGAGCCGTACACGTAGCCGGACGCGACGTGGCGAGGCATCTGATCGACCGTCGAGGCGCTGAACCTGTGCCGGGTCCCGAGCCCGGTGAGCAGCACCCGCGAGAACATCATCGCCGAGAGGCTGTGGGCGGTCGGATTGCCGACGTACGCAGCCAGCGACTCGCGCCCGGTGCGTTCGATCACCCTGCCGAGTCCGGCAGCGACCACCTCCCACGCCTCGTCCCACGTGACCGGAACATGTTCGCCGTCGCGCTTCACCATCGGCATGCGCAGCCGATCCGGGTCCTCGTGGAGATGCTTGAGCGTCGAGCCCTTCGGACAGATGTAGCCCTTGGAGAACACGTCGAGCTTGTCCCCGCGGATTCGTTGCACCACCTCACCACCCGCCTCGCCGCCGCTGCCATCGGATCGCAGGGTGATCTCCAGCCCGCAGCTCGCCTCGCAGAGCGGGCAGGTACGGAATGCGGTTCGGGTCGACGCCGACGAAGTCATGGCTGCATCGTCACATATCCCGACCGTGCAGTCATGGGCCGAGCAGGCATGATGGGCCGATGCGCCGACTGCTCCCCGAGCCCGCCGACGACGTCACCGTGGACGAGGCCTACGGCGCACCGCTGCGCAACCGGCCCGATGGTCCCTGGGTCGGGCTGTGCATGGTCGCGTCGATCGACGGCTCCACCGCGGTCGACGGAACGTCAGCCAAGCTGTCGAGCCCGACGGATTCCGCCGTACTCAACAGGCTCCGGCATCTCGCTGACGTGATCATCGTCGGTGCGGGAACGGTCCGTGACGAAGGGTACGGCGCGCCGCGCAAGGCGGGCCAACGGATCGGCGTCGTCAGCCGGAGCGGACGACTCGACTACGACAGCGCACTGTTCACCTCCGGCGCCGGGTTCGTGATCAGCAGCGAAACCGGGGCGGCCGACGTGCCGGACGGGATCGATGTGCTCCGCGTGGGGACCGCCGGAATCGACCTGGCCGGCGCCGTCGGTGCGCTCGCTGGGTTCGTCGGCGCCGCCGGCTATGTCCAGGTCGAAGGCGGCGCAGCACTCAACGGGGCATTCTTCGAGGAGGACCTGATCGACGAAATCAACCTCACCACGTCGCCGGCCGCATTCGGTGGCCCCGGTCCCCGGCTGACATCCGGATCACCGGCTCACGCCCACCGCTACGACGTCGCGCAGCTCCTCATCGACGACGAGTCGTTCGTGTACACCCGCTGGCTACGGCGTCGAGACTGACTTCTCGAGCAGCGCCAGTTCGCGATGGAAGTCGGCGGCTGCGTCGAAGTCCTTGTACACGCTCGCAAAGCGCAGGTAGGCGACCTCGTCGACGGTCCTCAGCTGATCGAGCACCGCCAGGCCCACGTTGGCGCTCGTGACGGTCGAGCCGAGCAGCCGCATCGAATCCTCGACCAAGGTGGCGATGGCCTCGAGTCGCTCGTCCGAGACGTTGCGGCCCTTGGTCGCTGCGCTCAGCCCACCGATCAGCTTCTTGCGGTCGAACGGCTCGCGCCCCCCGTGCGACTTGGTCACCGAGAGCGGGGCGTGATCGACCCGCTCGAACGTGGTGAAGCGCTGCGCACAGGCGAGACATTCACGGCGTCGCCGGATCGCGGTGCCCTCCTCGGCGACTCGGGAGTCGACGACCTTGGTGTCATCGGCACGACAGGCGGGGCAGAACACGTCCCGAAGGATACTGCGCGGTCGTCGCCGGGCCCCGGCAGGACGGCCCGACGACGACACGCGATCTGGGGCAGGCCGATTACGGCAGGCGGATTGCCTGCCCGGCCTGGATGGCGATGCCGCCGTTGACCGAGATGAGCGCATCGACGAATCGGCCCTGGCCGACATCGCCGCGATACTGCTCGGCGATCGACCACAGCGTGTCACCAGGCTGTGCGACATGGATGCGCACGATCGGCGCAGCGGCGACGTCAGCGGCCACGGCAGGCCGCCCGTCGACATCGAGCAGCGCACCGATGGACGAGGACGCCGCGATCGCCACCAGGGCGAGCACGATCACCACGAGCGCAGCCGCCACGGCGCGACGGAGCGCGTAGTTGGCGTGGGTCTCCGAGGGGTACAGGTCCGAGGGATACAGGGTGGCGGTCATCGGATGCTCCGTGTAGATCGTGCGGATGTTCGTCGTGTTCTCTGTTCGTTCGATCGAGAGGGTGAAGAGAAACACCTGTTCGTTCGAACGACTGTTCGCCAGTGAAGCAGCCCCCGCAGGCCGCTGTCAACCCCGGACGGCAGATTTCTCGAACGTTCGTTCCGGGTACAGATGTTTGACCCGGGAGCATCCGATCAGTACGCTGTTCGCATGGCTCCCACGATCAGTACGCGTCAGCGAGACATTCTCGAGTTCATCGAACAACAGATCCGCGAACGTGGCTACCCGCCCTCGGTGCGCGAGATCGGCGACGCGGTCGGGCTGACCTCACCGTCCACGGTCCACAGCCATCTCAACACGCTGCAGCGGCTCGGCTATCTCCGCCGCGACCCGACCAAGCCGCGTGCCATCGAGGTCCGCTACGACGTCAACAGCGGCGCCATGATGGAGCGGCGTCCGGTGCGCCACGTTCCGTTGCTCGGCGATGTTGCGGCAGGCACCGATGTGCTGGCCGAGGAGAACGTCGAGGAACTCCTCCCCGTGCCGGTGGACTTCACCGGCGACGGCGAGCTCTTCATGCTGCGCGTCCGCGGCGAGTCGATGATCGAACTCGGCATCCTCGACGGCGATTTCGTGGTCGCCACCCAGATCACCAACCCGAACAACGGCGACATCGTCGTCGCCGGCATCCCCGGCGGCGAGGCGACGATCAAGACCTACAGCCGTTCCGGAGCCGAGGTCACCCTCACCCCCGCGAACGCCACGATGGAGCCGATGCGGTTCACGGCCGACGAGGTCGAGATCTACGGCAAGGTCGTCACGGTGATGCGCCGCTACTGAGCCGGCGGCGGACCCCACGGCGACGGCGGCAGACCTTGCGGGGTCGGCGCGGCCGGCGGTGCCGACGGCGAGGAGGGCGGGCGTGGAGTGATGGGCGGGCCTGCGGGTCCGGTGGCCCCGGTCGTCGGCGGCGGAACCGGGAACCCGGGCGGGCTCGACGGCCAACCCCCTCCATCGGGAGTCCACGGCGCGGCCGGTGCTGGCGTGACGGGCGGGCGGCGGCTCCCGAGCACCAGCAGGAGCCCGCCGAGCAACAACCCGCCGATCGCGGCCGCCAGCGCACCTCCGCGCAGCAGTACAACGCCCTGATCGGGTGGTCGGCCGACCGCCACGGCGAACGTGTCGCCACCCACGGGTGCCACCGTGAGTACATGGTCGCCCTCGGACTCGATCTGCACCTCGCCGATCGATGTTCCGACGAAGCCGTCGATGTCGTAGTCGACCGCACTCGACTCGTCGAGGTCGATCACGTCACCATCCGGGTCGCGCAGGGTGACCTCGACGACGGGCACGTCGTCTGCGTTGCGGTCGTATTGCGGCGGCACGTCGCAGGCCCCCGCGAGTTCACCGAACCGTCCGGTGGTCTCGACGTAGAGCAAGAACGTGCCGGTCGATTCGAAGTCGAGCGTCGTGTCGCAGCCGACAGGTGCTCGGGCGAAGCCGGCGACGTTGTCGGCCTCGCGGTTGGTGCCTGCGGTCCACATCGCGATGGCCACACCCAGGGCGCCCACGATGACGAGCACCCCGAGGGCGAGCATCCAACCACGGCGACCGGCGCGCTCGGTCATCGACGAGCTTTCTGCGCTGCGTTCTCCGGATGGTTCGTGAAGTGGGTCCGCATTCGGTTCACCCTCGCGCGGCTGCGAGGCGATCGGCTACGAGCTGGATTCGGTTGTCTGGTTGTACCACGGCGACACGGACGAAACGGGCACCATCGGGCCCGTAGAACTCGCCCGGGCTGACCAGCGCTCCCCCGTCGCGGGCGAGTCGCTCGGTGTAGGCCCACCCGTCGTCGACGGGAATCCAGAGGTAGAACGCGCCGTCAGGCAGCGCAACGGTGTCGCCCGACCAGTCCGACAGCACCGACGCGAGGAGCTCGAGGCGGCCCCGGTAGCGCGTGCGCTGGAGTTCGACGTGCTCGTCGTCATCGAGTGCCGCGAGCGCCGCCGCCTGTGCGGGACCCGGCACCATCATCCCCACGTGCTTGCGGATTTCCTGGAGGTACGCGACGAGCTCGGCGTCGCCGGCGTAGAACCCGACACGAACACCGGCGAGATTCGACCGCTTCGACAGCGAGTGGACCGCCACGACGCCGTCGAGGCCGGATTCGAGGATCGTGCGGCCGGGCCCGGTCCACGTGAACTCGACGTAGCACTCGTCGGAGAACACCGGAACGTCGTGGGCTCGTCCCCAGCGCGCCGCTGCGTCGAGGTCGTCGAGCGCGCCGGTCGGGTTCCCGGGGCTGTTCAGCCAGAGCAGCAACGCCCGTTCCGCGTCGGCCGGGTCGATCGAGTCGAGGTCGAGCCGACCATCGGGCAACGACCGCACCGGCACGGGTCGGCATCCGGCCAGGATCGCTCCCATCTCGTAGCTCGGGTAGGAGATCGCTGGGTACAGCACGGTGTCGCGTGACGGCGTTCGCAGGTGCATCCACTGCGGCAGGGTCGCCACGAACTCCTTCGACCCGATCGTTGCGCCGATCTGCCCGACCGGTACGGCGACGTCGAAGCGACGCTGCATCCATCGCTGCGCACCCTCGCGGAAGGCCGGTGTGCCGATGCTCGGCGGGTACGAACGCTCGGTCCCGCTCGACGACAGCGCCTCGATCACCCGGGCGGGCGGCGGGTCGAAGGGAGTGCCGATCGACAGGTCGACCGTGCCGCCCGGATGCGCTTCGGTGATCGGCGCCAGGCGGTTCAGGCGGTCGTACGGATACGGGGGCGGGACGAAGCCGCTCATGTGGACGCCTCGGAGGCGAACTCCGACAGACGACCAGCGGAGGCGTCGGACAGCCTGGCCCGGATGGTCCATGCATCGGGCCCGTCGGCCACCGACACCACTTCGCCCTCGCGGTGCACCGCAGCGAGGATGTCGCCGCGGTCGTACGGGACGACGAGTTCGTGCACGACGGTGAGCGTGCGGAGACGATCGGCGAGGGTGCGGAGGAAGATGTCGATCCCCTCGCCGGTCACCGCCGAGATCGCCACCGATCCCGAATGATCCTCGACCAGCTGCTTGGCAACACCGGGCGCGACATCGGCCTTGTTGAACACGAGCAGTTCAGGGACCGCCATGGCGTCGATCTCGGTGAGTACCTCGTGGACGGCGTCGATCTGACCCTCGGGATCGGGCGCGCTGGCGTCGACCACGTGCACCAGGTAATCCGCCAGCGCGGCGACTTCGAGCGTCCCCTTGAACGACTCGACCAGACCGTGCGGGAGCCGGTTGATGAACCCGACCGTGTCGGAGACCAGGACCGGCTCGCCACCGGGCAGCGCCAGCCGTCGTGTCGTGGGATCGAGCGTTGCGAAGAGCCGGTCCTCGACGAGCACGCCCGAGTCGGTGAGCCGGTTGAGCAGCGAGGACTTGCCCGCGTTGGTGTACCCGACGATCGCGACCGACGCGAGGCCGCTGCGGCCTCGTCCCTTGCGTTGGAGTTCGCGCGTGTCGGCGAGCGCATCGAGGTCGCGTTCGAGCTTGTTGATGCGCCGCATGATGCGGCGGCGATCGACCTCGATCTTGGTCTCGCCACCACCGAACCGGGCTCCGACGCCACCTCGCTGCTGGGACAGCTTGGCATCCGCGCCTCGACGCAGCCGTGGCAGCCGATAACGCAGCAGTGCGAGTTCGACCTGGGCCTTGCCCTCGAGCGTGTGGGCGTTCTGTCCGAAGATGTCGAGGATGACCGCGGTGCGATCGAGGGCGGTTCGGCCGAGCAGTTTCTCGAGATTGAACTGCTGACCCGGCGACAGCTCGTTGTCGAACACGACCGTGTCGGCGTCGACGGCCAGGCAGAGCTGTTTGAGCTCCTCGGCCTTTCCCTTGCCGATGTACCACGTGTGATCAGGACTGTCGCGTCGCTGCACCATGCGGGCCACGACGTCGGCGCCGGCGGTGTCGACCAACAGTTCCAGTTCGTCGAGGCTCGCATCGACGGCCTCGTCGGCTTCACGAGGGTCGGCAACGGCGACCAGCACGATCTTCTCCCGGATCGTCCGGTCGATCAGGGTGCCGGCGAGCGCCTCGTTGTAGGGGGTGTTGCTCATCTGATCTCGACGTCGATCTCGGCGATGAACGTGGCCGGTCCCGTCAGGATCGCCCGCTCGGGGGCCTCGTCGGAGAAGCTGACCATGGCCGCCCCACCGTCCATGTGCACGATGACCTCGCCGGCTCCGCGGGGGACCAGACCCCACGATCTGGCTGCATAGGCAGCCGCGCAGGCGCCCGTCCCGCAGGCTTCGGTGATGCCGGCGCCTCGTTCGTGGACCCGCATGGTGATCGCGTTCGATTCGGGACCGGGCTCGACGATCTCGAGATTGACGTGGGGAACCTGGCTTCCGAGATGACGGAGATCGACGACGGCCACCTCGTCGACCCCGACGATGCTGTGCGGGTTGCCGAGGCTGAGGTGCGCCACCGGGCGGTCGGGATGACATCCGAGCGCCGCCCAGCCCGTCGGCTCGTCGAGGCTCGACACGTCGCCCATCTCGACACGGGCCCTGATCGTGGCGGGGTCCTCGGTGGCCTCGAGCACGACGAGGCGGTCGCCGGCGTCGGTCAGGATCAGCTGATCGGACAGGTCGCCCCGCCGCTCGGCCAGCGCCTGCGCGAAGCACCGGATGCCGTTGCCGCTCATCTCGGCACGCGAGCCGTCGGCGTTGTAGAGCGTCATGCGGGCCGCGTAGCCGTCGGCGGCCTCGGCGACGAGCAGCCCGTCGGCGCCGACGCCGCGGCGCCGGTCGCACAACCGCCGGGCCAGTGCGGAGAGATCGTCGACCCCGGGGTGGAACGCGACCAGGAAGTCGTTGCCCAGGCCGTGGTGTTTGGTGAGGGTCAGCGTGGTCATGCGGTGAGAGCGTCGATCACGATGGGCGCCGCCTCGGCCACGACATCGTGTTCGACGTCGATCCAGCGTACGCGGGGATCGCGACGGAACCATCGCTCCTGGCGGACGGCGAACTGACGGGTCCGGGTGACGATCATGGCAACGGCCTCATCCTCGCTCATCCGGCCCTCGATCATCTCGAGGATTTCTTTGTAGCCGAGCGCCTGTGCAGCCGTGCGGGAGAACCCGACCGGGGCGAGCGCCCGGACCTCCTCGACGAGACCCTCGGCGAGCATCAGCTCCACTCGCCGGAGGATCCGCTCGGCGATCACCTCGCGCGGCCAGCGCAACCCGACCTGGGTGACCGGCGAGCTCGGATACTCGTCGACGCCGGGGCCGAACGAGCTGAAGGCGCGGCCGCTCCCGACCGTCACCTCGAGCGCCCGGATGACGCGACGCCGGTTGGTGGGCTCCATCTTGATCGTCGCCGCCGGATCGAGCGTCCGCAGCCGTTCGAACAAGGCCTGGGTGTCTGCGTCTGCTTCGAGCTCGCGTCGGATCTCGGGCCACTGCCCCGGTAGGTCGAAGTCGTCGATCACGACGCGGTGGTACAGGCCGGTGCCACCGACGAGCAACGCGCGGTGACCGCGCCTGCCGATCTCGTCCAGCGCCCCGGCGTAGGCATCACGGAACTCCGCGACGGTGAACTCCTCGGTCGGCTCGACCAGATCGAGCAGATGGTGCGGAATCTCCGCTCGCTCGGCGAGCGTCGGCTTGGCCGTGCCGATGTCCATCCCCCGGTACACCTGCATGCTGTCGATCGAGACGAGTTCGACGCCGCCGAGCGTCCGGGCGACCTCGAGAGCGACGGCCGACTTCCCCGAGGCCGTCGATCCGACGATCGCCACCCGGGTATGCGTCTGAGCGGTCAGAGCTGCTCGCCCTCGGCGATGCGCTGATGGTGGTGGATGACCTCGGCCACGATGAACCGCAGAAACTTCTCGGTGAACACCGGATCGAGGCCGGACTGCTCGGCCAACGCCCGCAGCCGGTCGATCTGGACTCGCTCGCGGGCTTCGTCGGCTGCCGGGAGATCGGCGGTGGCCTTGTAGCGGCCGACCGCCTTGGTGATCTTGAACCGCTCGGCGAGGAGGTGGACCAGGGCGGCGTCGATGTTGTCGATGCTCGCGCGGTAGTCGGCCAGCTGCGGATCGACACTCGCCTCGTTCATCGCCACGACGCTACTTCGCCACCGTGGATCAGAGCGCGGCGACGGGGATGCGCAGCTTGTGGGTCGGCTCGGAGATGAACTCGACGAACTGGCCCTCGAGGAAGTGGGGGGCGCCGCGGGTGATCTCGACGGTCGCGTAGCTGCCGGTGCGCAGCGGTCGGGGCGGCACGAAGTGCACGAGTTTGTTCTGACGGGTGCGGCCACTGGTGACCGACGGGTCACGCTTGCTCGGTCCCTCGACCAGCACCTCCTCGACGCGGCCGACACGGGCCTCGTGGCGTCGCAGCGCTGACCGCTCGACCACGAGACGGAGCCGTTCGAACCGCTCGCCCACGACTGCGGGGTCGACGAAGTCCGCTTCCATCGACGCCGCCTCCGTGCCCTGGCGTGGCGAGAAGACGAAGGTGTAGGCATAGTCGTACTCGGCCTCGGCAGCGACGGCGAGGGTCTGCTCGAAGTCGGCCTCGGTCTCGCCGGGGAAGCCGACGATGATGTCGGTCGAGACGGCCAGATCGTCGATGGTCGCACGAGCCTCGGCGAGCCGGGCGAGGTAGCGCTCGGCGGTGTAGCCGCGGTGCATCAGGGCGAGGACGCGGTCGCTGCCCGACTGCAGCGGGTAGTGGAGGTGCTCGCAGACGGCAGGCGTCTCTGCCATTGCGGCGAACGTCTCGGGCCGCATGTCCTTGGGGTGCGGGCTGGTGTAGCGGACGCGGCGGATGCCGTCGACCGCCCCGACGTCGCGCAGGAGGTCGGCGAACAGTGGGCGCAGACGAGCAGTGTCGTCGCCGGCTTGGCGGGCCGCGACCTGCAGGTCGCGGCCGTAACTGTTGACGTTCTGGCCGAGCAGGGTCACCTCGGTCACGCCGTCGTCGCGGAGCTCGGCGACCTCGGCGAGGATCTCGTCGTAGGGGCGGCTGATCTCGGTCCCCCGCACCGCCGGCACGATGCAGAAGGCGCAGTTGTTGTCGCAGCCGATCTGGATGGTGACCCACGCGTTGTAGGACGTCTCGCGGCGCGCCGGGAGCGCGGAGGGGAACAGCGCCTGGTCGTCGATGACGGCTTCGGTGAGGATCTCGGTGATCGGGCGGTCGGCGGTGCGGGCCTCCGAGAGCAGTTCGGCGGCCCGATGCACGTTGTGGGTGCCCATCACCACATCGACGTGCCCGGCTCGCTTCGCCACGAGCTCCTGGTCCTTCTGGGCGAGGCAGCCCGACACGACGATCTGGCGGCCCTCGCGTTCACCCTTCCACGTCTTGAGGTGACCCAGGTTGCCGTACAGCTTGTTGTCGGCGTTCTCGCGGATGCAGCAGGTGTTGAGCACGACGACGTCGGCGTCGGCCTCGCTCTCGGCGCGCACGAGGCCGTCGGCCTCGAGGAGGCCGGAGATGCGCTCGGAGTCGTGCTCGTTCATCTGGCAGCCGTAGGTGCGCACGATGTAGCTGCGGGACGACGCAGCAAGAGACGTCGGTGCGTCGTCAGAGGGCCCCGGCTCAGGCATTCCGCCAGGGTACCGAGAACACACGATCTCCGCGAGTTGCCGATTCCTCACGCGCCGGCAGCGCTGGCGCCGTGAGAGAATTCGAATGGACCGACGAAAGTTCTGGTCACCGTTCGTTGGAGAGATATGGCCGCACGATCGATCGAGGGCACCGAGCCCGACATCATCTCGGCGGAATGGTTCAGCGGCTTCTACCGGTCGAACCTTCCGACCGTGTATGGCTACCTCACGCGCCTCTGCGCCGGAGATCGAGCGCTCGCCGAGGACCTCACGCAGGACACGTGGTTCGCGCTCGTTCGGGAGTTGTCGTGCGGTCATACGAGCTGCGCCGACCCGCGGTGGTTGCTCTCGGTGGCCCGGTCCAGATTCATCGACTGGGCCAGGCGCGAGCGTCGACACACGGCAAAACTCGCGTTGCTGCGCCCGCTCACCGAGGACACCGACGAGCTGCCCGAACAGACCGACGTGCTCGCAACCCTGGCGGACCTGGCACCGATGCACCGGCTGGTGCTGCTGATGCGCTACGTCGAGGACTTGCCCGTTCCCGTGATCGCCGGCGAGATCGGCCGCAACGTCACGTCGACGAATTCACTGCTGGCGCGGGCGCGGGCCGAGCTCCGACGACAGAAGGCGAGCCACGCCGATGGCTGACTCCCGAGACTTCGCCGTCAGGCCCCGAGCCGAGTTCGAGCACCGCCTCGAACAGGCGCTGCTCGACGAGTTGTTCCCGCAGGACAGCCCGCACGCTCGACCGGGAGCGCATTCGAAACACCGATTGGAGACGATGATCATGACCACACTGGAACAGAACCCCGACACGGACACGAGGACTGCGCGTCGGTGGTGGCTCGCCGCTGCGGGCGTGCT
The DNA here is from genome assembly GCA_035529175.1 of Ilumatobacteraceae bacterium. Taxonomy (GTDB): domain Bacteria; phylum Actinomycetota; class Acidimicrobiia; order Acidimicrobiales; family Ilumatobacteraceae; genus Sva-07. The sequence continues at coordinate 15,230 of DATKXG010000220.1, forward strand.
GATACTTGTCGGAGGAATCTTCGCTCTCAACGTGACGCGCGACGACTCCACGCCGCTTGCCGAATCGCCGTCCGACGACATCTCACCGGCCGCCGGAACGGCAGTGAACTTCGACACGCAGTGGCCATCGCTGGGGGCGAGCAAGTCACAGTCGTGCATCGAGACGTCCACGGTCTACGAATGGGCCGAAGGGGCCGGCAGATGCATTCGCACATTCGAGGGTGAAGCGACGCTCACGGGCGACATCACCGGCACCGCGCTGTGGGCCATGCTCGCGAATCAGGGCACCGCCGCCGACGAGAACGATGCCAGGGCCGACATCACCGCCACGTTCAACGGCACGTACCTCGTGAAGGCTGAGGTCGCAGGATGCGGCTCGGGCGAGTTCATGATCGCCGAGCAACTCCGATTCCTCGGCTGGGAGTCCGGGCAGTTCGCCGGAACGTGGCAGATCGTTCCCGGCTCCGGACGAGGTGAGTTGTCCTCGATCACCGGATCGGGGACCATGCCAGCAGCCGACACGGACACGACTCGAGCCCATACCGGCACCATTTCGTGTGGCTGATCATCGAACCGTACCCGGCTGAGCCAACCGGCATCACGGAGGTCCCCAGCGACCGGCTCGGCGGTAGCATCGCCGCCCGTGCTTGCCATCCTCGTCCCCGAGAACAACGACCTGTACCGGATCCTCTACTTCGTGCACGTGCTGGCGGCGATCGCCGCGTTCGGGCCGTTGTTCCTGTACCCGCGGCTGCAGCGCGCCGGAGCGAGCGCCGAGGTTGCCCGCCTGCACATGCGCCTGGTGTTCCCGGCGCTCGTGCTCCTGTGGGTCGCCGGCATGGGGATGGCCGGCGTCGGCAAGATCAGTCTCGCCGGCACACCGTTCATCACCTCGACCATCGTGTTGTGGCTCGCCGCACTGGCGATCAGCTGGTTCATGATCCGCCCGGCGCTCACCGAGACCGGCGACGATACGCGCAAGATCATGGCGGCCGGGATCGGCATCACGCACCTGATCCTGGTGGTGTCGCTCTACCTGATGATCTTCAAGCCCGGCGGCTACGAGTTCAACAGCTGAGCCTGTCGCACTCGCGCGCTCAGGCGCCGCCCATGACGAGACGGCCGTCGTCGTCGAGTCGGGCATACGGGTTGTGGGCGAGTTCCCACAGATGACCGTCGGGGTCGGCGACGTACGACGAATAGCCGCCCCAGAACGCCGTGTGCGGCTCGACGACCGAAGCGGCACCGGCGGCGATCCACTCGGCGAACACGTCATCGACCTCGTCGGTCGACGCCAGGTTCATCGCCAGGGTGACGCCGCGGAAACCGCTGCCCTCGGGCGGCACCTTGGCATCGTCGGCGAGCGCCGACCATTCGTAGAGACCGAACACCGAGCCCTGCAGCTCGAAGAACGTGATGGTGGGCATCGAGGCCCTCGATCTCGTCCAGCCGAGTGACTCGTAGAACGCGGTCGACGCAGCGAGGTCGGCGACGCCGAGCGTGATGATCGAGATGCGGTTGGGAACGGTCATGTGGGGCTCCTCCGGTGGGACCCCATCATGACCGAACCCGTCCGCGTCGCGCGCAGCCCGATCGGGTTCAGGAGAGATCGATCGGAGCCTCGTCGGCTTCGGTGAACTCCTCGGCGAGGTCGGCGACGTCGGCCACCTCGGGGTCGTCGCTCTTCTTGAGACCGGCGGCGGTGAGCACCTTGTCGCTGATCTCCATCATCACCTCGGGGTTCTGCTTGAGGTACTCCTTGGCCTTCTCGCGACCCTGACCGAGCTGTTCACCCTCATAGGTGAACCAGGCGCCGGACTTCTTGACGATGCCCAGGTCGACCGACATGTCGATCAACGAGCCCTCACGGCTGATGCCCTGGCCGTACATGATGTCGAACTCGGCTTGACGGAACGGTGGCGACACCTTGTTCTTGACGACCTTGACCCGGGTGCGGTTACCGACCACTTCGGCGCCGTCCTTCAACGACTCGATGCGGCGGATGTCGAGGCGAACCGACGAGTAGAACTTCAACGCCCGGCCGCCCGGGGTGGTCTCGGGGGACCCGAACATCACGCCGATCTTCTCGCGGAGCTGGTTGATGAAGATGGCGATGGTGCCGGTCTTGTGCAGGTTGCCGGTGAGCTTGCGCAGCGCCTGGCTCATCAAGCGGGCCTGGAGGCCGACGTGGGTGTCACCCATCTCGCCTTCGATCTCGGCGCGTGGGGTGAGCGCGGCGACGGAGTCGATCACCAACACGTCGATCGCACCCGAGCGGGTGAGCATGTCGGCGATCTCGAGCGCCTGCTCGCCGGTATCTGGCTGAGAGATCAGCAACTGGTCGACGTCGACCCCGATCGCCCGGGCGTAGATCGGATCCATCGCGTGTTCGGCGTCGATGTAGGCGCACACACCGCCGTTGCGCTGCGCTTCGGCCACGACGTGCATGGCGAGGGTTGACTTACCCGACGACTCCGGGCCGTAGATCTCGACGACACGGCCGCGGGGCAGGCCGCCGACGCCGAGTGCCAGGTCGAGTGACAGCGCACCGGTCGACACCACCTCGATGTCGAGGTTGGTCCGCTCGCCCATCTTCATGATGGCGCCCTTGCCGAACTGCTTGTCGATCTGGGCCAGCGCCATCTCGAGTGCCTTGTCGCGGTCGTTGCTCATGTCGTGTCTCGCTTTCGTGCGGCGGGCGAACCCGGTGCGGTTGGTGATGTGCACCGTAGAGAGGGGGTGTCACAGAGTTGATCGGACTGGTCGATCGGGCCGCTCGTGCACCCGAATGACAGCACTGTAATCAACGAACAGTCGTTCGGTCAAGGATCACTCGGGCGAACGCCCATCGACCCGGGCCGTCATCGTTCGCGTCGAACTTCCGGTGGGATGCCGCACCCGGAACGCGACGCAAACGAGAAGGGAACTCAGTCGCCCAGGTCGGAGGTCGAATCCGAGGTCGAATCGACGGCGGCGTCCGCATCCGGCGTGATGTCGCCGACGATCTCGAAGTCGTCGGGTTCCGGGGGACGCAGCAGGATGTCGATCGCCTGCCACATGCAGTACGCAGGTCCGTAGGTGAAGAACGGCAGCACGACGGCCAGTACCGCGAGCACGATGAACATCGGCACGACGTTCACCTCGGGCCAGGTGACCGCGACCATGCCGCCGAGGATCAGCATCAGCGGACCGAACGTGATGATCGCCGTCATCGCCGCCGCACCGAGTTCGTAGCCGACGTCGTCGCGCCGCCACTTGAGCCCGCACGACTGGCAACACTCGGCCTTCTTGAACCATCCGACGAAGAATGCGCCTCGACCACCGCACCAGGCGCAGTGCCGAAATGCGCCACGAAGGAACATGCGGAGAAGTCCGGGTCGCTTCACGATTCAAGGTTACGCGCGAGATTTGTCAGACTCTCAAAATGCGCAGATCACTCGGGGGCCTGATGTTGATCGCTGCCGCCGTTCTGATCGCGCTCTCCGCCGGCGTCTGGTGGCTGCAGCGCGTGGCGTTCACGCCCTCGAACGACTCCGCAGTGGCGCACTCGGTCCTCGGCGACGAGGAGATCAGAGGACAGGTCGCGACCATCGTCGCCGGTGCAGACGCCCCGGTGCTCGGCCAGTCGCCGGCCGAGTTGCGCGAGTTCATCGAACAGATCGCGCGCATCCCCGAAGGGGCCGCGTTGATGAGCGGCTTCATCGGCGATGCGCACGGCCGCCTCATCGGCGCGACCGACGATCGCGTCGTGATCTCCGCGCAGGAACAGGTCAACATCGTGCGCAACGAGCTGGTCGGCGAGGCGGCTCCCCTCACCCTGCCGGTGCAACGAGTCGGCTCGATGGCGTTCCTCGACAGATGGCTCGGCTGGATCGCGCTGGGCTCACTCGGCCTCGGAGTTCTGGTCGCGATCGCCGGAATGTTCCTTCGCCCCGAACGCGGCGAGGGCACGTTCGCGCTCGGCGTCTTCTTCGCGGGCACGGCAGCTTCACTGGTGGTCTTCGGCTATCTCGTGCCCCTGCTCGTGCTGCCGGCGTTCTCCGACGACCCATGGATGGGGGTGTTCGCCCGTCTCGCCAACCATCACCGGAACTTGACGCTGCTGTTGGCCGTCGCGTGCTTCGTGGTCGCCGCCCTCATCGTGTTCGGCACGAGCAGCCGCCGCGAGCGACGCCAGCACTCGACGCCGCTCAACGTCGGCCGGTACCGCGACGAGCGCAGCTGGAGCCGCTGAACCGCACGCCCAGGCGACTCCGCGCGCTTCCCGACGGATCTGGTCGCGGCAGTCGAAACCGAGTCCGCATGGAATTGCACGACGCTCGGGTGGCCGTCAGGAGCCGGTGAGTTCCGCGAGCTGGCGCTGATAGCTGGCCAGATCGAAGTAATCGCGCCACAGCGTGATCAGGCCGTCGTCGTCGACCTCGAACACACCGGCGAGCGGCAGCTCGAGCCAGCCGTCACCGATCTGGAACCGGTCGATGCGCTCGTTGAACACCACCTTGCCGACCTCGTGTTGGCGCACGATCACCCAGTCGACCTCGTTCGCATTGCCCAGGAACATCTCGAGCGTCGCGGCCATCGCGTCGCGCCCCACGATCGGCTGCATCGGCATGTTCTCGTAGGAGATCGACGGCGAGGCCAATGCAGCAGCGCCAGCGACGTCCTTGCGCTCGATGGCTTCGATGAAGGCGGTGACGGTCTCGGACGGTGACATGCGCCGATCGTAGTGATCCGTCCGACTCTGCCCATTCTCGTGAACTCCTGCGGGACCCATTCCCGCACGAGTTCACGAGAAGCCGGCGCGTTTCCTGATGAGCGTCGCGATCCGTACGATCGCGTCGACGGTTCGAGACCCGAGGAGGGCACACGATGTTCCAGTGGAGTGACGAGCACCAGATGATCCGCGACGCGGTGAAGCGGTTCGTCGATGACGAGATTCGCCCGAACGTCGACGAACTCGAACACGGCGACCTGCCCCCGTACGACATCCTCCGCAAGCTGTTCGCGACGTTCGGGATGGACGCCATGGCGCGCGAGAGCTTCAAGAAGAACATCGAGCGCGAACGGGCGATCGAAGCGGGCGAGGAGGTGCCGGAACGCAAGGCCGGCGGCGACGGCGGAGGGATGTCGCTGATCCCGATCATCGAGCTGTGTCGGGTCTGCCCCGGGATGGTCACGGCAATGGGCGTGTCGATGGGGCTGACCTCCGCAGCGATCATGTCGAAGGGCACGATCGCCCAGAAGGAGCGATGGGCGCTCGACCTGCTCACGATGGACAAGATCGGCGCGTGGGCGATCACCGAACCCGGCAGCGGCTCCGATGCCTTCGGGTCGATGCGCTCCACGGCACGACGCGATGGCGACGAGTACATCCTGAACGGGTCGAAGACCTTCATCACGAACGGCCCCTACGCCGACACGACGGTGTTCATCTGCAAGCTCGACGACGGCGAGTCGCCGCCCGATCAGCGCAAGGTGCTGTCGTTCGTACTCGATCGCGGCATGCCGGGCTTCGAGCAGTCCAAGCCACTCCGCAAGATGGGCATGCACTCCTCCCCCACCGGCGAGCTGTTCCTCGACGACGTCCGTGTGGGTCGCGATCGGCTGATCGGCGAGACCGAGGACCTGCCCGCGGGCGGGCGTGACGGAGCGAAGGCGACGTTCCAGCAGGAACGCTCCGGTGTGGCGGCGATGGCACTCGGGATCATCGAGGAGTGCCTCCAGCTGAGCGTGCAGTACGCGAAGGACCGGGTGCAGTTCGGCAAGCCGATCGGCGAGTTCCAGCTGATCCAGGACAAGCTCGCCCGGATGGAGGTCGCACGCCTCAACGTGCAGAACCTGGTGTTCCGGACGATGGAGATGGGCGCCGCCGGCCAGACGATGACCCTGGCCGAGGCCTCGGCGATGAAGCTGTATTCAGCCCGCGCAGCGACCGAGGTCGCGCTCGAAGCGGTGCAGCTCTTCGGCGGCAACGGCTACATGAGCGAGTTCCGGGTGGAGCAACTCGCCCGCGACGCCAAGGTGCTGCAGATCTACGCGGGCACCGACGAGATCCAGATCACCGCGATCGCCAAGGACCTGCTGCGCAGATGACGCGAATGGCACTGCCCGGAATCGACACCGCCGTCGGTCTCGTGACCCGACGCTGTCCGACGCCGACCGATCTCGAAATCGTCACCCAGTACGGCGAGGAGTCCGGCGCAGGCGACAGATCCGACGCCATCTGGGCGCTCGTCCAGGACGTCTACCGCACCGGGATGCATCCGGGAATCCAGATCTGCATCCGTCAGGGCGGCGAGGTCGTGCTCGATCGTGCAATCGGCAATGCGCGCGGTGTCGTGCCAGGGCAGCGGTTCGATCGCCGCCGAGCGGTCCCGCTCGGACTGGACACGCCGATCAATCTCTTCTCGGCCGCGAAGGCGGTCACCGGGATGGTCATGCACAAGCTCGAGGAGGCCGGCTCGCTCCGACTCGACGACGAGGTCGCAGCGCACCTCCCCGGCTTCGAACGGCACGGTAAGGAACGCATCACGATCCGACACGTCTTGACCCACCGCTCCGGGATCGCCACGATGCCGGCCGAGGCGTTCGATCTCGACGTGTTGAGCGACCCGGACCAGCTCGAACGGATCGTCTGCGGGTTGCGGCCGAGCACGCGTGCCGGTGCCATGCCGGAGTACCACGCGGTCACCGGCGGGCTCATCATGGAAGCCGTCACCCGGCGCGCGGCCGGCCGCAGCCTGCGGGACGTACTCGCAACCGAGATCAAAACACCGCTCGGGCTCGGCTGGATGGACTACGGCGTCGCGCCCGAGGACGTCGACCGGGTGGCGCAGAACGTCGAGACCGGCGCACCGATCGGACCCGTGACGAACCTCTTCATGAAGCGGGTGCTCGGCAAGCCGTGGAGCGAGGTGCTGCGAATGTCGAACGACCCGCGCTTCCTCGGTGCCGTCGTTCCCTCGGCGAACGTCATCGTCACCGCCCGCGACGTCGCCGTCCTCTACCAGTGCATCATGGACGGTGGGTCGTTCGAGGGGACGAGGGTCTTCGACGAGGAGACCGTCAGACGATCGCTCGAGGCACCGCACGACGAACTCGCGATCGACCGGATGCTCGGGCTACCACTTCGATACGGGAGCGGATTCATGCTCGGCTCCGGATCGTTCAGCCCGTACGGCTGGAACCGCCCGCAGGCGTTCGGTCACGTCGGCATGTCGAATCTGTTCACGTGGGCCGACCGCGAGCGCGACCTCGTCGTCGCGATCCTCACGACGGGCAAGCCGGTCATCGGACCGCACCTCGTGCCGCTCGTGAAGTTGCTCACGGGGATCAACCAGGTGTTCCCGACGCCGTGACGGTTGCAGGATTACATCGCGGGTCTGACCCGTGATGTAATCGGTGCTTCCCCTGGGATTCGAACCCAGAACCAATGGATTAAGAGTCCACTGCTCTGCCATTGAGCTAGAGAAGCTTGCGGCGAGAGAGGGTACCGAGCGATTGCCTGCCCGACACCCTCTCAGCGCCTGCGTATGGGGTGGCCAAGGGGACTTGAACCCCCAACCGCCAGGATCACAACCTGGTGCTCTACCTGTTGAGCTATGACCACCATGTGGGCGAACAGTCTGCCAGGTCGGACCGCGATCGCCACCAACGGTTCACCGTCGACATTCAGGTGCTGGGAACGAGTGCGACCTTGCCCGCCACCTTGCGGTCGGCGAGGTCACGCAGTGCCCGTGGTGCGTCGTGCAGCGGGTACGACACGGGCTCGACCGGGGCAAGATCACCCGCGGCGATCCGCTCGACGACCTCGGCGAGCAGGGCCCGGTTCTCGTCCTGGTGACGTCCCACCCATGCGCCCCAGTCGACACCGGTCACGCGACGGTTGCGCAGCAGCACCTGGTTGGCGGCGAGTCTGGGAATCCCGGCGACGAAGCCGATCACGATGTACTGGCCGTCCTCACCGAGCGCCCGCAGCGCGACCTCGCCAACCTCGCCACCGACGGGGTCGTAGACGAGGTCGACACCGCCACGATCGGCACGGTCGTCGAACGTGGCGGCGAACGCCTTGGCGGCGTCCTTGATCCCCGCCGCATCCAGCGTCGAGTTGTCGATGGTTGCCATCGCCCCGCGCGACTCGGCGAGCGCCCGCTTCTCGGGCGTCGACGCTGCGGCGATCACCCGGAGCCCGAGGGCTGCGCCGATGTCGACCGCCGCCAGCCCCACGCCACTGCCGGCGCCGAGCACGAGCATCGTGTCGCCGGCCGACACGCGGGCACGGACTCGGAGCGCGTACCAGCCGGTCATGTAGCTCTGCATGAACGTTGCCGCCTGGCCGTCGGTCAGCGATTCTGGAATCGCCACGAGCTGCCTCGGCGACACGACGACCTCGCTCGCGAATCCACCGAAGCCGATGCTCGCGAACATCCGGTCCCCCACCGAGACACCGTCGACGCGGTCGCCGAGCTCGGTGATCCGACCGACGACTTCTCCGCCCGGCACGAACGGCAACGGCGGCTTGATCTGGTAGCGGCCCTCGACGAGCAGACCATCCACGAAGTTGACACCGGCGGCCGACACGGCGAGGCGAACCTGGCCCGGCTGCAACGGTTGCGGTTCGCGCTCGACGACACGCAGATCCTCGATCGGCCCGAATTCCGCACACTCGACGACGGTGACCACGAATCCGTCCCCTTCAGCCCTGCATCCGCTCGCGCCAGGCCTCGGGCTTCAGCCCGAGCTCGACCATCCGTTCGGCGGCCCAGATCGGCGGTTCGAAGTCGCCGCCCGCCTGCATCTGACGCACCTGATCGCCGTCCTCGGCCCACACGTGGCACGTGTTCAGGTTGAACTTCCATGCCATCTCGCGCTGTTCGGGCGACGGCTCCTGCGCCATTCCGCCACCGCGCTTGGCCTGCGAGGCACGCATCGACCACATGCACTGGATCGCCACCGGGGCCATCGCCTGCAGCAGGGCCGTGGTGTGGGTGCAACCTCGTGGGCCGCCGAACAGCTCGCGTACCTTGTGGGTGAACCCGCGGGCGATCGACAATCCGACGAGCTTGTCGTAGTGCGGTTCGATGTTCGTGCACGTCGTGTGCGGATGCACCTCGATCCCGACGGTGGCACCGACGATCTCCAGCGTGGGGAATGCGACCTCGAGGTCGATCTGCATGTGGTGGATCGTCAACGGG
>DATKXG010000221.1:0-2958 GCA_035529175.1 Ilumatobacteraceae bacterium
TCGCAGCCGAAGCCGATCTGCGTACGCTGGCGGAGTGACCGACACGGCCGTCAACGTCGAGGTGTTGCCGAGCGACTGGCAGGAGCAGGTGCTTGCGCTGGCGAAGGAACGCGATGCGGTGATCCTGGCGCACAACTACCAGGTGCCCGAGATCCAGGACATTGCCCATCACGTCGGTGACTCGCTCGGCCTCTCGCGTCTGGCCGCAGAGGTCGAGGAGTCGACGATCGTGTTCTGCGGTGTGCACTTCATGGCCGAATCGGCGAAGATCCTCGCGTACGACAAGACGGTGCTGATCCCCGACGCGGCGGCGGGCTGCAGCCTGGCCGAGACGATCGACGCCCGCCAGTTGCGTGCGTGGAAGGCGGAGCACCCGGGCGCGGTGGTCGTGAGCTACGTCAACACCACTGCCGAGGTGAAGGCCGAGACCGACATCTGCTGTACGTCGTCGAATGCGGTCGAGGTCGTCGAGTCGATCCCCCGCGACACCGAGGTCCTGTTCTGCCCCGACCAGTTCCTCGGTGCTCACGTGCAGCGGATCACCGGCCGCGACAACATGCACATCTGGTTGGGCGAGTGTCATGTGCATGCCGGCATCAACGGTGCCGACCTCAAGGCGCAGGTCGCCGCCGCGCCGGACGCCGAGCTGTTCGTGCACCCCGAGTGCGGCTGCGCGACGAGCGCGCTCTACCTCGTGGGTGCAGGCGTGGTCCCCGAGACGAGCACGAAGATCCTGTCGACGGGGGGCATGGTCGATGCGGCCCGGGCGACCACGGCATCGAAGGTGCTCGTGGCGACGGAGACCGGGATGATCCACCAGCTGCAGAAGGTGAACGCGACCACCGAGTTCGTACCGGTCAATCGGGCCGCGGTGTGCAAGTACATGAAGATGATCACGCCGGCGAAACTCCTGCGCTCGCTGCGTGACGGCACCGACGAGGTGTTCGTCGACCGTGAGATCGCAGATCGTGCCCGTCGATCGGTCGAGCGCATGATCGCCATCGGCACCCCATCCACCACCGGCGAGTGACGTGACGTTGCCGAGGAGGTTGGCGGCACCGCCGGCGACATGGGAACGCGATGTCGACGTCGTGGTGCTGGGCTCCGGTGCCGCGGGGTTGTCAGCGGCGCTGGCCGTTCGACCCGTGCGCAGCGTGCTCGTGGTCACCAAGGACATCCTGTCGGCGGGTTCGACACAGTGGGCCCAAGGTGGTCTCGCCGGCGTGCTGGATCCCAGTGACACCATCGAGGATCACGTTCGCGACACGCTCGAAGCCGGCGCAGGCCTGTGCGACGAGGACGTCGTGCGCGAACTGGTCGCCGAGGCGCCCAAGTCCATCCGCTATCTCATGCGGCTCGGAGCAGCGTTCGACCCCGAGCAGGGAGGCACCGACATCGCCCTCACTCGTGAGGGCGGTCACAGCCACAACCGGATCGTGCACTCCGGCGGCGATCGGTCGGGTGCGGAGGTGCAGCGAACGCTCGACGAATCGGCCATCGGTGCCGGCGTCGAGGTGATGGGGCACGCGTTCGCGCTCGACCTCGTGATGGGCGCGACCGCTGATGGCGAACCGCAGGTCGTCGGTGTCCGGATCGGCAAGACCGACGAGCACGGCATCCTCGCATCGGTCGGCATCGTCACGGCTCGGGCGGTGGTCATCGCCTCGGGTGGCTACGGCCAGGTGTTCGCGTCGACATCGAATCCGCCGGCCGTCACCGGCGATGGCGTGGCGATGGCGTTGCGTGCCGGTCTTCCCGTCACCGACGTCGAGTTCGTCCAGTTCCACCCGACCGTGATGTGGCGAGGCCCCGATGCGCTCGGCCAGCAGGCGCTGGTGTCCGAGGCCGTCCGCGGCGAGGGGGCCATCCTGTTCGACGCGGCTGGTGAACGCGTGATGGTCGGCGTCCACCCGCTCGAAGACCTGGCACCGCGTGACGTCGTCGCCGCAGCGATCAGCCGCCGGATGGCCGAAGCGCCGGGTGGCGTCGACGATCACGTGTATCTCGACGCGACCCACATGGGTGAACGGTTCTACGAGCGGTTCCCGTCGATTACCGAGGCGTGTCGCGAGATCGGCCTCGACCCGGCCGTCGATCGAATTCCCGTGGCCCCGGCGGCGCACTATGCCTGTGGAGGAATCCGCGCCGGGCTCGATGGCCGCACCGCACTTCGCGGTCTCTTCGCCGTTGGCGAGGTATCGGCGACGGGGGTGCACGGCGCGAACCGGCTGGCGTCGAACAGCCTCACCGAATCGGTCGTCTCCGGCACCTGGGTGGGCCGCGACCTGGCGTGGGAGGTACCCGATCGAGTGCCCGTGGACATCGATGTCGATGATCCTCTCGATCACCGCCTGCTCGACCCTGCCCGCCTGCGCGAGGTTCGAGCGGTGATGTCGCGCCACGTCGGCGTGGTGCGCGACGAACTGTCGTTGTCGTCGGCCTCCGGCGCGCTCGGATCGATTGCCCGCCACATGAGTTCGGCGAAACGCGTCGTTGCTTCCGAGATCGACGAGGAAGCGGTGCCCCGCATCGAGCCGTCGCGTCGGACGTGGGAGGCGACGAACATCCTCACGGTCGCCTCCGCAATGGTGGCGGCCGCGTCGGCACGTACCGAGAGTCGTGGATGTCACCGTCGGTCCGATCATCCGACGAGTCGGCCGGAGTGGGTTCGGCACCTCGAAGTCACACTCGACGCCACCGGCACCATCAACGTGAAGGATCGACCGTGAGCACACGCACCTGCACGGACTGCGGTTTCGATGGATCACGTTGGAGCAGCGACGACCTCGAACGAACCCTTGCCCACACCGACGACCTGATCGGTTTCGTGCTCGAAGGCGCTGTCGAGGGGTCCGTCGCCGGCGCCGGGGAGCCCGTCGAGATCGATGACGGCGACGCCGTTGTGTCCGCCCATGCGGTGATGCATCGACTGCACGAACTCGCGTCGGCCCGTCGCGC
>DATKXG010000222.1:0-9357 GCA_035529175.1 Ilumatobacteraceae bacterium
GGCAGCGAATTCGCTGCGTTGGTGACCGATACGGTCGTCGAGCGCTTCCGCGGCGCCGACTGATCCCTCGGCTACTGCTGGACCAGTACGAGAGGGTTGCCTTCCGGGTCCTCGATCGCAGCGATCGTCGGGCCGCCGGGAACGTCGAACGGCTCGGACACGACCGTGCCGCCGAGATCGGGCACACGCTGCAGCGATTCCGACAGATGGCGCACCTGGATGTAGAGAGCGAAGCCCGCCCGGTCGCTCTGGCGCATGTGTCCGGCGGGGCCGGGCTCCGGCCCGCCGAGTCCGCTCGGCACGTTCATGATCGGGCCGTCGTCGAACGGCCAGTTGAACAGTTCGCCGTAGAACCGCCGTTGCACGTTTGGATCGCGGGCGAGGATCTCGAAGTGGACGATCGGTCGAATCCAGTCGGCGGTCATCCTGCCAACCTACGACCCGGCGACCTTCGACCCGCCGACCGGCCGGTCGATGCGCAACACCTCGTGCCAACGGTCGTGGATCGGGTTGTCCGGGTCCAGTTCACCTCGGGCGACCACGCGGAAGCCGGATCGCAACAGGGCCCGCCACGACCGTTCGTTGGCCGAGTTGACCGGCACCACCAGCGAATTCGTCGACGGGTCATTGGTCCACACGAACTCCACGAACGCCGAGATCATGGCGCTCCCCACGCCCCTGCCGATCATGTCCTGCTCGCCGACCAGGTAGTCGATCGATGCCACCCCGTCGCCGACCGGGTACACCGGAGCCATCTCGAGGGTGTAGTCCGGGTAGTCGCTGAACCGGCTGTACTGCACCAGACCGATCGGCCGGCCACCGAGTTCGGCAATCCAGTCCTCGCCCGGCTCGGCTCCGTCGACCGCATCGCCGAAGTCGCGTTCGAGGGCGTCGACTGACGGGTCGTGGTTCCACCATTGGCGCACGTGTGGCGCGGCCAGCCACTCGCCGAGCAACGCGAAGTCGTTGCGGGTCAGTGGTCGGAACGTGAACAGCGCGAGGTCACCTGACGTTGGTGCGCGCCGCTGGGATCGCGTCGAGTCGTTCCGGGTCGATCGGATCGCCGGTCTCCTCGTCGATGCCATAGGTCCCGAGCTCGATGCGATGCAGCGCAGCGTCGATCTCGGCGATCGAGTGCGCCAGGCCCGACCTGAGGTTCAACTCGCTGGTCGCCATCGTCGTATCAGCCGCAGCGTCGCCACCGAGCATGTCGATCGGGCCGTCGTGGTTGCGCTCGTGCTCGACGTCGCCGAGTTGGCGTTCGAGGTGTGCGCGTTCTTCGAGGAGGCGCTTGCGAGCGTGTTCCAGATCGATCATGGCCGGTCATCGTGCCATCCGACCGGGGCCGGCGTCCAACGGCGTCAGTTGGCGCTGAGGTCGTCCGGAGCGTCGGCCAACCAGGCGAGGCGACCCGGCTGGCGCCGCAGGACGGTCCGCCACAGCTCGTCGGGCTCGTCGGAGAACACGTCGCCCGGTTCGGAGTCGAGCACGAGCCACGCACCGGCCTCGATCTCGCCCTCGAGTTGGCCGGGGCCCCATCCGGCGTAGCCGCGGAAGACCCGCACGCTGCGCACCTCGGCGGCGACGAGCGCCGGATCGGCGGTGAGGTCGGCTGACGCGATCGTGCCGACGATGGGGGAGAGGTACTCACCGTGATCGACCATCGGTCGTTTGGTCTCGGCGAGGGCGATCAGCGCCGACTCCTCGACGGGTCCACCGGAGAACACCGACGACGGCACCGACTGCAGCTCGATCCACCGGTCGAGCGGCTCGTCAAGGGCTTCGTAGCTGGGCCGGTTGATCACGACACCGATCGCACCCTCGTCGTGGTGTTCGAGCACGAAGATCACCGTTCGATCGAAGTTCGCATCCTCGAGCGGTGGCGTCGCCACGAGGAGGCGACCCTTGGTGGGCGGCGTCCCGGGAATCATCAGCACCAGTCTGCCAGTGATCGAACACTGAATGATGTTGGATGACCATGCGTAGTCCTGTATGGTCATGCAATGGCCGGGGCAGGTATCAAGGTGGGCATCGTCGGGGCGTCGGGATTCACGGGCGCCGAGCTGCTGCGTCTCGCCGCCCAGCACCCGGACTTCGAGGTGGTCGTGGCCACCGGCGACTCGATGGCAGGGCGTCGGGCTGCAGACCTGTATCCGTCGCTAGAAGTGGCCTTTCCCGATCTGGTCTTCTCGGAGTTCGATCCTTCGGCGGTCGACGGCCTCGATCTGGTCTTCCTCGGGCTGCCTCACGGCGCGTCGATGGAACTCGCCCCATCGCTGGTCGAAAACATCGGCTGCGTGGTTGACCTGTCCGCCGCATTCCGCCTGAAGGATCCAGCGGCCTACCCGACGTTCTACGGGTTCGAGCACACGCAGCTCGGCCTGCTGGAGCAGGCGGTGTTCGGGCTGCCGGAACTGCATCGAGCGGAGTTGAAAGGTGCCTCGCTCGTCGCGACGCCTGGCTGCCACGTCACGGCGGCAACGCTGGCGCTGCGCCCACTCGTCGCGGCCGGTCTCGTCGAGTCCACCGGCATCGTGGTCAACACGCTCACCGGGATCACGGGCGCCGGACGTGTCCCGACCGACACGAACGTGTTCACGAACATCGACTCGAATGCGGTTCCGTACGGCCTGATCTCCCATCGGCACACACCGGAGATGGAGCAGGAGATCGGTGCCACGTTGATCTTCACGCCGCACCTCGTCCCGATGAGCCGCGGGCTGCTCGCCACGTGTGCTGCCCCGGCATCAGCAGGGTGCTCAGAGGGCAGGGTCATCGACGCGATGCGCTCGTTCTACGCCGACGAACCGTTCGTCGCCGTGCTCGACGCGCCTCCTGCCACCAAGTCCGTGCTCGGCTCGAACGCCGCCCACGTCAGCGCTCGGTACGACGAGCGCACCGACACCGTGATCGCGATGTGTGCGATCGACAACCTCACCAAGGGTGCCTCGGGTGGCGCGGTGCAGGCCGCCAACGTCGCCCTCGGCCTCGACGAGACCGCCGGCCTCTCCACGATCGGACTCGCGCCATGACCAGCAACGCACCAGTTCCCCACACGAGCGCGGACGGCGCCGCAGCGTCGCTCAAGGCATCGGTCCTCGTCGAGGCGCTGCCGTACATCCGGCGTTTCGCGGGCAAGACCGTCGTGGTCAAGTACGGCGGCAATGCACTCGCGGGCACCTCCGACCACGACGCGCTCACGCTGTTCGCCGAGGACATCGTGTTGATGCGCCTCGTCGGCATGCGTCCGATCGTGGTGCACGGCGGTGGCCCGCAGATCTCCGAGCTGATGGAGCGCCTCGGCAAGGAACCGCAGTTCCTCGACGGACTTCGGGTCACCGACGCCGAGACCGTCGACATCGCCCGGATGGTGCTCAAGGGCCAGGTCAACCCGCAGCTCGTGGCCGCCATCAACGTGCACGGCAGGTTCGCGGTGGGCATCAGCGGGGTCGATGCGGGACTGATCCGTGCGACGGCCCGTGACGAGAAGCTCGGCTTCGTCGGCGATGTCACCCAGATCAACCCCGAGGTGATCCACGGCCTGATCGAGGACGAGTTCATCCCCGTGATCGCCACGATCGGCAGCGACGAGACCGGGCAGGCCTACAACATCAACGCCGACACGGTGGCCGGCGCGATCGCCGAGGCGATCGGCGCCGAGAAGCTCGTCTACCTCACCGACATCGAGGGCCTCCGCCGTGACGTCGCCGACGCGACCAGCCTCATCCGCCAGGCGACCGCCGATGAACTCGACGAACTCGTCGCGGACGGCATCATCGCGGGCGGCATGATCCCCAAGGTCGCCAGCTGCACCCACGCCGTGCGCAACGGTGTGCACCGTGCTCACATCCTCGACGGCCGGATCGCCCACGTGCTCCTGCTCGAGGTCTTCACCGACGCCGGTATCGGCACGATGGTGATGCAACACCGCGACGAACCACCGCCCGAGCAACCCCGGGAAGGGGCCTTGTCATGACCACCTCTGCGTCACACGCCTTCGACCATGCGCCGATGGCGAACTGCCCGTTCATGCCGGTCTTCGGGCCGCCCGCGATCATGTTCGAGCGTGGTCGGGGCACCGAACTGTGGGACTCCGACGGCAAGCGCTACCTCGACTTCCTCGCCGGGATCGCCGTCGTGTCACTCGGACACTCGAACCCGGTCGTTGCCGAAGCGGTCGGCGACCAGCTCGAGCGGCTCCTGCACGTATCGAACTTCTTCGCCAACCCGGTCGCGACCGAGGCCGCCGTGAAGCTCAACGAGCTGCTGTTCGAGGCCACGGGCCACCGGGGTCAGATCTTCTTCACGAACTCCGGTGCCGAGTCGAACGAATGCGCCATCAAACTCGCCCGCAAGCACGGCGGTCGTGGCCGCCACACCGTCGTCAGCGCGCTCGGCAGCTTCCACGGTCGCACGCTGGCAACGCTCGCCGCGACGGGTCAGCCCGCCAAGCACGAGCCCTTCGCTCCGATGCCCGACGGCTTCCGCCACGTCGCGTGGGGCGACCTCGACGCCATGCGCCAGGCGGTCGACGGCAGCGTCGCTGCGCTCCTGATCGAACCGATCCTGGGTGAGGGCGGCGTCCACCCCGCGACCACCGAGTACCTGCAGGGCATCCGTGAACTCTGCGACGAGACCGGGGCGCTGATGATCGTCGACGAGATCCAGACCGGCTTCGCTCGCACCGGGCGCTGGTTCGGCTTCGAACATGCCGGTGTGAGCCCCGATGTGGTGACGCTCGCCAAGGCGATGGGCAACGGGATGCCGGTCGGGGCGTGCTGGGCCCGCGTCGATGTCGCTGCCGTCTTCCAGCCCGGCGACCACGGCAGCACCTACTCGGGCACGGCGATCGCGACGGCTGCCGTCAACGCGGTCATCGACGAGATGCAGCGCATCGACGCGCCGGCCGTGGCTGTCCGACAGGGCCAGCGGATCGTCGATGCCCTTCGGGCGGTGCCCGGCGTGATCGACGTGAGAGGGCGCGGCCTGATGCTCGGCGTCGAGCTGGCCGAGGGCATCGACGCCAAGGCCGTCTACAGCGACCTGCTCGGGCTGGGCCTCATCGTCAATGCGGTCACTCCGACCACGCTGCGACTGGTTCCCCCGATCACCGTGACCGACGACGAGATCGACGAGGCTGTCGCGATGATCGCCGCCTCGCTGGAGTCGGCGATCGAAGCGAATGGGGAGCCGGAGTGACCCGCCATCTGCTCGACATCACCGACTTCACCTCCGACGAGGTCCGACACATCCTGTCGCTCGCCGAGGCGCCGATCGAGTCGCTCGGTCGCCCGCTCGCCGGTCTCGGCGCAGCCCTGATCTTCGAGAAGCCATCGAACCGCACCCGGCACTCGATGGAGATGGCGGTGTCGCAGCTCGGTGGGCATCCGATCTACACGCGTGGCGAGGAGGTCGGCTTCGACACCCGCGAGCCGGTCGAGGACGTCGCGAAGGTGATGCAGGGGTACCACGCACTGATCGCGGCGAGGGTGTTCGACCACCTCACCGTCACCCGCATGGCCTCGGTCGTCGACGTTCCCGTGGTCAACATGCTGTCCGACCATTCGCACCCGCTGCAGGCCTTTGCCGACGCGTTGACGATGCAGCAGTGCCTTGGTGATCTGGCGGGCAAGACCGTTGCCTACGTGGGCGACTTCAACAACGTCGCCCGGTCGCTCGCCGAGGTCTCGGCCCTGCTCGGGATGCACATCCGGTTCGCCTGCCCGCACGGTTTCGACGCGCCGCTGGTCGAGCTCGAACGCTTCGAGCTGCTCGGGGCACCGTCGGTCGATCAGTCGCACCGGCCGGCCGACGCCGTGGCTGGTGCCCACGCGGTACACACCGATACCTGGGTGTCGATGGGCCAGGAGGTCGAGAAGCAGGAGAGAATGCAGCAGTTCGAGGGCTACACCGTCGACGGCGACATGATGGCGCTGGCCGATCCGACGGCGGTCTTCATGCACTGCCTACCCGCCTACCGAGGGATCGAGGTGGCCGCCGACGTGATCGACGGGCCGCAGTCCGTGGTGTTCCAGCAGGCGCACAACCGACTCCACGCCGCCCGCGGCGCACTGGCGTTCCTCCTCCACTCGAAGTTTCCCGAGCCCGGGTCTCCGGGAACCACGATCGGAGGTGCGTCGTGAGCAAGGTGCAACGCCAGGCAGCGATCAGCCGGATCATCGGTGAGCACGAGGTGACCAGCCAGCCCCAGCTGATCGAGCTGCTCGCCGAGCACGGCATCGAGGCGACCCAGGCGACGGTGTCGCGCGACCTCGACGACATCGGAGCGATCAAGGTCCGGGTGCCGAGTGGCAACACCGTCTATGCGATCCCCGAGTTTGCACCCGATCGGTTGGCCCCGGTCGATCAACTCCGGCGAGTGATGGGGGAGTGGGTGGCCGAGGTCGCCTGCTCCGGCAACATCGTCATCCTGCGCACACCGCCGGGCTGCGCCCACGTCGTCGCCTCGGCGCTCGACCGCAGTCGCGTCGACGGCCTGCTCGGCACCGTGGCCGGCGACGACACGCTGATGTGCGTCTCGGCAGCGACCGACGGTGCCGCACTGGCTGCTCACCTCCGCGACCTCGCAGGACTGGACTGACATGAGCGACACCGATCACGAGGGAACCCACGACGCCGGCGACGGCAAGACGTTGTGGCACGGCCGGTTCGCCGGTGGCCCGGCGGAGGCGTTGATGGCCTACACGGTCAGCCTGCCGTTCGACCGGACGATGTGGCGTGACGACATCGACGGTTCCAGGGCGCACGTCCGGGGGCTGGCCCGAGTCGGCTTGCTCACCGAATCCGAGCGCGACACCGTGCTCGGCGCACTCGACGCCGTGGCGGCCGAGATGGCGTCCGGCACGTTCGTGTTCGTCGAGAGCGACGAGGACATCCACACCGCGGTCGAGCGCCGGGTGACCGAGCTCGCCGGTCCCGCCGGCGGGAAGCTCCACACCGCTCGCAGCCGCAACGATCAAGTCGCCACCGATCTCCGATTGTGGTGCAAACGTGAGCTCCTCGACGTCGCCCGCGCGATCCACGGGCTCCAGAAGGTGCTCCTGCAGCGGGCGCTCGACGCCGGCGACACGTACCTGCCGGGCTACACCCATCTGCAGCGTGCGCAGCCGGTGCTGCTCGCTCACCACCTGCTCGCGCACGGCTGGGCGCTCGCCCGCGACGTCGACCGGCTGCTCGCGACGCGTACCCGCCTCGACGTGTCGCCGCTGGGTGCCGGCGCGCTCGCCGGGTCCTCGTTGCCGATCGATCCCGTCGGCAACGCGGCGGACCTCGGTTTCGCCGGGGTGTTCGACAACAGCCTCGATGCGGTCTCCGATCGTGACTTCGTGGCCGAGGCGGTGTTCGATCTCGCGCTCGTCGGGATCCATCTGTCGCGTATCGGCGAGGAATGGGTGCTGTGGACTTCGGGGGAGTTCGGCTTCGCCAGGCTCGACGACGGCTACGCCACCGGTTCGTCGATGCTGCCGCAGAAGAAGAACCCGGACATCGCCGAGCTCGCTCGCGGCAAGAGCGGACGGCTGATCGGAAACCTGACCGGCCTGCTCGCCACGCTCAAGGGCCTTCCCCTGGCCTACAACCGGGACCTCCAGGAGGACAAGGAGCCGTTGTTCGACTCGGTCGAACAGGTGACGCTGGCAGTTGCCGCGCTGACCGGCATGATCGCCACGGCAACCTTCGTGCCCGATGCGATGCAGGCCGCCGCCGACGAGGAGACGACCGCGGCCACCGACCTCGCGGAGTACCTGGTCCGGGCAGGCACGCCGTTCCGTGACGCCCACGCGATCGTCGGTGCCCACGTCCGCGCCACGCTCGCTGGGGAGGGCACGTTGCGCGATCTGGTCGCCGCCGATCCGCAGCTCGGTCCCGACGCGGCCGCCCTCGTCGGCCCCGGCGTCGGCGTGCAGATGCGGACGTCGCGCGGCGCAGCGGGACCCCGAGCGCTGCCGCTGCAGCTCGAGTCCTACGGGACCATGCTCGCACGCGACCAGGAGCGGCTGAGCCTCTGAACGACCGGTCCTGGTTCGCCCGAGACGCGCCGACGGTGGCGCGTGACCTGCTCGGCGCCGTGCTCGTCGTCGAACGCCACGGCATTCGGGTCGCGGGGCGGATCATCGAGACCGAGGCCTACACGACAGACGACCCGGCCAGTCACTCGTTCCGCGGACGGACGCCGCGCAACGCGGTGATGTTCGGCCCGGCCGGACACCTCTACGTGTACCGCAGCTATGGCATCCACTGGTGTGCGAACGTCGTCACGGGCGCCGAGGGTGACGGCCAGGCGGTGCTGCTCCGAGCGGTCGACCCCCTCGATGGCGCCGATGAGATGCTCCGACGTCGTGGGCGCCGGCCGCTGGCCGATGGGCCCGGCAAGCTGTGCCAGGCCTTCGGCCTCGACGGCGACGATGACGGTGCCGATCTCTGCGGCCGGGGTCCGATGCGCATCCTCGACGACGTCGCGGTGCAGCAGAGCGACCCGATCGTCGGCCCCCGCGTCGGCATCACCAGGGCGGTCGACACCCCCTGGCGCTTCCGCATCTCGTGAACTCGTGCGGGTTCTGGGCCCGCACGAGTTCACGAGAACAGCGCTGTCAGCGCCAGTGCATCCAGAATCCGTGGGGGTGAACGGTGGCGAGATGATCGACCGATCGCCTGCCGCCGCGCCAGACCACCAGCGACAGCACGGTGCGATGGGCGCTCTTCGGGTCTGGCGCGTTGGGGAGTTCAGGGATGTGAGCGGGGGCCTCGGCGTACACCCACGACAGGTCCCGCTCGGCGCCGATGCGTTCGAGCTCGGCGAGGTACGCGATTCGCTCGGCGGATGTCAGGTAGTTCAACACCCACGAGTTCATGACGACGGGGTGCGCGTGCGTGCCGACCCGATCGATCGCCGGTGTCAGCGACGTCACGGCGTCGCCGGCCAGGATCTCCGGTGGGTCGGCCCGAGCGATGTCGATCGCCGCGACCAGGCGATGGAAACGATCGGCCTGGTCCGGCCAGACGCATGCCTCGAGCCAGCGCGCTTCGCCGTCGTCGGTGACGTCGATCGGGCGCTGGTCGATCCCGCAGCGTGCGGCGATCGTCGGAATCGCGGCCGGAACGGGGACGTCACCGGTGACGTCGACCGTGATCGTGACCGTCGACGGCCCACCGACGGATCGCTCGATGCCATCGGGACCTCGATAGAGGTACTGGTATCGGTCGAGCAGCAGGTTCAGTCCGCCACTGGTGCCGACGTCGAGCAACCCGAGTGCTCCGACCTCGTCGCCGAGCAGGCCGAGCGCGGGCAGGAACGACCCGCAACGGCCGACCTCGTTGGTCTGCGTGGTCCGTGTGGAC
>DATKXG010000223.1:0-9487 GCA_035529175.1 Ilumatobacteraceae bacterium
TCAGTCGGACGCTTCGAGTTCGTCGAGCGCGGCGATGACGTCCTCGGCGGGGATGCGCTTGGAGGCGATCATCGTGCCGCCGGCGTCGAGCGCGGCGCTGACGAACGGGATCGCCCAGGTGTTCTCGTACATCAGCAGCACGCCGGTTGTTCCCGGCAGCATCGTGTCCGCAGCGGCCTGCATGTCGTCGTCGCCGAGCAGACCCGAGCGAGCGCCGGTGAGGACCAACAGGTCACCGCCGAGCGCGTCGAGATCGACGACGGTGAACGTTCCGTCGTCCTCCTTGCGGATGGCGGCGAGGTCGTAGAGGCTGACGATGCCGCGGCCGATGAGATCGATCAGCGCCGCTGCGGTGGTCGAGAGATCGTGACCTCCCGTGAACTCGAGGAGGACGAAGTCGATCGGGCCGTGGGTGTCGGTCATGTCGTGTGCCGTAGCGCTTCCTGTGGTGGGGACGTTCTGACGGACAGAGTATGGCTTCAGCGGGTGTCCCGGTCACCACCCAGTTCGGATGATCTCGCTCACTCGATCGGGCCGAGTGGAGCGACCGCGTCACCGAGCACCGCAGCGGAAGATTCCTGGCCATCGACTCGTGGCCCACCGTTCCCGCTCGGTTCGGGTCCTCCCGGGGACGGGGCCGGGGAGGACCGACGCGGCAAGATGGGGGCGTGACGATGTCCTCGACCAACGCTCGACCGCTGTCGGGGATTCGCGTGCTCGACCTGAGCCGCGTGCTCTCCGGTCCGCACTGCACCCGGATGCTCGCCGACATGGGCGCCGAGGTCATCAAGATCGAGCCCCCCGCGGGCGACCTCACCCGGTTCGCCACGCCACGCCGGCACGGCCTGTCGAGCTACTTCGTCCAGCAGAACGTGGGCAAGCGCAACATCAGCCTCGACCTCGCGACTCCGGCGGGCGCCGAGATCCTGCTCGCCCTCGCGGAGCACGCCGACGTCCTCGTCGAGAACTATCGCCCCGGCGTGATGGCGCGGCTCGGGCTCGACGCCGACACGATGCGCTCTCGCAACCCACGGTTGATCTACGCGTCGATCTCCGGCTACGGCCAGACCGGGCCATGGGTGAAGCGTCGGGCATACGCACCCGTCGTCGAAGCCGAGACCGGCATCGTCGCCTCACAGGGCAAGGCCCGTGGCGGCGAGTTGGCGAAGGACCCACACAGCCACGCCGACGTCTACACGTCACTCGAGACGGCTTCGGCGATCCTCGCTGCGCTCTACCAACGAGAACGCACCGGCGAAGGCCAATGGGTCGACGTGTCGATGGCCGAGACGATGTTGTACGTCAACGAGCACCTCCACGACGCGCTGTGGGACGGCCACGACGACCCGCAGTGGATCCGCAGCTACCGACCAGGCGACTACCTCGTGCTCACGGTCGCGAACGGGGAGTCGCTCGTGGTGGCCGGCCATCCGGCCGAGCGCGGCACGTTCAACTTCTTCATCGCCGCGATGGGCCGACCGGATCTCGCCGACGACCCGCGCTTCGTCGACGTCGCGGCGCGCCTGGCGAACTTCGAGGCCCTGCGCACGATCATCCGCGACCACGCCGCAACGGTGCCCGACGCCGCAACGTTCGAGGAGCAGTTCTCCAAGCACCGGCTCGCCGTCGGCCGGGTCCGTCAACCCGGGGAACTCACCGAGACGGCGTGGGCCCGCGAGCGAGGAGCCGTCGTGAGCGTCGACGACCGCGGCGGCGGAACGATTCGCGTCCCGAACGTCCCGTGGCGATTCAGTTCGTCACCCGGCGTCGGCGTGTCCGGCGTGCCCAAATACCGCGGCGAGGACAACCGGGCGCTGCTCGCCGAGCTGCTCGGCTACGACGACGACCGACTCGACCAGCTCGAGGCCGACGGCGTGCTGTCGAGCCGCCTCCCCGACGCCTGACACGCCGATGACCCTCCGCTTCCCGGTCGCGCCGATGAAGGCGACGATGGGTTCGACCGGCGCGGTGCCTGACGGCGAGGGCTGGGCGTTCGAGATCAAGTGGGACGGCTACCGCACGATCGCTCACGTCGCCGACGGTCGTGTGCGCCTCCAGAGCACTGCAGGCCACGATGTCACCGGTCGGTGGCCGGAGTTCTCGGGTCTGGCCGGTGCGGTGAACGCCCGGTCCGCGATCCTCGACGGCGAGCTGGTCGTGTTCGACGACGACGGGCGACCGCGTTTCGCGCTCGCCCAACGCAGCGGCGTCGGCTCGGACCGCCAAGCGGTGATCCAGTTCTTCGACGTCCTCCAGGTCGACGGCAACGACACCATCGATCTCCCCTATCTGGACCGGCGCCGGCTGCTCGAGCAACTCGTCGAACCCGGCGACAACTGGACGGTGCCGTCGTTCCGGATCGGCGACGGCGCAGCGCTCGTGGCGGCGACCGCCGAGCAAGGACTGGAAGGTGTGATCGCGAAGCGCATCGACTCGCGCTACCGGCCCGGTACGCGCACCAGGGACTGGCGCAAGATCAAGAACCGCACGGAGGTCGAGCTGGTCATCGGCGGCTTCACCGCCGGCACCGGCAACCGCGCTGACACCTTCGGCGCACTGCTGGTCGGGCGACCGATGCCCGACAGGCTCGCGTTCGCCGGCGGCGTCGGAACGGGCTTCGACCAGCGCACATTGCGTGATCTCACCGACCGCCTGCGCGGGTTGGCCGTCGCGGAGTGTCCGTTCGACCCGACGCCACCCGCCTCGGTCGCACGCACCGCCACGTGGGTCGAGCCGCTGCTGCGGGCGCGCGTCGAGATCGCCGAGTTCACCAACGACGGCTTGGTTCGCCATGCCACGTTCATCGGCCTCGCCGACTGACGGACGACCGCCGCAAGCCGGGCCGCCAGGTGACAGAGTGTCGCTGATGTTCTCCCGTGACGATGCGCAGGAGCTCGACGCCGACGACCCACTCGCCCGTTGGCGCGACGAGTTCGTGATCGGCGACCCCGAGCTGATCTACCTCGACGGGAACTCGCTCGGGCGCCCTCCGAGGCGCACCGTCGATGCGTTGCATCGGGTGGTCGAGCAGTGGTCGACCGACCTGATCGCATCCTGGTACGAACACGACTGGCTGAGCTTGGCACTCACGGTCGGCGACGAACTCGCGCCGCTGATCGGAGCGAGGGCCGGGGAGGTCGCAGTCCACGAGTCGACCACGGTCGCGCTCTTCCAGCAGGTCAACCTCGCACTCGACCTCGCCCCCGGCCGGCACACGATTGCCGTCGATGACGGCGACTTCCCGACCGATCGTTACGTCGTCGAGGGGATCGCCCGCCTGCGCGACCTGGAGATCCGGCGGGGGCTCGACGACCTCGACGGCGTCGATGTGGTCGTCCGATCGCTCGTCGACTACCGGACGGCCGAGGTCGCCGATCTCGCCGGCGAAACGGCCAGGGCGACAGCAGCCGGTGCATCGACGATCTGGGACTTGTCGCACGCGGCCGGAGTGCTCGAGCTGGACCTGCCGGGCGCCGGCGTGGAGTTGGCGGTCGGCTGCACCTACAAGTTCCTCAACGGAGGCCCCGGAGCACCGGCCTTCGTCTTCGTCGCGGACGAGATCCAGGATCGGGTGATCCAGCCGATCTGGGGCTGGTTCGCGCAGTCCGACCAGTTCGCGATGGAGCGCCCGTTCGACCCGCGACCCGGCATCGGACGGATGCTCAACGGCACGCCACCCGTGCTCGGCCTCACTGCAGCGAGAGAGGGAATCGGAGTCACCGTCGAGGCCGGCATCGCCGCGATCGCCGAGAAGGCCCGAGCCCTCACCGGGTTCTGCGTCGACCTCGCCGACCAGTTCGGGTTCGGGACCGACACGCCGCGCGATCCGGCACGTCGCGGCGGCCACGTTGCGATCCGCCATCCCGACGCCCGCGTCCTTCGCCAAGCGCTTGCCGACCGAAAGGTGATCGTCGACTACCGCGATCCCGACGTGCTGCGATTCGGACTCTCGCCGCTCACGACCAGCTTCACAGACGTCTATGACGCGATGGCAGTCCTTGCCGACGTGGCCCCACCCCAATCCCGAAATTCGGAGCCATCCTCGCGCTGAGCGCAACGGTCGCTCCGAATTTCGGGTTTGATGAAGTCATGAGCGTCGTCAAGATCAATGCCATCACGATTCCCGAGGGCATGGGCCCGCAGCTCGAAGGCCGCTTCGCCGGGCGGGCGAAGATGGTCGAGCAGTTCGACGGGTTCGAAGACTTCCAGCTGCTGCGCCCGGTCGAGGGCGAGAGCCGCTACTTCGTGTACACCCGTTGGGCGTCCGAGGAGCACTTCCAGGCCTGGATGAACAGCCAGGATTTCGAGCGCGGCCACGGCTCGGGCCAGGCCGACGGCAACCAGCCCGCCGAGGGTGAAGCACCGCGCAAGCCGGTCGCGCAGGGCGCCGACCTGATGTCATTCGAAGTGGTCGAACACGTCGTCAAGGGCTCCTGACCCGTTCGATCGTGGTGCGCTTGTAGCCTGCCGTACCCGTGGCCCTGATCGTCCAGAAGTACGGCGGCACGTCCGTCGCCGATCCCGACCGCATCAATGCGGTCGCCGACAACGTCGCGTTCACGAAGAAGCGCGGCAACGACGTGATCGTCGTCGTGTCCGCGATGGGCAAGGCCACCGACAATCTGATCGCGTTGGCCGACTCGGTGTCACGCACCCAGCCCGGCCGTGAGATGGACATGCTGCTCACCACCGGCGAACGGGTGACCGCCGCGCTGATGACGATGGCGCTGTTCGATCGGGGGATCGAGGCGATCAGCTTCACCGGGAGCCAGGTCGGCATCATCACCGACACCGCCCACCGCAAGGCCAAGATCATCGAGGTCAAGGGTGACCGGGTCCGCCAGTCGCTGAGCGAGGGAAAAGTGTGCGTGATCGCCGGCTTCCAGGGCGTGAGCACGGACAAAGAGGTCACGACGATGGGCCGCGGCGCCTCCGACCTCACCGCGTCGGCGCTCGCGCAGGCCATGAACGCCGACGCCTGCGAGATCTACACCGACGTCACCGGCGTGTTCACTGCCGACCCGCGCATCGTCCCGCAGGCCCGCAAGCTCGCCAAGGTCCACTTCGACGAGATGCTCGAGATGGCCGGTGCCGGGTCCAAGGTCCTCGCACTGCGTTCGGTCGAGTTCGCCCGCAATCACGACGTTCCCCTCCACGTCCGTTCCGCATTCACCTGGGAACCCGGCACGTGGGTCACCAACGAGGAGGCTTCTGTGGAAGATCCGATCATCTCCGGTGTCGTCACCGACATGTCCGAAGCGAAGGTCACCGTGTTCGGTGTGCCCGACCGACCGGGCATCTCTGCTGCGCTGTTCGAACCGCTCGCCGACGCAAACGTGAACGTCGACATGATCGTGCAGAACACCTCCACCCAGGGCACGACCGACATCAGCTTCACGATGCCGATGGCCGACATGGGCGAGGCCGAGGAGATCGTGTCGCGTGTCGCCGCCGAGATCGGGGCCACAGGCGTGTCGCACGACAACGACATCGCCAAGGTGTCGCTCGTCGGCGCCGGCATGAAGTCCGCTCCCGGCATCGCCGCCAAGATGTTCCGCGTCCTCGCAGACGAAGGCGTGAACATCGAGATGATCTCGACCTCGACGATTCGCGTGTCGGTCGTCTGCTCGGCAGGCGACATGGAGCGCGCCGCTCGCGCGCTGCACACGGCGTTCGGCCTCGATACCGGCGCCGACTACTCTGCCCCGCTCCCCGAACGGAAGTAGGCGCGTGACGTCGGTCGCACGTGACCGACGTCGCTTGCGCTCACGAAAGCACGTCCAGCATCGTTGCGTCAGGGTTTGACCAGCGCAAAGGGGGCAAGGGTGGCAGAGGGCGGGCATCTCGGTGAACGGGCGATCGTCGTGGGGGGCGGCATGGGTGGGCTGTTCTCGGCCCGGGTGCTCTCGGATCACTTCGACGAGGTGATCGTGCTCGACCGTGACCACGAACCCATCGCGGCCGAACCACGTGGCACCGTCCCGCAGGGGCACCACTTCCACGTCCTGCTCCCGGGCGGTCTCGACGCCATGAGCGAGTGGTTCCCGGGCTTCGTCGACGATCTGGTCGCGACCGGATCGGTCGAGATGGTCCTCGGCCGGGACTTCTACGCCTACACGAACGAGGGCAAGTCGTACAGCCTCCAACGTCATCAACCCGTCCCCAGCGAGGGTCCGATGACCTACGTCCAGACCCGGCCACAGCTGGAGGCCAACGTCCGCAGACGCGTCACCGGACTCGACAACGTCAGCATTCGCCACCGGTCGTTGGTCGACCAACCGATCGTCGAGGACGGCCGGGTCGTCGGCGTGGCGATCCGCAACGGAGAAGTTCTTCGCGCCGATCTCGTGGTCGATGCGAGCGGACGCAACAGCTGCACCGCCCGGTGGCTCCCGGAGATCGGCTACGACCCTGCTCCCGAGACCTACGTCAACTGTGATGTCTCGTACACCTCGGTGATCGTCCAACCGCAGGTGTGGGACGCGTTCGAGGGATCGGTGTTCTTCCTCATGCCGACCGGCAGCGGCGCACACGCCAGTCGATTCGGCGCCGTCGTCAAGCTTCCCGACGATCGCTGGCTGCTGTCGCTCGGGAGTCGCTACGGCGACACGGCACGGACCGAGTGGGACGCCTTCCGCGCCGAGGGCAACACGCTCGTCGACCCGATCTGGTCGCAGCTCGCCGAAACGGTCACACCGCTCACCGATCTCAAGACGTATCGGATGGCTCGCGCCGTCCGTCACCACTACGAACAGGTCGAGCGCTTCCCAGATGGGCTGCTTCCGATCGCCGATTCGGTGTGCTTCTTCAACCCGACACACGGACAGGGAATGTCGTCCGCCGCGGGGCAGTGCCGAGGGCTGAGCGACCTGCTGGCGCAACGCGTTGCCGCGAGTGGGAACCTCGACGGCATCGCCATGGAGTTCTTCCCGATCGCGGCCGACTGGGTTCGTGGGCCATGGATCATGGCGGCGTTCAACGACTTCGCCCATCCGCAGTGCACCGGCGACTTCCCGCTCGATGACGTCCCTGACCTCGAGGAACTCGGGCGTGTCGCGGCATCGAGCGAGCCGGGTTCGGCGGAGATGCAGCTCGTCATCGACATCAGCGTGCTTCGCCGCCCGCTGTCGGCCATCCGCGCGCTCGCTCCCGCCTGATCAGGCCGACCCCGTCTTTTCGGGTCGCGTCCGGAAAGACTGGGTCGGGGCACGCTTGAATGGCAGCGACATGGGTGACGTCTGGCCACAACTGCTGCTCGTGGTGATTCTCGTGCTGGTCAACGCGGCGTTCGCCGGAACGGAGCTCGCGCTCGTGTCGCTGCGTGAGAGCCAACTCCAGCGCCTCGAGGAAGGCTCGGCCACCGGCGGGGTCCTCGCCCGGCTCGCTCGTCAACCGAACCAGTTCCTCGCCACCATCCAGATCGGCATCACCCTGGCGGGCTTCCTCGCATCGGCTGCCGCCGCGGTGTCGCTCGCCGCACCGCTCGAAGCGCGCCTCGATTTCCTCGGCGGGGCCGCGGGACCGGTGTCGGTGGTCCTGGTCACCTTGGTCCTCGCCTACTTCACGCTCGTGTTCGGCGAGCTCGCCCCGAAGCGCATCGCCATGCAGCGCGCCGAGAAGTGGGGCATGGTGATGGCCCGACCCCTCGACGTGCTGTCGACACTCACCAAGCCGATCGTGTGGCTGCTCTCGATCTCCACCGACCTCGCAGTCCGACTCCTCGGCGGCGACCCGAAACGTCAGCGCGAAGAGGTCACCGGCGAGGAGATCCGCGACATGGTGGCGATCCACGAGACGTTCCCACCCGAGCAGCGCCAGATCATCGACGGGGCCTTCGAGATCGCGGAGCGCACCCTCGACGAGGTCATGGTCCCGCGCAGCGACGTCGCGGTCATCGACGCGGCCGCGACCTGCCGCGAGGCGCTCGAGGTCCTCGTCGAGACCGGACACTCCCGGGCGCCTGTCGCCGAGCGACGCAACCTCGACAAGACCGTCGGCATGGTGCGGCTCCGCAGCCTGCTCGATCGCCCCGACGATCCTGTCACGTCGGTGATGTGGGACATCCCGGCGTTCCCGGACGCCGCCCGGGTCCTGACGGCGCTACGCGAGTTCCAGGCTCGTCGTACCCAGATGGCCGTCGTCGTCGACGAGTACGCCCGTTCGATCGGCATCGTCACCGTCGAAGACCTCGTCGAGGAGCTGGTCGGAGAGATCTGGGACGAGACCGATCCCGACCTCATCACGGTGATCCGCGAGGCCGACGGCACGATCGTGGTCCCCGGTTCGTTCCCGGTCCACGATCTGGTCGATCTCGACGTCGAACTCCCCGAGGGCGACTACACGACGATCGCCGGCCTCGTGCTCGACCAGATGAACCGGTTCCCGCGGCCGGGCGAGAGGATCGACGTCGAGAACTGGCAGGTCGAGATCCGCACGGTGGGTCGCCACCGGATCACCCAGGTCGCCCTCAGACCGCTGGACCCGGACGACGATCAGCGAACGGTGGCGATCAGCCAGTAGTGATGGCGGTTGATCCCGTCGAACTCCTGGTTGACAGCGCCACGACCGGTGATCTTGCTCTTCGGGTTCCGCCAGATCTCGATGTCGGTGAGCAACGGCGAGAGCGGCCCGATCAGCTCGTCCGGCTGCAGCCGGTTGGCCTGCCAACCGAGGCGAGCGGCCAGCCGACGCTGCGAGAGCCACGAGCCGAACTTCGGGATGCGGAACAGCGCGCGGGTGGCCGCGCCGAGCGGCAGCAACACGACGTCCTGCGGGCTGCGGGCCCGGTAGTTCAACACGACTTTGCCCCCCGGCTTGGTGATGCGCACCGCTTCTGACGTGAGCTCGAGCGCGTCGTCGGGATCGCAGTGCTGGAGGGTGATGTAGCTGAAGGCAACGTCGGTGGAGTTCGGCGGCAGATCGAGGGTGTGACCGTCGCGGACGTGGCTGGTGCGCAGCCGGTCGACCTTGCCGAACTGGCCGACCGTCTCGATGCACCGTTCGAGGAAGCCCGCATCGAGGTCGCAGGCGGTCACCGATGCGTACTCACGCGTGAACGCGCACGTCATCCGACCGATCCCCGATCCGATCTCGACGATCGACTTCTGGTCGGGTGTACGGCCTTCGGCGTCAGGGGCCCTCAACCCGAACACGGTCAGGTACGCCGGGACCTCCGAGTCACCGGTCGCCACGAACTGCTCGAGCGTGAGCTGGCTCCCGGTCTCGTTGTTGAACACCCATCCGGTGGTGCGCACGACATCGTCGCCACTCACCTGACGTTCACTCGTCTGGCCCGCGGCCTTCCACGGCACCAATTGGGGTCGACGACGCATCCCAGGAGTGTGCCAGAGCAACCGCCGAACCGACCAGCAGGTGCGAAAACCGCCGCGGGCCCGAGCCACAGCGCCGTTATCGTTTCCAGCATGTCTGGAGCACTTCGCGTCGGTGTCGTCGGAGCAACGGGTCAGGTCGGCAGCGTCATGCGCCG
>DATKXG010000224.1:0-8878 GCA_035529175.1 Ilumatobacteraceae bacterium
GAGCGATCAGGACGCCTTCCGATCCGCCCGCGATGTCGATGTGGACGCTGAACGGTTCCTCGACGACGACGTCGACGAACCCGACGTGCCGAACGTCGTCGACCTGCCGCCCGATGGATCGATCCCCGACATCGTGGATCAGCGCACCGAGGTGCCGGAGGACGACGAGCCCTGACCGGCCGCCCGCGCGACCTCGACGAATACAGCGCCGAGCACGTCGTCGACACCGTGCCCGAGATGTTCGCAGCCGGAGCGCGAGACCCCCGAGGCCTGGCGGCAGGCGGTGTCGTGCTTCCTCCGACGTCTCGGTGGTGGCGAACACGCCTCGCGGTGTGAACCGATCGGTGGGTTCGATGCAACAACGACTCAACGATGAATCGCGAACGTGTTCAACGATGGTCTCTGGGCCTGATCGGGCTGTTCATGTTGCCCACGGCGATCCAGGCCACCTTCGCTCCCGAATCGTGGTACGACGACTTCCCGCTCGGACGCGGTTGGGTGGCGGCGGAGGGCGGCGCCTACGACGAGCACCTGGTCCGTGATGTCGGCGTGCTCTTCCTCGCGCTCATCGTCGTGACGGCCTGGTCCGTCTGGCGTCGTGAAGCGATGACGATCGTCGCGGTGGCTTGGTTGGTCCAGGGCGCGTTCCACTTCGGGTACCACGTCGGTCATCTCGACGGGCTCGACACCGTCGACCGGGTGGGATTGATCGGGTCGCTCGTGTCGATCCCCATCCTGGCCGCGCTGTCGCTGTGGGCGGGGCTGCGCCCCCGGATGGCGAGCTGAGGGTCGGACGTGCGCGCCGACAACGTTCTCCTCGTGGCGATCTGCAGCGCCGCGGTCATCGCCGCAGCGACGATCGCGTGGCGCGGACGCAGCCTTCCGGTCATTGCTCCGCGGGACACGCCGACGAGCCCCTCGTCCGCCGCGTTCGACGCCCTTCGCACGCTGGCGTGCGTGTTGACGGCGGGCTTCGTCGCCGGTCTGCTGGTCGTCGGGTTCGGCGGACGACTCGTGATGCGTGCGTTGGCGGCAACCTCCGGCTCCAGCGCCCAAGGGCGCACCACCGACGCCGGTGAACGGGTCGGCGAGATCACACTCGGCGGCTCCATCGGCTTCTTGATCTTCGCAGGACTACTCATCCCGCTCGCCTCGTCGATCGTGTTCATCCCGCTACGCCGGGTCCTTCCGCGGACCTCCTGGATCGCCGGCTCACTCCTCGGTCTGCTGTTGCTGGCGACATTCGGGGTGAGCGATCCGCTGTCGCCGGACAACGTCGACTTCGTGATCCTCACGCCGACCTGGCTCGCCGTCACGCTGGTCTGTCTGACCGCGGTGTTGTTCGGCGTGACGTTCAGTGCCATCGTCGCCCGTCTCGACGCGACGCTGGTACCGCTCGACCAGCTCAGATCCGATGCGCCGCGCCGCCGCAAGGTTCCGAATCTCTCACTGGTGTGGCTGTTGATCGCGCTGCCGCTCGCGGTCCCCGCAACCGTGTACGTCGTCGGTCGAGCCATCCTGCACGGCCGGCTCGCGCCGACCATCGACAGCTCCCCCCTGCGCCTCGCCGGATACGCGGTCGTGACAGTCGGCGCGATCGCCGCGGCGAGTGCCGTCTACGCTGCGCTCACCGACATCGTGTGACCGACATGGACGAGCCCCGCCCACTCCCCCGCCCGCCGTGGCGTGAGCAGCCGGGCCACCTCCGACGCATCTTCCAGACCCCACACGTGGTCCTCGACGACCTCAGCGATCAGTACGGGCCCGTCTGCGGTCTGGGTGCCGGCCCGGCCCGCATGGCGATCGTCGGTGATCCGGCGGCGTTGAGGGAACTGTTCGCGATGCCGAACACCTCGTTTCGCTGGAACCACAAGTTCAACGTGCTGGGATTCGTGGTCGGCAAGAACTCGATGATCGTGTCCGACGGCGACGACCATCGGCGGCGGCGCTCGTCGGTCCAGACGGCGTTCAGCCGACGCCGACTGAACGGCTGGATCCCGATGATCGTCGAGCAGACGGACGCAGCGATCGACCGTCTGGTGGATGGTACCGAGCCGGGGACGGTCGTCGACATGTATCCAGTCGGCCGAGCACTCGTCCTACGCATCGTCGTGCGGTCGCTGTTCGGCGAACGGATGAGCCAGCGGTGCGACGAGATCGGTGATCTCTTCCAGCGCCCGCAGGACTACCTGGAGTCGCCGGCGATCCGCCAGCTCCCACATCCGTTTCCGCGCACGGCGCGGGCGCGGGTCCGCGCGGACCGCGAAGCACTCGGCGAGATCATCGACGCAGAGATTGCCCACCGGCGCGCGAACCCGACCGGCGACCCGCTCGACATCCTCGAGACACTGGTCGCCGACGGCACCCTCAGCGACGCAGAGATCCGCGACCAGGTCGCGACGTTGATCGGAGCCGGCTACGACACGACGTCGGCGTCGCTGGCATGGATGCTCATCCGCACCACCCTCGTCCCCGGGCTCTGGGATCGTCTCCGCGCCGAGGCAGACCGGGTGTTCACTCCGCCAGCCGAAAACGCCGCGACGCCGGACGCAAGTACGCTCGCCGCGCTCGACCTTGCGAACCGGGTGATGAGAGAAGCGGTCCGCCTGCACCCCGCGGGCGTCTTGAGCCCCCGCGAGGCTGCGACCGACGTGACCGTCGGCGGCTACGCCATCCCGAAGGGAACCTTGATCCTGTGGTCGGCTCATCTCGCAGGTCGGAACGGCGCGGCCTGGCCGGATCCGCTCACCTTCGATCCCGATCGCTTCGTCGACATGGACGACGAACGACGAGCGCTGGCCGACATCGCCTGGGTGCCGTTCGGCCGAGGAGCACGCAACTGCATCGGGTTCGCGCTCGCTCAGATGGAACTCACCTTGATCATCTCCCGACTCGCGCAGCGCCTCGACCTCGCGCCCGTGTCGAACGAGGTCCCTGCCCCGGTGGGCATGGTTGTCAACCGCCCGACCGGTGGTGCACCGATGCGCATCGGACCTCGACGTGACGGCGGCGCGGCCGCCTCGACCGGGAGTGGTCATGGCACGGTCGGTCCTGAGAGTCGCTGACCAGCTCGCCGGGATCTACCCGGAGCGTTGCGTGCTGTCGGGTGTCGAGACCACGCGCGCTGTCCGTCTGACCGCAACAGAGTGGGGTGGTCGTCGCTGGTTGCTCGGCGTTCCGGGTCTTGCGCTCCTCGCCGGTCGGCTACCGGGCCACGGGCACTGCCCGGTTGCCCTCCCCGTCAGCGAGCGCATCTGGAAGATGTGGCGAGCCCGCGACCTGGCGGCGATGTCGACGCTGACGGCCGGCGCCACCTTCGTCGCGATCGGTGTCGGGACAAGCGCCACCGGGCTCGCCGTGTTCGGCCTGCTGGTCGCGATTGCGGCGATCGCCTACCGGACCCGCGCGCACCACAACTTCTGGGTCACGTGCACACTCCGTCCAGCGGACTCGACGATCGCCGTCGAGCCGACCCATCAACGTTTCGACGACGAAGCGCGGATGTTGTTCACACGAACCGTGTGATCAACGCGCGCACGCTCAGTCGTCGATGTCGACCGCGCAGGTGTCCATGATCCAAGCGGCGGCCTCTGCTTCGCCGTCCGGAGACGACTCGAAGAGCGGGGCCAGCGCCGCTTCGGCGGAGGCCTCGTCGGCGGCCTGAGCGATCACCGCGGAGAACTCCATGGTCATCGAGACGGTCTCCTCGACGTCGGCTCGAGCCGAGTCGTCCACGACCTCGGTCGATGCGCTGAGTTGCGTGAGCAGCCGCCGCGCGTTCTCGAAGATTCCCTGCTGCGTGGCGAACTCTGCATCCTCGTCGTTTGCCGCAAAGAGTTCGTCCACCTCACCGACGACCGCACACCACTCGTCCTGGCTCTCGATACCTACCTCCACGGTCACGGTGTCGGTGACATCGAGTGCCTCGTGGACGCCATCGCCGACCTGGAGACAAAGATCGTGGCTCCCAGGTTCGAGGTAGATCGTTCCCGAGGTCTGCCCCTTGCCGAAGTGGACGTGGTCGCCGTCCTTGGTGATCCCTTCGCCCGCATCGAGACAACCGGCGTCGGCGATGACGTGGAAGTGGCCGGCACCATCGTTGACCTCACCCGCTTCCTCGATCGTGATGCCCTGTGCCACCATCTCGACGGCGACACCGCCGGCGACGGTGGCTCCGTCAGCGGGCGAAGAGAACTCGGCCGTCGCTCCCGAGTCGTCGGAACCGCAGGCGCTGAGGCCAACGATCACGAGTGCGACGCCGGCGATGACGAAGTGCTTGTTCATGGGACTCCCCTTCACATTGATGTGTGATGGATCTGTTCCGGTTCGACCTTCCTGCGGTTCACGGTCGTGCGTGAACCGGAACCGACCCTCGATGCAACTCAGATCCCGGGAGCCGAGGTGTCGGGATGTACCAGGTGTGGATCGATCAGGACTTGTGCACCGGCGACGGATTGTGCACGGATCATTGCCCCGACGTCTTCGTCCTGCTCGAGGACGGCATTTCCTACGTGCGTGATCCGGTGTCGCTGCTCGTCGGCAACGATCCGGGCGGCAGCGCCAGCACGGTGGAGCTACCCCGCAAGCTCGAACACCAGATCGTCGACGCCGCCCTGGCGTGTCCCGGCGAATGCATCTTCATCGAGGTGAGCGGATCAGGCGCCCCGACCGATGGTGCCGCCGACGACGAGCACGATGGAGACGACGAGCACCCAGGGGGAATCGAGCTCCCACGCCCGGGTGACTCGTTCGGCGATCCAGACGTCGGGGACGAGTGACGCGGCGAGCAGCCAGGCCATCACGAACGTCGCCGCACCCTCCGCCGCGGTCTCGGGACGACGTCTCCCCCACCACACCTCGACAGCGATGCCTGCAGCGACCAACGCTGCGAATGCCGATGCGGACGGCAACGGCGACCTCTCGGTGAAGAGGACCCGCTCGGCGACGAGCAGTACGGCAGTCGCGCCGAAAAGCGCCGGCACGAGGATGGCAAGGCGATGAACGAGGCGCGCCAGCGCGTTCGTCGGCGACGATCGCAGCATCGTGTTCGCCTCGTCGTCCAAACCCAGCGCGACGGCTGCGGCGAGTGCCCCCGCGCCGATGCCGAACAGGTCAGGAGCGCGGGCGCTGCGCCAACTGGTGACGATGGCGACCAGGGTCAGCCCGGCGGTGATCACCACGAGCGGGCGCAACGGGGTGGCTCTGAACGTCGCCCGCCTCGACTCGGTGAGCACCTGGGCGCGGATCATGACGTCTCAGAACGGTGCCACGACGAGCTGGGCGACGACGGCAGCGACTGCGACGGCGCCGCCACCGCCGACGAGTCGGGCACGAGGACGAGCACGCAGCGACAGGCCGCAGAACAACGCGACCAAGCCGAGCAGATAGAGATCGTGGAGGATGACGGTTGGGGTGTGGACCACTTCGGCATCGGCAAACCCCAGCGGCTGTACCTGCAGCAGCGCCGTCGTGTACACCACCTCGAGGTTCCACAGCCAGTACGCGCCACCGGTGAAGAACAGCAACACCATCCCGACGACGATCGCCGGACCCGACCGTCGCACTCCTCGGCCGATCGCTACGGCCGCGGTACCGAGCACGGCGATGCTGAGCGCCGGCTGTGCCAACTCGAAGACCGAGTGCACCGCCGAGTTGGTCCAGGATCGACCCTCACCGAGTTCAACACCACCCTCGATTCGGCTGACGACACCGATCACCGCCATCAGCGAGACGACCATGGCGACAGGCACCCACAGACTCGCAAGGCGGGCCCACGCACGAGCATCACCATCCAGTGGAGCCTCCTCGGCGAGCGGCGGCCGACGGTGCGACCGATCGCGATTCCCCGAACGCACCGCTGCCACGAACACACCCAATGTCATGGGGTACACGGAGAGCGGGACGAGCGACTGGTACTTCTCCGACGACCAGTCCTGCTGTGCGCGCGCGGTGACGACCGCGAATACCACCGACAGTATGAATCCGATCCAAATCGACACCCGACGCAGCATGCGGAACGACTCGATCCGCGCCAGCTCCAACACCGCGCTGTGTACGGGAGTCGGAGCGGTGGAGCCCAGCGGTTCGAATGCGATCGTCATGATCTGACCCCATCCTCGGTCGCGACGAGCAAGTAGCCGTCATCCAAAGTGGGCTCGACCAGCGTTGCGCCAGAGGGCGGCGCCCCGATGTTGCGGATGTTGCCGTCGCCGGTCACCCACGACCGGAGCGCACCCGCATCGGGCGCATCGCTGACCCACACACGATCGGTAGCCCGATGGGCGAGGTCACGCGGCGTGCCGTCGAACAGCAGGCGACCCCGGTCGAGCACGAGCACGCGCTGACAGAAGGCCGCGACCTCATCGGTCTGATGCGTCGACAACAGCACCGTCGCGCGCTGACCGACCTCCGAGAGGACGGTTCGCATGCGGAGCCGCTGATCGGGGTCGAGGCCCGCCGCCGGTTCGTCGAGCACCAGCAGGTCGGGGTGGCCGAGGAGCGATGCCGCCAGCGCAACTCGCCGCTGCATGCCACCCGACAACGTGCGGATCCGGCGGTGCATCTCGTCGGTGAGCCCCACATCGTCCAACACCCGCCGAACCTCGTCACGCCGCACCGGACGGTCGGTGATCTCCTTGAGCACGGCGACGTAGTCGACGAGGTCGTACGCGGTGAAGTTGCGGTACAGCCCGGCTTCCTGCGGGAGATAGCCGAGCCGACGCCGGATCGCAAGCCGTTCGTCTGCCACCGCGGGGTCAAGGCCGAACACGCGAATCGAGCCGCTGTCCTGGCCGAGCACGGTGGCGAGCATGCGCAACAACGTGCTCTTGCCGGCGCCGTTCGGGCCGAGCAGACCGATCACGCCACGTCCGCCCGACCAGTCGAGATCGTCGACCGCAGGGGTCGATCCGTACCGCTTCGACAACGATCTCAACTCGATCACTGCGTCGGCGTTCATCGCGACCTCCACACCGGGAGCTCGTTGCGGCGCACGAAGGCGACGGCGGCCGAACACACGGTCACGGCGATCAGAGCGATCTGCACCGATCGCTGTTCAGCCCCGAAGTCGGCCAGATCGAGCGGGATACCTTGCGGTCTCGACCCCCACGACCAGGCCGACACCGCCAGCGCCCACCCCCCGATCAGCACCAGTGCGACCCTGCTCGGATCGATCCATGTCGAGATCGCCACGACCAGGGAGGTCAACGCGAGGCCAGGCAGCAGCCAGACGGCGACGTCGCCGAGGCCGACGGGGACGAAGAAGCTCGAGAGCGCGACCGCCACGAGCGCCGCGCTGCACGACAGCATCGCCCGCAGGAACGGAAGCCGGCCCGATGCGAGCGGCGTGGCCCGGGCGAGTTGGCCGGCGGGTTCGATCCCGGTCTGGAACGCCAACACGGCGCCGAGCACGGGCGCCAGCGGCGCCAACATCACGAACAGCGGCAACGACGCTCTCGGCGCGACTGCCGACGCGATCGCCACGCTGACGATCACCCCGAACGCGACCGAGAGCGTGGCGAGCAGCAGCAATGGGCTGGACGTCGACACCTGGAGTGCCGTGGTCGACGATCGCAGCGGGCGCCTCGTGACATCGATGCGATCGGCGATCCGTGCCCAGGTCTCGTCGACACCGACCCTGCGAACCGGTGATGCGTACGCCTGCGTCAGCGTCGACCGGCACCGGTCGCATGCGAGGAGATGCGCCTCCACCGACGCCCGAGCGAACGTCGGGATCGCATGGTTCGCGTACCGTTCGAGTTCGTGGTCGCTCACGTGCCACTCGTCGAGCGCCGTCATGTCAATGCCTCCCGCATCTCTCGCTTTGCCCGCATCATCCGCGTCTTGACCGTGCCGGACGGGATGCCGAGGAGCCGACCCGCCTCCTGGCAGCTGAGCCCGTCGAGCACCGTTGCCTGTACCACCATCCGCAGCTCGGGCGACAATCGCCCGAGGGCCAAGCCGACGTCACCGTGTTCGACGCCGACGAGCAACTCGTCCTCGGCCGACAGCAGCTCGGGCGACCGTTGCGCCATCAGCCGCTCGCGCAACGACCTGCGTGGTCGCATCACGTGCAAGAGCCGTCGGATCCCGATGCCCCAGATCCACGCCGCGACCGGGCCCGTCGCTCGGTAGCCGTCGGCCGATCCCCACACCGCAACGAACGTGTCCTGGACCGCCTCCTCCACCAGCGTCCGGTCGGAACAGCGATAGGCAAGCCGGATCGAGAGCCATGGTTCGTGACGCGCGTACAACTCCTGGAGCGCGCCACGGTCGCGATCGACGACGGCTGCGACCAGTTCAGCGTCGCTGCGTCCGTCCGGACGCGCTCGTGACATGCCCAACTGTGCCGCTGAAGGATGGTGCTGGTTCACCTGTTCTGCTCCGAGCGGTCACGTGGCGTCGGTGAGGCCGAGCCCGCCCTCGTCGGGCACCTCGTAGAGCCTGTCGTCAGAAGGGACGATCGATGCTGCGTCGTCATCGTCGTGGGGCTCACCACCCTGCAGTCCCGTGCACGCACTCGCCAACCAGACCGACAACGCGAGAACCCCTACCAATGTTCGGCTCATACGCGAGCGACGAAACGTCGGCGGACAACCAGCTGGGCCAGCCCGAGTAGGCACCCGACTGCGATCAGCAAGAACGCCAGGACGACCGACGCGAAGCCGACGAACCACGCATCGATTCCGAGGGCGGCACCGATGATGACCGCGGCGATGATGACTGGTCCGGCGATCACGAACTTCCACCAGGCTCTCGTGTACGTCGACCACTCCGACCGTCCGATTCGGTGCTGTTCACTCATGCCTATTCGTACCGATGAACCCGGTGATCGGTTCACCGGAACAACCAGGCAGCATGTTCCTCTTCACGTTCGACG
>DATKXG010000225.1:0-8038 GCA_035529175.1 Ilumatobacteraceae bacterium
CCGTCCTCGGAGACGGCCCACTCCATGATCTCCCACCACACGATCGTGATCGCGCCGAAGCCGTAGCCGAGCAACACGGCATCGCGCCGATCGTCGACGTTGCGGAATCGGAATGCGTGGAACGCACCGACGAGCAGCACCCAGTTGAGCGCGTGCAGGACGTCGTCGGTCTGGGGGAACTCGTCGTAGATTCCGAACAGATTTCCGAGCGTGTCAACGAGAAACGGTGCGGCCAACAACGCGTCGGCGGTGTGTGGATACGGTTCCCAGCGTCGAGCCCACGCCAAGATCGGCACGATGACGACTGGGGCCAGGAAGAGTGGCGCTCGAAATCCCATCGCCTTGCCGTCGACCGTGTCCGGCGACAGTCCGATCGCCACCGCGAAGCTGGCGACGAGCGCCACCTTGACTGCAAGGTTCAGCCACCGCGTGATCGAGGACCGATCGACGTCGAGCACACGCGATCGACAGTCGGGTGCATGCTGGACGTCGGAGGACACGACCCGCAACGTAGCCTCTGCCCGGATTCGCTGGGCCCGTGACGTCCTCCTCGTCGACGACGCTGGACGAGGAGTAGCGTCCGAACGCGTTCCGCTCCTGCGGGGTGCCGAATGGGGGGACCACGATGGCCAAACCGATCATTCTGACGGTCGACGACGACATGACGGTCTCGCAGGCGATCACGCGCGACCTCCGCAGCAGGTATGCCGACCGTTACCGCATCATCCGGGCGACCTCGGGCGCCGAGGCACTCGAGTCGCTCGAGGAGCTCGCCCGTCGCGACCTCGACGTCGCACTCATCGTCTCCGATCATCGGATGCCCGGGATGACCGGCATCGAGTTGCTCGAGCTCTCGCAGCCGGTCACCCCGGGCACGAAGCGTGTCCTGCTCACGGCGTACGCCGACACCGACGTCGCGATCAGGGCCATCAACGACACCGGTCTCGATCACTATCTCTTGAAGCCGTGGTCACCGCCCGAGGAGCGCCTGTACCCAGTGCTCGACGATCTCCTCGCCGACTGGGACCGTGCGAACGAGCACCGATTCGAGGGAGTCCGCGTCGTCGGGAATCGGTGGTCCGATCGCAGCTACGACACGCGGATGTTCCTCGCCCGGAACCACGTCCACTACCAGTGGCTCGAACTCGAGCGCGATCCGGAGGCCCAGCGACTTCACGCCCTGTTCGACGCCACGGCCGACGCCCTCCCGCTGGTGCTCTTGCCCGATGGCACCGTGCTGCGCGGCGCGGGCAGCTCCGAACTGGCCGGAGCGCTGGGCCTGCGAACGAGCACCGAGTCGACGCTGTACGACCTGGTGGTCGTCGGCGCCGGTCCTGCCGGTCTCGCCGCGGCTGTCTACGCGGCATCCGAGGGTCTGAGCGTGGCGATCATCGAGCGCGACGCGCCCGGCGGGCAGGCGGGCCAGAGCGCTCGGATCGAGAACTACCTCGGGTTCCCGAACGGGCTGAGCGGATCGGACCTGTCGCACCGCGCCACCACCCAGGCCCGGCGTCTCGGCGCGGAGATGGTGCTGGCGCGCAGCGTCGAAGGACTCGAACAGCGCGGCTCCATCCACGCGGTCCGCTTCGACGACGGCAGCGAGGTCGAGGCGCGAGCCGTCCTGGTCGCGACCGGAGTCTCGTATCGTCTCCTCGCCGCCGACGGGTTGGCCGACTTCACCGGGCGGGGCGTCTACTACGGCGCAGCTGCAAACGACGCCCGATCGACCGAGGGCGACGACGTCTACATCGTGGGGGCGGCGAACTCGGCCGGCCAGGCAGCCCTACACATCGCGCAGTACGCACGACGCGTCGTCATGCTCGTGCGAGGAGCTTCGCTCGACGCCTCGATGTCGCGCTATCTGGTCGAACGCGTGCAGGCCAGCGACAAGATCGACGTGCGGCTCGAGACCGAAGTGGTTCGCGGCGGCGGCACCGATCACCTCGAATGGCTCACCCTCGTCGACCGCGCGAGCGGTGACGAGGAGACCGTCGAGACCAACTGGCTCTATGCGTTCATCGGAGCGCTTCCTCGAACCGATTGGCTCGGCGACCAGGTCGCACGAGACGAGCGCGGCTTCGTCCTCACCGGCCCCGACGTCGCCGCGCTCGAAGGTGACGGCGTGCGCTGGCCGCTCGCTCGCGCTCCCTTCCTCCTCGAGACGAGCGTTCCCGGCGTGTTCGCTGCGGGCGACGTCCGCCGTTCGTCGATGAAACGGGTTGCCTCGGCGGTGGGTGAAGGATCGAGTTCGGTGAGCAACGTGCACCTGTATCTGGAGACGGTGTGATGCTGCAGAACGATCTGAAACGGACCTCACTGGCCAGCGCGCTCACGGATGACCAGCTCGCGGACTTCGCCTCGATCGGCGAGGTCCAGGAGTACGGGCTCGGCGACGAGCTGTTCCACGAGGGACAACCGGCGGACTTCATGTGGATCCTGCTCGACGGTCAGGTCGAGCTCACCCAGCAGTTCGGTCACGAGGCGACCGTGATGACGATCATGACCGAACCCGGACAGTGGGCCGGAGGACATGCCGCCTGGGGTGGCGCCGACGACATCGTTGTGTTCCTGGTCACGGGACGCGCACTCACGTCGGGACGTGGCTACGTGGTCCCTGCTCCGGCGCTTCGCCAGTTCGTCGAGCGGTGGCTCCCACTCGGCAGGCACATCCTCGATGCCGTCTATCAGACGGTGCGCCGGGTGGATGCAACGGCACGTCAACGCGAGTCGCTGGTGGCGCTCGGCAAACTTGCCGCCGGCCTGGCGCACGAGATCAACAATCCGGCGTCGGCGTCGCTGAGAGCGGTCGAGTCGCTGCGCAACACGAGTGACTACATGCTCCAGTCGCTCGTCGCTCTCGCTCAACAGGGGATCGAAGCCGACGCATTCCTCGAACTCGACCAGATCCGTGCGGAGCTCCAACAGCGACCGACTGCCGTCGGCAGCGCGCTCGAGACCGCAGACCGCGAGGAGGTCATCGGCGAGTGGATGGACGACCGGGGGATCGCCTTCGCCTGGCAGATGGCCCCCCTCCTCGCCACCAAGGGTGTCGACGAGGACTGGTTCGAACGCGTCGAGGACGTTGTCGGTGCGGATGGCCTGGGACCGTCGCTGCAGTGGATCTCCAGCACGATCGGCGTCACCGGACTCCTGAGCGAACTGACCGACGCGACCGACCGCATCGCCCATCTCGTGCAGGACGTCAAGACGTACTCGCAGATGGATCGAGCGTCATTGCAGCGCGTCGACCTCGCGAGCGGCATCGAGAGCACGCTCACCATGCTGGCGCCCAAACTCACGGGCATCGAGGTCACGCGCGCGTATGACACCGACGTTCCCGAGATCGAGGTCTACGCAGCCGAACTCAACCAGGTGTGGACCAACCTGATCGACAACGCGCTCGATGCCATGGCCGGTGACGGGGTCCTGCGCCTTGCGATCTCGCTCGACGGCGACGAGGTCGTCGTCGAGATCGCCGACACCGGGCCCGGGATCGAGCCGGAGATCCAACGGCGTATCTTCGAGCCGTTCTTCACCACCAAGGACGTCGGCAGCGGCACCGGGCTCGGTCTCGACATCTCTCGCCGGATCGTCGTCGATCGCCACGCCGGCTCGATCGGATTCGAATCGGTGCCCGGTTCGACAATTGCGCGCGTGCGACTCCCGATCACCCGCTGACCGACGGCGCCGCCGCTTTCGGCCGTCGACCTCGAACCGGTGTGATAGGTGTGGGCCATGTGCGATGACCACGGCCACGATCATCCCGGCGCCGAGCACGCGGCTCCGCGTCCACTCCAGGGTGATGCCGTCGACCCCATCACCCTCGAAGCGGTCGACGAGCTCACGATCACCATGCTGATGGACAACGCGTACGACGGGCTCCTCACCGACGCCGGGTCGGCGACACGGCGTGGTCTGTTCAACACCCCGCCGACGACCTCGTCCGTAATGGTCGGGGGCGAGACGCGGCC
The DNA here is from genome assembly GCA_035529175.1 of Ilumatobacteraceae bacterium. GTDB lineage: Bacteria > Actinomycetota > Acidimicrobiia > Acidimicrobiales > Ilumatobacteraceae > Sva-07. Next base: position 3,972 of record DATKXG010000225.1, read on the forward strand.
CGGGCTCGTCGCCGAGCACGGGTTCTCCGCGCTGGTCACGGTTCGCCGCGGCGACGCGACCCACACGGTACTCTTCGACACCGGCGTCTCACCCGACGGCATGGCCGACAACATGGAGCGCCTCGACATCGATCCCGGCGACATCGAGGTCGCGGTGTTGAGCCATGGTCACTTCGATCACGCCGGTGGGCTCGACGGCCTCGCGCGGCTGCGGCGTGGCGCCGGGCTTCCGATCATCGTGCACCCCTTGGTGTGGAGTCGGCGCCGCGTTGCGATCCCGGAGATGCCGGCGGTCGAGCTCCCGACGCTGTCACGACAGTCGCTCGAGCAGGAGGGCTTCGAGATCATCGAGCGTCGGCAGCGGTCGCTCGTGCTTGGCGGATCGATCCTCATCACCGGCGAGGTCGACCGCACCACGGACTTCGAGACCGGGTTTCCGTTCCATGAGCGGCTCCATGACGACCGGTGGGAGCCCGACCCGCTGATCCTCGATGACCAGGCGCTCGTCATCCACGTGCGCGATCGTGGGCTGGTCGTGCTGACCGGTTGCGGTCACGCCGGCGCCGTCAACATCGCCCGGCATGCGATGCGCCTGACGGGGGTCGGGCAACTCCATGCGATGTTGGGTGGCTTCCATCTCGGCGGGCCCGCGTTCGAGCGCATCATCGAGCCCACCGTCTCGGCCTTCGCCGAGATGGCACCGGCGATCATCGTGCCCGCACACTGCACCGGCTGGAAGGCACAGCACCGGTTCGCCGCCGAACTCCCCGACGCGTTCGTTCCGAACGCCGTCGGCACCACCTACACGATTGCCGCGGAGCCCGACCGCACCGCGGCGTGACGCTCGGCCCGGCCTGTCAGACGCCGGGTGTTCGCCCGCCGGCGAGTAGGCCGTCGACGCGTTCCAGTACGTCCTGGGAATCGTTGTGCGAGTGGGTGAAACCGAGTTCGCGCTCGCGCCGGACGGTGTCGACCGAGCGATAGGCATTGATGTACGCGCGCCGCCAGCTCGAGGCGGTCGTGTTGCCGCCGGAGCCGTGGAGCACACCCTCGTTGTGCACGGTGATGTCGCCGCGACGGATGGGAACCGGCACGAGGTGATCGTCGGGGCGGAGGTCGGTCACCAGCGTGTGTTGCTCCTCGCGGCTCGCGCCCGCCGGCCGGTGGGGTCGGACCGGTTCGCGGTGGCTGCCCGGGAGGAACTGCATGCACCCGTTGTCGATCGTCGAGTCGTCCATCGCGAGCCAGCACGTCGCCGTGCGACGGTCGTCGGTGTTGATCCAGTACGCCTGGTCCTGGTGCCACGCGAAGACCGCGTCGACACGGCCGGGTTGCTTGGCCAGCAGCTGGTCGAAGTCGAGTGTCATCCCCTCGCCGCAGAGCTGCTCGGCGATCGAGTGCCCCACTCGCTCGAACGTGTTTCCCTGCCACTCGGAGAAGTAGACACGCGGCAGCATCACGTTGAAGATGGCGTAGGTCGTGGGATCGGTGCCGAACTCGCCGGTGACCATGTCGTAGAGATCGCGGCCCTCGACGGCGATCTCGCCGCGCATGAACGCGTCGTAGACGGCGTCGAGATCGGCCAGTTCGTCCTCACGCATCACGGCGGGAAGATGGACGTAGCCATCGCGCTCGAACCGTGCTCGTTCGTCGTCGGTGATCTCGTAGCGGTCACCCGCTCGCCTTCCCATGCGACGCAGCGTACGCAACCACTGGTCCCGCTGGGAAAGGCCACTCACCGAGTGGGGCTGATCATCGCCAGCTCCGAGACCACGTACGGGATCTGCTTCCCCGCCGACGAGGTCAGACCGTACGTTGCGCCCGGCCGGCTCGTGGCGACGCCAGATCGACAGCGGCCGGACATCCCTGGAAGGATCGGCGGATGCCTGAACTTTCCCACCGGGATGCGCAACGGGTCCTCGCTGCGGCCCAGCAGGAACTGGAACGACGCGACCTCGCGGCGGCGGTCGCCGTCGTCGACTCGCACGGTGAACTGGTGGCGTTCGTACGCACTGACGGCTGTCCGCTGCCGTCGATCAACAACGCGATCAACAAGGCCTACACGGCGGCCCGAGAACGCCGCCCGTCCAGTGAGATCGGCGACGCGGCGCGGAACAAGCAGTTCCCGATCACGAACTTCGGCGATCTCCGGTACACGGGCTGGGGAGGCGGGGTCCCGCTCTACATCGGCGATGAGGTCGTCGGCGCCATTGGAATCAGTGGCCTCCCCGAAGCCGTCGACATGCAACTGGCTGCCGATGCCGCAGCCGCACTGTCGAGCTGATGCCCGCATCGAGGTCGCGTGGGCCCGGGAACCACCTGGTGAGGTGACGTCGACGAAGCGAACGCCTCCGGCCTGGCCCCGATCAGGCGCCGAGGATCGTGACGGTGCCGGCGTCGCCGTCGACTCGCACCGTCACGCCGTTGGCGATCCGGCGGGTGGCGTCGACGGTGCCGACCACGGCGGGAAAGCCCATCTCGCGGGCCATGATCGCGGCGTGTGACGCGAAGCTGCCGTGATCGGTGACCGCGGCGCCGAGCATCGACAAGAATGCGTTGAACGACTCGCCCGTCGCCGTCGTGACGAGCACGTCGCCCTGCTCGAGGTTGAAGAGATCGTCGAAGTTCATCACCAGGCGCGCCGGGCCCTCGTAGACGCCACCGGCGCCGCCGATCCCGACGACGACGTTGTCGTCGCCGACCGGCGTCGTCAGGTCGCCCAGCACGCCGTCGATGTAGAAGCCGAGCGCCGACATCACCCGGGCGAGTGGTGGCGGGAGCATGTCGACCGGGGGTGGTTCGGGTGGTGGCGGTCCGAGCAGCGGCGGGGCGCCAGCGGCGCTGATCGCCTTACGGTGCGCGACCCGCGCCGACAGTTCGTCCGCGGTCGGCGAGTCCGCCCCGTCGAGCAGCGCGTCGATCTCGTCCTCGTGGAGGTCGAGGGTGTCGTACATGAAGTTGATGCGACCGCGTTCGAACAGGCGCCGTCCCAGCTCGATGAGGGCGAGTCGCAGCAGGCCGACGGCGGCAGCATCGCTGTAGAGGCCGCGTTCGTCACGCAGGCGGTACACGAGACGGGACTCGGCGAGCAGATCGTCGAATTCGTCCCGATGCTCAGCGGGAACCTCGGCGCGCAGCTCCGCGGCAACCTGCTCGGACCGGACGACGGCTGCGTCGCGATCGTGATCGAGACACGCACGGATCCGGTCGAGGAGGATGTCGGGCCGCTCGCCGATCGTCGGATTGGTGAGATCGAAGCCTGCCGCCAAGCGGTAGCCGCATCCGGCCAGGTACTCCTCGACCGCTGGGAGACGTCGGCGCAGTTCCGTGAGCCGTTCCTCCGGCGACGCGTCGCCTTCGAGCAGGGCTCTCGCCTCGGCGTCGGCGTTGATGGCATCGACCACCGGCACCAGTTCCGGTGGCACGACGCCCGAGACCGGTGACCATCCGTCGTACACGGCGAACATCGGAACTGGCGGGCGTTCGGTCCACCCGACGGCGTGCAGGATGAAGTCGCCGATCGGCAGCATCGCCATCGAGTTGAACCGATGGTGTTGATAGGCCATCTCGGTCAACCACGCCACGCGTTGGTGGAGCTGCTCGCGCAGCCCCTCGTCGTCGAGCGCCGTCAGGTCGATCGCTGCCAGCTCACGGTGGCGTGCAATGGCGGCCGGCTTGATCTCGTCGTCCCACCGCCGCAGCACGTCGCGCCAGATCCGGTTCTCGAACGCCGCTGCGGCGAGTTCGGTGCGCCGCCCGATCTCGGCGCCGATGTACTCGGGCGACTTCTCGCCATCAGGACCGGGCGCATCGAACGGAGCGGGCTGCATGTACGAAAAACCGTTGACGTAGTGGACGTTCATCCCGTCGAGCAATGCACCCCACGGCTCCAGGGTTTCGGCGAATCCGCGCATCATGCCGGGCGGATACGCGGCCTGCATCAGCGGCGTCACCGCGGCCGGCAGGTGCGCGCGGTCCTGCATCCACGGGCCGGGTGCCGGCGCCGTCCAGTCGAGAACCTCTTCGGTCATGTCCACTCCCCAGGTGTGTCGTCGTCGACCGCGTCC
>DATKXG010000226.1:0-3189 GCA_035529175.1 Ilumatobacteraceae bacterium
ATGCTCGAGTTCGAGCGGACGCGAGAGGTGGCCGAGGCGGGCTATGCAGCGTCGAAGGACACCGTTGCCGAGTGGGCAGCGACACGAACCGAATTGGGAGTTGTCTGATGTTGTTGCTGACCTTCCGAGACCTCGTGTACCGCAAGACGCGGTTCATGGTGGTGACGATCCTGGGGGCGGTCGTGTTCGCCTTGCTGTTCGTGATGACCGGCCTCGTCAACCAGTTCAACCTCGAACCGGCGGACACCGTCGATCAGTTCGGTGCCGACGAGTGGGTACTGCCCGAGGGGGTGTCGGCCCCGTTCACCTCCGTGTCGGTGATGCCGGTGGCAGCGGTCGACGACGTCGACGCCGAGACCAAATCCCCTGTGGTGATCACGCGTTCGAGCCTGTCCGACGGGGGGGCCCCCGAGGAAGTGGTGCTCGTCGGATTCGAGCCCGGCGGTCTCGGCGCGCCACAGGTCGTCGAGGGGCGCGCCCCCGAGGGCCCGGGCGAGGTTGCCGCCGACGTGACTGCTGACGTCGAGGTCGGCGACGAGGTCGCAGTGGGCGGTGAACCGTTCACCGTCGTTGGACTCACCGAGAACACGACCGTGCTTGCCGGGATCCCGCTCACCTACCTCACGCTTCCCGACGCGCAGATGCTCGCGTTCACGACGACCCAGGTGATCAGTTCGGTGCTGGTGGCCGGCGACCTCGGTCCGCTGCCGCCCGGCCTCGCTTCGCTGACGCCCGACGACGTGGTCGATCAGACATTGCAGCCGCTGGAGGGCGCGATCGCCTCGGTCGATCTGGTGCGAGCGCTGCTCTGGATCGTGGCGGCGATCATCGTCGGTGCGGTCGTCTATCTGTCGGCGCTCGATCGCCAACGTGACTTCGCGGTCCTCAAGGCGGTCGGCACGTCGAATGCGTCGCTGCTCGGCAGCCTCGCTCTGCAGGCGGTGCTGATCGCGCTCGGTGCCGTTGCATTGGCGGCAGTCATCCAGATCTTCCTCGCACCCCAGTTCCCGCTGCCGGTGACCGTACCGAACAGTGCGTTCTGGCAACTCCCGCTGTTGGCGGTGATCATGGCGTTGGCCGCCGGAGCGATCGGGATGCGCAAGGTGCTCCGATCCGACCCATCAGAAGCGTTCGCGGGGGCAGCATGACCATCGGTTCACTCAAAGTCAGCGACCTCGTCGTCGAGTTCGTCCACGACGGCTACGCGATCCGCCCGCTCGACGGGCTGTCGTTCGGTGTCGAACCGGGCGAGTTGGTGGTGTTGCTGGGCCCGTCCGGTTGCGGCAAGACGACGCTGCTGTCATGTCTCGGCGGCATCCTCACACCGACGTCGGGGTCGATCCGATTGGGCGACCACGACGTCACCAGCATGAAGGGCAAGCAACTCGACGCGTATCGTCGCGAAGAGATCGGGTTCGTGTTCCAGGCGTTCAACCTGATCCCGTCGCTGACGGCCCGCGAGAACATTGCCGTGCCGCTGGTGCTCACCGGCCACAGCCGCAAGGTCGCCTTCGCCAGGGCAGACGAACTTCTCCAGGAGGTCGGGCTGGCCGAGCGCGGCAATCACCTGCCGAGCAAGTTGTCGGGCGGCCAGATGCAGCGCGTCGCCGTCGCCCGCGGCCTTGGACACAACCCGCCGCTGTTGCTCGCCGACGAACCGACCGCCAACCTCGACCACATCCAGGCGGAGGCGATCATCCGGCTGCTGCAGAGCTTGCGCGACGACGGCCGGATGATCGTGGTGTCCACCCACGATGCGCGGCTGGTTCCGATCGCTGATCGCATCGTCCACATGGTGCCGCCTGATCAGCACGAGGAGCGACCGACCCACGATGTGTCGTACAGCGCCGGCGATTCGATCTTCGAACAGGGCGATCCCGCCGATCTGGTGTACATGATCAAGTCGGGAAACGTCGACGTGATCCGTGTGCTCGCCGACGGTGGCGAGGAGTTGTTGAACACGCTCGGACCCGATCAGTACTTCGGAGAGCTCGGCCCGTTCCTCGGCTTCCCGCGGTCGGCGTCGGTGCGGGCCACGAGCGACGTGGTGCTCACCGCCTACAGCCCTCGCGTGTTCCGCGAGAAGGTCCTCCACAAGAACTGACCTGCCGGTCCGGGCTCGGACGATCAACGTGTCGAGTGACGAGGGCTGGCTCCGCCGCAGGACCCCGTTCTCGGGAACTCGTGCGGGACCAGCCCCCGCACGAGTTCACGAGAAGACTGCCGACGCAACGGGGCCGGCGGTGAGCGCACGGCGACCTCAGCGGACGCCGTTGGCGGCCAGGAACTCGAGGGTGCGACCGAGGGCGATCGCCGCTGATCGGGCGTCGTACTGGGGACGAGCGTCGCAGTTGAAGCCGTGGTCGGCTCCCTCGTAGACGTGCACCGGCACCGCGGGGTGTGCCTCCGCAATCGCCTGCACCTGGTCGAGCGGGATCCCGTGGTCGAGTTCGCCGAAGTGCAGCAGGGTCGGCGCCTTCGGGTTGCGGTCCCTCATGCCGTAGACCTGGCCTCCGTAGTAGCCGACGGCGGCTGCGATCGGGAGGTCGCACGCTGCGATCCACGCGACGCTGCCACCGAAGCAGTAGCCGATCACCGCGACCGGGCCGGTGTCGTTCACGTGGTCGACCGCCGCGGCGACGTCGAGCATCGCTGCGTCGAACGCGATCGGCATCACGAGTTCGATGCCGCGCGTCTTCCCGGCGTCGTCGTAGCCGAGTTCCATGCCGCGCTCGCCGCGATCGAACAGCGCTGGAGCGATCGCTCGGTACCCGAACGACGCGTACCGGTCGACGACCGATCGGATGTGGGCGTTGACGCCGAAGATCTCCTGCACGATCACGATCGACGCCGACGCGCCATCCGGGTGAACCTCGTAGGCGTCCAGTTCGTGTCCATCGCTTGCCCTGAGCCGTGTCATGCCCCGACCGTACGGCACGCTTCTGCGCCGGTCGCCATGGATCGCGATCTGCGCAGTGGGAATCGCACGCGCACGCGGGCGCAACTGCTAGAGAGGAGCTGAGCGGTGCTGTGTCGCCGAAACGCGGTCGAGTGTGTCTCGCCCGATCGAGGAACACGAGGAGACGGGTATGGTCGAGAGCATCGCCGAGGTGTTGCCCTATGCGGTCGGCGTGGCGATCAGCCCGGTTCCGGTCATCGCCGTGATCCTGATGTTGTTCTCGGCCCGTG
>DATKXG010000227.1:0-2189 GCA_035529175.1 Ilumatobacteraceae bacterium
TGCGAGTTCGATCAGTTCGGGCAACGTGAGCGGCCCCTCGGCGGTCGCCAGCGCCTCGACGACCGCGCGTCGACCGGTGGTGTATCGCTGGTCGTTCTCGTCGAGGCGATCTCGAACCGTGCGATGGATTTCGGCGTGGGCAGGCGACACGAGAACCTCAGCCGCGGTAACCGCTGGTGATCGGCAGCCGCCGGTCCTTGCCGAACGCCTTACGACTCACGCGAACACCCGGAGGGGTCTGGCGACGCTTGTACTCGGCGATGTCGACCAGCCTCGTGATGCGCCGCACCATCTGCTCGTCGTGACCCAGCTCGATGATCTCGCCCGCGGTGCGATCGTCCTCGACGTAGAGCTGCAGGATCGGATCGAGCACCTCGTAGGGCGGCAGGCTCTGGTCGTCGCGCTGGTCGGGGCGCAGCTCGGCCGACGGCGGCTTGGTGATGACGTCTGCCGGGACGACCTCGCGCCCGGCGGCACGGTTCACGTAGCGGCACAGGTCGTACACGCGGGTCTTCAACACGTCCTTGATGATCCCGAAGCCACCGACGGAGTCGCCGTAGATCGTGAAGTAGCCGACGGCGACCTCGCTCTTGTTGCCGGTGGTCAACGCCATCCAGCCGAACTCGTTCGACAGGGCCATCAGCAGCAGCCCGCGGCAGCGACTCTGGATGTTCTCGTAGGTCAGCCCGGGCTCGCGGCCCTCGAACGACGGGCCGAGCATGTCGAGATACGCGGAGAAGGCGGGCTCGATCGAGATCGTGCGGAAGTCGATGCCCAGGTTCTCGGCGAGCAGTTGCGCATCGCTCTTGGAGTGCTCGCTCGAGTAGCGCGACGGCATCGACACACCGTGGACGTGCTCAGCGCCGAGCGCGTCCACCGCGATGCACGCCACGATCGTCGAGTCGATACCCCCCGACAGTGCGATGACGACGTCGTCGAACCCGTTCTTCGAGCAGTAGTCGCGCGTTCCGAGCACGAGCGCGTCGTACAGCTCGCGGTCGGCCTCGAGCGGCACCGCGATTGAGCCGAACACCGCCTGGTCGTGCACGACCGGTTCGGTGGTGACCTCCACCGTCGGCAGCAGCGCCTCGGTGATGCGTCCGCGCGGGTCGAGCAGCCGCTTGCGGTACACCGGCGGCACCGGCACGTCGACGATCATCAGGTCTTCGACGAACTGCGGCGCTCGAGCGAGCAGCGTGCCCTCGTGATCGAACACCACCGACCCGCCGTCGAAGACCAACTCGTCCTGGCCACCGACCTGGTTGACGTACACGATCGCCGTATGGGAATCAGATGCACGTGTGGCCAACATGCGCTCGCGCTCGACGCCCTTGCCGGCATGGAACGGCGAGGCGTTGATGTTGATGCTGACCTCGGCGCCCGCGGCCGCCTGTTCGGCGACCGGGCCGAACGGGCTCCAGATGTCCTCGCAGATCGACACGCCGACCTTGACCCCGCCGACGACGAACAGCTCGAGCGGGTCGGACGCCGCGCCGGGTGTGAAGTACCGAGCTTCGTCGAACACGGTGGAGTTCGGCAGCAGCCGCTTGCGATAGGTGCCGACGATCTCGCCGTTGGCACAGACCGCCGCGGCGTTGTACAGATCGCGGTCCTGATCCACGAAGCCGACGACGGCGGCGCAGCGGCCGGTGCGGGCGGCGAGCTTCGACAGCGACGCGAGGTTGTCGGCGACGAACCCGGGCTTGAGTACCAAGTCCTCGGGCGGATAGCCCGTGGTCGACAGCTCGGGAAAGGCGACGAGATCACAGCCGGCGGCCTCGGCGCGTCCGTACGCGTCGAGCATCTTGGCCAAGTTGCCGTCGAGGTCGCCCACGGTCGGGTTGAGTTGAGCGAGCCCCACTCGCAGCACGGTCACGGCAGCCCAGGCTAGCTGCGAACGGCCACTCGGGCCCTCGCTGCGAAACCGGTGCCCTGATCTGGCACTATGGCCACGTGCGCAGGGCTCGGGTGGCGATCGTCGGATTGCTGCTCGCCGCCGCATGTTCACCCGGAGAGGGTCCCGAGTCGATCCCGCTGCCGACGTCGCCCGACACGACCTCGACCACCTCGACCACCCCGCCCACCTCGACCACCACCACGCTGGTGCCGCCCCGCTACGAGGCCACCGTGCGGCGCACGACCGATGGAGTCGCGCACATCACGGGCGCCACCGTCGCCGACGTCGCGTA
>DATKXG010000228.1:0-19587 GCA_035529175.1 Ilumatobacteraceae bacterium
TATCGGTACAGGCAGATCGCCCGGAGCTCGATGCTCGAGCGGGCGGGGCGACCGACCTCGACCTCCGGGTCGCGGAACGCAGAGTGCGGCGTGAACCAGGTCTCGCCACGCTCGACCCGATCGGTGTCGTAGGTGCGGAACGCGACCACTTCGTCGTGATGGAGTTCCGGGAACGCGTACCATCGGTACGGCGCCGACTCGGTCGGTGCCAGCACGGCCAACGCTTCGAAGTCGACGCCGGAGCCCGCATAATCGGTGACCGGGATCGGCCGGCCGTCGGCCGGCGACACCGTCCGAGCGTCGCAGAAGGCGAGCGGGAAGTCCATCCTCGGCTCGCCGACGTTCCTCCAGAACTGCAGGATCACGAGCCGGGACGCATCGACGACGTCGGCACTCGTGATCCCGTTTCGTGCGAGCGCTCGCAGGTTGCCCTCCCGGTCGGTCTGTACGTACGACTGGCGGACCAGGACGTCGTATCCCGCCGCGAAGTCGGAGTGCACGAACGCGATCGGCGCCAGGTCCTCGTGGAGCTTTGCGTGCTCCGGTCCGCGCTTGATGTGGTTCGACACCAACGCGACGTCGCAGCCCGTCATCTGGCGGGCGAGTTCCTCCATCTCACGATGATGCACGGTGACCAGTTCCTCGTCGCCGCCCCAACCCGAGGCAGCCGAAGTGTGTGGCACCAACTCGAAGCCGCACTCCTGCCAACCAGGAAGGCAAGCGGTGCGGCCGTCGAGGATCTCGACCACGGTCGGCTCCGCGACGAACTCGCCACTGCGCGACGCGAAGTTCAGCGTCGAGTGGCAGAACACGTCGGCGGGAGCGAGCAACGGGTCGGCCATGGCACAACGCTACGCGGCCCGTACTCCCCGGGGCGATGCCGAACGATGTCGGTCCGGTTCCGGCGCGGTCACTCCGAGGAACGGGCCGCGGCGATCCCGGCATCCCAGCCCGGCGCTCGGCCGTCGCCCGGCGGACGAACACCATCGAGCCCGATCCCCGCACTCGTCAGTAGCCACGACACGACCGAGTTCGAGTTCCACATGTCCCCGGTGCCCAACTCGTCGCGACCCCACGTCGCCAGCGGGACCAGCGGCACCAGGTCGAGCACCATCCGTGCGACCGCCGGCTCGCCGCTGACGCGGGCCGCCCCACCGATCGCCTCGGCGACGTCCGGGATCGACCCACCCGTCCAGCGCCGAACCTCGTAGCGGAACAACCGCCACCGCCGCAGGCTTCGGAGACCGACCGGACCCTCGCCAACCACGCCCCGCTCGCCGCGGGTGATCCACACCGGAGTCATCTCGATCGCTGTCGTGACGCCGTCGATGCGTACCTCGAGCGCCGAGTGGAACAGCGGCTGACGCCGGCGGCGACCGAGCGCCGCCGCGACGATCTCGTAGCCCCGTCCGCCCCATCGGACCAGAGCACCACCAGCTCCCGCGCCGAGCGGGATCCAGTAGAGGTCGACACCATCGGTCACGCGGCAACGTTACGCCAGCGCGCTCAACCACCGTTTGCGTGGCGATTCGGATGGGACGGGTCATCCGAATTGCGACGCAAACGTGGGGGAACGTGGTCCGCGGTGGGGGTGACTTCGGGCGCTCGACGGTGCTTTTCCTGCTGGGTTCCGGCAGCGTGTGGGACGTGAGTTCGCAACGAGTCGACATCGCGGTCATCGGTGCCGGTCCCGCCGGCGCGGCAACAGCGATCCAGGCCGCCCGCTCGGGCGCCAAGGTCGTCGTGTTCGAAAAGGGTGTCCACGGTCGCGACAAGGTCTGTGGCGACGGTCTCACCCCTCGCGCGGTCGGCGCCCTCAACGAACTGAAGATCCCCCTCGACGACGCCCACCACATCCGTGGCCTGAGGATGATCGCCGGCAAGCAGGTGCGCGAACTCGACTGGCCGACCACCGACCGCTTTCCGAATCACGGCGCGGTGTGGCCGCGCCGGCGCCTCGACGCGGCGCTGATGGACGCCGCCGTCGACGCCGGCGCCGACATCGTGTTCGAGACCGAGGCCTCTCCCGTGATCGACGAAAACGGGCGGGTGACCGGCGTCGAGGCCAACGGCAACCGGATCGACGCCGACCTCACCGTGATCGCCGCAGGCGCTCAGGGCGCGGTGGCGCGCAAGCTCGGTGCAGATCGCGTCCCCGACGAGCCGTTCGGGCTGGCGATCCGCACCTACGCCGCCACGCCACGACACGCCGACGTGCACCTCGAGGCGTGCCTGTCGTTGAAGGACGAGCGCGGCACTGCCATCCCCGGGTACGGGTGGATGTTCCCGGCAGGCGACGGCACCGTCAACATCGGTGTCGGCGCGCTGTCGACGATGAAGGGATTCAAGAAGCTCAATCTGAACACGCTGCTCGAGGCATACCGCCACCTGGTGCAGGACGACTGGGACCTCGGCCCCAACCTCGAACGGCCGCGTGCGTGGCGGCTGCCGATGTCGACGCAGCGCCGTCACGGTGCGGGATGGGTCGCAATCGGCGATGCTGCCGGACTGGTCAACCCGATGAACGGCGAGGGCATCGACTACGGCCTCGAGTCCGGCATGCTGGCCGCCGACCTCTTCCTCGAGAACCCGGCCACAGCACCGGCCCGTTACGACCAGCTCGTCGGTGAACGGTTCGACGCGTTCCTCCGCACCGGTCGGCGCTTCTCGTTCCTCGTCGGCCATCCCTGGATCCTGAAGCCGGGCCTCCGGCTGTCGGTCAGCACCGACGCGATTGCGAACATCACGCTCGCCGTCATGGGCAACCTGGTCGACAACACCACCCCCGGCGCAGCCGGGCGCGTGCTGTCGCTCGCCGACAAGGCGCTGGGTCTCGCCGACCCGATCCTGCGCAAGACCCGCGCCGCCGCCTGACGTCATCTGCGGATCCCTCCACCCGCCAAACTTGAGCGAACCGCCCGGATACCGCCAGTTCGCTCATCGCAAGGCGCTGACCGACGGTCGCGGTCAGACTGGGCCCGCCACCTCGGAGGCATCGTGAGTCGATCAGTCGATGTCCTGATTGGCGAGGCGCCACGAGGCAATGGCGATCGCTGCGACGGCGACGACGACCGGTGTGATCACCGCCATCGGGAGCGAGAAGTCGGCCAGGTCGAGATCGGCGCCGGTGCGGTCGACGAGAATCGAGCGGGTGTACTTGCGAAGGGCCACCCGGGCGACGCCGGCACCCGCCTGCGCGATGAACCCCTCCCAGATCAGGATGTACGCGAGGCCCCACACGATGAAGCGCTTGAGCCACACACCGAACAGGGTGAACACCGCCACGTAGCCGACGAGGCCCACGACGGTCGCCAACAGCGTGGCGGCGACGATGCCGTTGCCGGCACCGGTGAGGATCGCCGCGAGGACGATCGGCACGATCGTGATCGGCGCCGCGAGGGTGCCGGCAGCGAGTGCCGCGCCGACGACGACCGGCCAGCGGTCCATCGGCCGCAACCACAGATACACGAGCGTCTTGTCGTCGCGCAGGTCGCCGATCGCGGCGCCGGCGAACACGAGCGCGACCACCGGGAGCACCAGGCCCAGCCCGACGCTCGCGATCAGACGTACGGAGTCGTCGAGCGAGGGATCCGAGCTGCCGAGCGCGAATGCCGAGATCGGCGCCACGAGGGCGAGGAGCGACAGTCCGATGATGCGCGATCGGCTCGTCAGCTGGCGCAACACGACCCGATACGACAACACGATCGCTGCGCCGGGCGCGACGTGACGGCGCGCCCGATCGTGAGTCGAAGCCACGCTCACCGCCCCTCCACCAGGTAGCGGAACACCGACTCGAGGTCGTCGTCGAGCGGCGCCACCTCGGTGAGACGAACGCCCAGCTCCACGCTCAGCGCAGCGACCTGGCGACCGAACGCATCGACGTCGAGAGTGTCGACCATCACATTGCGCTCGTCGATCGAGAGCCCGCTCACCAACCCGCGCTCGACCAGCGCCGTCGCCAGCTTGCGGGGATCGGACGCGGCCAGACGAATGCGGTGCGCGCGGTCGTCCATCAACTCGCGCAGATCTCGATAGTCGCCGCTCGCGACCAGCCGGCCCTGGGCGATCACCAGGACGCGCGACCCGATCTTGGCGACCTCGTCGAGCACGTGGCTCGACACGAGCACGCAGCGGCCCTCGTCGCCGAGGCGGTGGAACAAGGCGATCATGTGGCGCCGCTGCACCGGGTCGAGGCCGGTGAGCGGCTCGTCGAGGATCAGCACCTCGGGATCGTTGACGAGCGCCGCGGCCACCTTCACACGCTGGCGCATGCCCTTGGAGAACTGTCCGACGGGCTTGGCGCCCACGTGGGTGAGGTCGACGAGTTCGAGTGCATGCCGTGCGGTCCGATCCGGATCGGCCATCCCGTGCGTCCGTGCGGCGAAATCGAGGAACTCGCCGGCGCTGAGATGGTCGAACAAGGCGTCCTGCTGGGGCACCAGCGACACGCGTCCGCGGACGTCGCGGTCGGTGCGCGGGTCGGCGCCGAGCACATCGACGGTGCCGCGCGACGGCGGAGTCAGACCGCACAGGATCCGGAACAGCGTCGACTTGCCGGCGCCGTTGGGGCCGAGCAGCGCAGTGACGCCCTGGTCGATCGAGAAGCTGACGTCGCTGACCGCCACCACCGAACCGAAGAACTTCGACACGGCGTTCACGGCGATCATCCCGCGCAGCGCCGGCGGTGCAGGAGCCACGATCCCGAGGTTCGGCGGAGGCAACGCTCCCGGTGCAGGGGCTCCACCGGTGCTCGGTGGCGGCAGACCGGTCATCGGGCGATCACCAGCTTCGAGTAGCGCCACCATACGATCGCCACGCCGCCGATGGTCCACACGACGTTGCTCGCCAGCACCGCCCACGTGGCGAGCTCGGGGAAGTTGCCAGGGTCACCGAAGATGCGGAACACCAGCTCGAACGGCATCGTCGAGATGTCGATCACCCGCCAGTACGGCGAGAGGTCGGCGCCGTCGACCAACGCGGCGGCGAGGATCGGTGTGGCGAACAGCAACAGCACGATGCCGATCGCCGCGAATGCCCGCCGGTCGGTGAGGCTCGACGCCGCCATCGAGACCGCGGCGAGCGCGGCGGAGATCGCCATGCCCGACAGCACGATCCGGCCGAGCGTCGACAGCCATCCACCGAGCCCGTCCGGCCCGGCGTTCTCGACCGTGTAGCCGATCAGCATCAGCACCGGGGGCAGCAGGGTGACGAGGCCGAGCATCGCGGCCACCGCCACGGCCTTGGCGACGAGGTACGTCCGGCGGTCGAGCGGGGTCGACAGGTACATCGCCAACATCCCGTTACGACGATCGGAGACCAACACCTCCGGTGCGACGAGCGCGGTGAACAGCACGATGGCGAGGATGATGAAGCCGTAGTAGCCGGGGTAGTCGGCGACTTCCTCGGGCTCGAGGATGTCCGAGGGAATCAGCACGGCGATGCCGATGAACACGACCGCCGGGAGGTACGCGATCACGATCGAGATCACGGGGAAGATCTTGTTGCGCGCCGGTCGACCGAGTCCGAGCGTTGCCCGGATGCTCTCCCAACTCACGCTGCGGATGGCGCCGGGGACCCCCGACCGGCGACCCTCGTAGCGCTGGAAGCCACGCTCGACGATCTGGGCGTCACCTCGACCTGGGGCGTTCACCATCCACCCCCCGACCTGGGTGCGTCGTCGGCGAAGATGTCGTCGAGCGTGCGTCGGTGCTGGCCGAGACGACGCAGACGTGCGCCGGCCTCGGTCACGCTGCGCGCAGCAAGGTCGAACAGCTCGTCGTCGGTCATGCCCACCACCGACAGCGAGTTCCCGTCGCGGCGTACCCCCGCGCCGCCGGCGACGAGACGTGCCGCGACGTCGTCGACCGAACGCGGTCGATCCGGGATCTCGACGAGCTCCAGCTCGATGCCTCCCGAGGCGCCGGCGAGCTCGATCATCGACCCTTGCGCGACGAGCCTGCCCTCGGCCAACGCGACCACGTGGTCGCAGACCCGTTCGACTTCTTCGAGCACGTGTGACGAGAGCATCACGTCGATCCCGAAGTCGCGGTTGACCTGCACGATGATGTTCAACATCTCGTCGCGTTGCACGGGATCGAGCCCGTCGGTCGGCTCGTCGAGCACGATCAGCCGGGGGTCGGCGGCGATCGCCTGGGCGAGCTTGACGCGCTGGCGCTGACCGGTCGACATCGTGCCGAGCGCCCGGAATCGTTCCTCGCCGAGGCCGACGAGGTACAGCGAGTCGCTCGCCCGGCTGCGCGCCTCGTCGCGCGGCAGTCCCTTCACCTCTGCGAGATGGCGCACGAAGTCGTAGGCGCGCAGGTCATCGGGGAACACGTTTCGTTCGGGGCCGTAGCCGATCTGAGCGCGCAGCTCCGGTCCCTCGTGGGAGGGGTCGAGACCGAGCACGCTGATCGAGCCCGACGTCGGCGTCAACAGACCGAGCACGAGCGAGATCAGCGTGGTCTTGCCGGCGCCGTTGGCTCCGACGAGGCCGGTGACACCGCTCGGGATCGACACGTCGAGCACGTCCAGCGCCCGGGTCGAGGGAAACTGCATGACCAGCCCTCGGGTCTCGATGATCGCCGACACGACGTCGAGTCTCGCACTTCCGAACTGTCACACCGTGCCGGGTCAAGTGTGACAGTTCACTACCGTCGCGTCATGAGCGTCGTGCACCTGCCGGCCGCTGCGAGCATCGAGGAGATCCACGAGGTGCTCCACCGTGACGCGGCGTTGATCATCGACGGGCTGGCCGGCACCGAGCAGATCGATGCGATCAACGCCGAGATGGCGCCGTTCATCGCCGCCACACCTCCCGGGAGCGACGACTTCTCCGGCCGCAACACGACGCGAACGGGTGCGCTGATCGCCCGGTCGCCGTCGAGCCACGCCCTCATCCAGCATCCGACCATCCTGGGCGTGACCGAGAAGCTGCTGCACCGGGCGCAGAGCTTCCAGCTGCACCTCACCCAGGTCATCTCGATCGGGCCCGAGTCGCCCGGCCAGTCGATCCACCGCGATCAGTGGGCGTTCGACTTCTTCGAGTTCCCGAGCGACTACGACGTCCAGTGCAACACGATCTGGGCGCTCACCGACTTCACCGAAGCCAACGGCGCGACCCGCCTGATGCCCGGCAGCCAACATCTGCCCGACAGCTTCGAGCACACCGTCGACGAGACCGTGCCCGCCGAGATGGCGAAAGGCTCGTGCCTGGTCTACACGGGCAAGGTGTACCACGGCGGCGGCGCCAACAACTCGGCCGAGACCCGCATGGGACTGAACATCACCTACGACGTCGGCTGGCTGCGCCAGGAGGAGAACCAGTACCTGTCGATTCCTCGCGAGGTCGCCGCCGAGTTGCCCGATGAGCTGTTGCGACTGATGGGTTATCGCATCGGGGCCTACGCCCTCGGCTACATCGACGACGTCCGCGATCCGATCGAGGCGATCCGACCGTCAACCGGCGCGATGAGTTTCGGCACGATCACCGCCGAGCGCTGACACCACACCGCGGCCAACTTCCGTGCTCAGGCCAGGTCGGCGGCGGTGAACGGGGTCGAGAAGCGCACGCACCACACGACGACCGTGTCGTAGACCGACAGGTCGACGTCCGTCGGGATCTCGTAGTTCTGGTCGCCGATGTTGCCCTTGAGCACGCCGAGGTCGACGAAGTCGTCGTCGAAGGCGCCCGAGTCGCCGTTTGCGTCCGACACCGTCAGGTAGACGCGGAGGTCCGGTCCGTTGTCGGTGGAAAAGTTCTCGAACCGCACGAACCGTTGGGCGCTGCCGTCGTTGAGGACCACTGCGGTTCCCTCACCGCTGTAGCGGCCGAGGGGAACGAACGTGCCCTCAGCGAGCGTGACGATCTGCGGCGCGGGAGCCTCGGTGACGACGGGCTCCTCGACCGGAGCGGGATCGACCGGGTCCGTAGGCGTCGACTCGACTGGTTCCTCGGTCGGCGCCGGCTCGACCGGTTCCGTCGACGTCGGCTCGACCGTCGCGGCCACCGCCGCAACGCCCGAGTCGAAGACGGGGCCGGCCTCGTTGACCTTGTCGTCGATGAACAGGGTGTGTACGCCGAACACACCGAAGGCCAGGAACAGAACACCCGCGAGCACGATCGCCGTCACGGGGATGACGATCTTCAGGTTGCGTCGAATCCAAGTCATTGCTTCAACCTAGGGACATGTTCGGACGGCACGACCCCGATCTCCGATCGTTCCCGGACCGTTCCCGATTCGGAAAGAACTGCGAGGGCACAGGGATTACGTCGCGGGTCTGACCCGTGATGTAATCACCGATCGTTACATCAGGCGTCGACGAGTTGTTCGTCGCGTTCGGCCTGCTCGCGCAGTTCTTCCTCGTGGGCGAGGGCGATCGCGCTGGTGTGTGTGCCGCCTTCGACGTTGAGCGTCGGCAGGATGCGATCGAGCCACTTCGGCAGCCACCAGTTACGAGCGCCGAGCAGCTCCATCGTGGCGGGCACGAGCAACATGCGAACGAACGTCGCGTCGAGAAAGACCGCCGAGGCGAGGCCCAGACCGAACATCTTGATGATGCGGTTGTCCTCGAGCACGAAGCCCGCGAACACCACGATCATGATCGCCGCGGCGGCGGTGATGACGCGCGCTGTCGCAGCGAGGCCGTCGGCCACGGAACCCTTCGGGTCGCCCGTACGGTCGAACTCCTCCTTCACGCGCGACAGCAGGAAGACCTCGTAGTCCATCGACAGCCCGAAGACAATCGCGAACATCATCATCGGCAGGAACGGCTCGATCGGCCCGCCCGCGGTGTTGAACAACGAGGCACCCCAACCCCAGCCGAACACCGCGACCACGATGCCGTAGGCGCCACCGATCGACAGCATGTTCATGATGACCGCCTTGAGGGGCACCAAGACCGAACGGAACACCATCATCAGCAGCAGGAACGACAGCGAGAGCACTGCGACGAAGAAGATCGGGATCCGTTGCGCGAGGTACGAACTGAAGTCGATGTTGGCCGCAACGGACCCGGACACGTTCACGACGACGCCGGTGCCCTCGGTCGCATCCGGGATCACGTCGTTGCGCAGCGAGTTGACGAGATCCGCGGTGGCCTCGTCCTGCGGGCCCGTCGTCGGAGTGAGCTGGATGATCGCCGCCTGTGCCGCCGCCGGATCCTGCGGAGTGTTCGGGATCGGACCCACCGCATCGGCGACCCCGTCGGTTGCGGACAGCGTCTCGGTCAGCCCGACGAGCACCTGCAGGTCCTGCGGAGACGACAGCTCGGCCGTGAGCAGGAGCGGGCCGTTGGTGCCAGGGCCGAATGCCTCGCTCGTGAGTTCATACGCCTCTCGAGTGGTGGACCCTTCGGCGAAGTTGCTCTCGTCGGAGAAGCCGAGCCGCAGACCGAGCACCGGGACCGAGAGCAGCAGTAGGAACGCAGTCGTCGCGAGCGAGATCTGCCAGGGCCGGTGCTGCACGAACCGGCTCCACTTGTAGGCCCACGTCTGACGCAGCGGCTTCTCCTTGCGGGGAGGGAGCTCCTTGCGCAGCGGTGCGACGACCAGCGAGGCGAGCAGCACGACGACCGCGAGCGGCACACCGACGAGCAACGGCTGGATCTTCAGCCCGAGGCCGACGAGCGCGACCGCGACGAGTCCAGCAGCGATGATGCCGCGCCAGCGAGTGACCTCGATCTTGCGCTGGGCGAATCCCAGCAACGCCGGGAGCAGGGTGACCGATGCGATCATCGTGACCAGCACGGTGACGGCAGCGCCGGTGGCAAGGCCGTTGATGAACGCCAGGCCCATGATGTACATACCGAGCAGGGAGATCACCACGGTGAAACCGGCGAACACGACGGCGCGGCCAGCGGTGTCGAGGGCGACGACGGTCGACTGCTCCGGGTCGAGGCCGGCCTTCAATCCCTCGCGGTAGCGAGTGACGATGAAGAGGGCGTAGTCGATGCCGACGCCGATGCCGATCATCGCCCCGAGCGTGACGGCGAAGTCGGGGACCGAGATCACGTTCGACAGCAGCGTGATGAGACCGGCGCCGATGCCCACGCCGAACAAGGCCACCCCGATGGGAAGGCCCATCGCGAGCACCGACCCGAACGACAGGATCAGGATCACGATCGCGAAGCCCAATCCGATGAGTTCCGACTCCGGCGGTTCGAATTCGCCGAGCGCCTGGCCACCGACCTCGACCTGCAAGCCCTCGATGTCGCTCGGCTTCATGTCGACGATCTCGGCGCCGATCTCGCCGGTCCGGGTCTCACTGAGGTTCACGTCGAGATCGACTCGCGCGTAGGCGACCTGTCCGGCGAGGTCGCCGTCGGTGGCGACCTGTCCCAGGGTCTGACCCTGCGGCGAGTACGGGCTGATGACCGTGACGCCCTCGATCTGGTCGACCTCCTCGAACAGCTCGGTCATCGCCGCCTGCACCTCGGGGTCGTCGACGCCCTGGTCCGCGGAGAAGACGATCGAACCCGACCGGCCGCTTCCTGCGCCACCGAAGTATTCGTCGAGCGTGTCGAACCCGCTCTTGGATTCCGAGTCGGGGATCGAGAACGAGCTGTCGCTCGAGGCACCGATCGTGCCGACGAGCGCGATGACGGTGACCAGTGCGGTCACCCAGGCGCCGAGGACGAACCAGCGGCGCCGAAAGGCGAAGCGACCGAGCTTGCCCCAGGCGGAGTCGGGCACCTCGACGGGAACATGGGGGGCGCCGTGCGCTGGATCGTACGGGCGACCGGATTCGTCGGGCTGGCCCGATGCGTCCCGGGGGGTCGTGGACGTCATGTTCATTATTGGACATTCTGACCAGTAGAATGTGCAATCGCAACGACATTGTCCGAAAGGTGTCGCACGACACACGGCATGACGAACCCGCACTCACGATGCCCACCACCTCCACCTCGACCACCTCCTCCGACACGACCGCCTCCTCCGACACGATCGGCGTGCCCCGCAGCGACGACCCCCGCGTCGAGCGCACGCGCGCGGCTGTGATCGAAGCGGCGTCGGACCTGCTCGTCGCCGACGGGCCTGCGGCGATCACCCACGCCAACGTCGCGCAGGCCGCGAACGTCAGCCGCACCACGGTCTACAACCACTGGCCGACACGTGAGGATCTGCTGCGTGCGGCGATCGATTCCCTGGGGAGAGTCACGCCCGACGAGCGCGAACTGATCGGACCGATCCGCGCCGACCTCGGCACCCTCTGCGAGCACCTCGTCGTCGACCTGCTCGACGACCAACGCGCTCCGATGATCGCCAACATGATGGAGCGAGCGCTCCACGATCCGACGATCGTGACCGTCCGCAACGAGTTCCTCGAACGGTTCGAGGCGGCGTTCCGAGTGGCCGTCGACCGCGCGATCGAACGCGGCGAACTGCGCGGCGACGTCGACGTCCGCCGCAGCATCGCCTCGATCGTGGGCAGCTTCCTGTTCGCCCGCTTCATGTCGAGCGACGGCTTCGAGCGGAGCTACGCCAACGCCGTGCTCGACGACTTCGTCCGAGTCAACGCCCCCCGCTGACGCACCCCGTCCTTCCGGACCCGAGCCGAAAAGACAGGGTCGCCGAGGAGCCGGTCAGGCGTCGCGGCGAGCAACGAGCGCTTCGACGGGAGCGAGATCGAAGGGGTGGCCGGTCATCACGATCAGGTGGGTTGCCCCGGCGTCGAGATACCGGTCGGCGATCGCGACGTCCTCGGCGGAGATCAGCACGGTGCGCTCGATCTCCGACCGATCGCGGCCGAGCTCGTCGCACCAGCGATCGAGGACTGAATTCTTGTGGGCGTACGTCTCCGGCGGTCCGAACGAGTTCCAGGCATTCGCGTGCTCGGCGGTGAGCTTCAGCGTGACCTTCTCCCCCGAGCCCCCCACGAGGATCGGCAGGTCGCCGATCGGGGCCGGGTTCAGCTTGCCGAGACGAGCCTTCAGCCGCGGCAGGTCCTCGCGCAGCTTGTGCAGCCGGTTGATCGCGGTGCCGAACTCGTAGCCGTACTCGCCGTAGTCACGTTCGAACCAACCGGCACCGATGCCGAGGTACATGCGGCCACCCGACACGTGATCGGCGGTGCGTGCCATGTCGGCGAGCAGTTCGGGGTTGCGGTAGCTGTTGCAGGTGACGAGCATGCCGAGCTTGGCGCGCTCGGTGTCGGCGGCCATGGCGGTGAGAATCGTCCAGCCTTCGAAGTGCCCTGCGTCGGAGTCGCCGTACAGCGGGAAGAAGTGGTCCCATGTCCAGATCGAGTCGACGCCGAGCGCCTCCGCCCGTCTCCAGGCATCACGGATCTCGACGTACGACGTCGCCTGCGGGTGGAGTTGGACGCCGACGTGGAAGGTCATGACACCCAGTGAAGCATTCCCCGACACCCCCAAACCCACGTTTGCGTCGCGATTCCGGTGGACCGCATCGCCGAAATCGCGACGCAAACGTGGAGGCGGTGGCGGTGTGGCGGGTCAGCGGCGGCGGACGACGACGCTGCCGACCGAATAGCCGGCGCCGAACGAGCACAGCACCCCGACATCACCCGGCGACAGGTCGTCACGGTGACGGTGGAACGCGATCACCGAGCCGGCCGAGCTGGTGTTGGCGAACTCGTCGAGGATCACCGGTGCTTCGTCGTCGGTCGGCAGGCGGCCGAGGACGCCCTTCGCGATCAGCTGGTTCATCTTCAAGTTGGCCTGGTGCAGCCAGAACCGGCGCACGTCGTCGGCGTCGAGGTCGAGTTGCCCGAGGTGGCCGGCGATGTGCTCGGCGACCATGGGACAGACCTCGCGGAACACCATCTGGCCGTTCTGGCGGAACACGAGCTCCTGCGGGTCACGCTCGACGACTTCGGACGAATTGAGGAAACCGAAGTCGTTGCGGATGTTGTTGGAGAACTTGGTGACCAGCTTGGTGCCGAGCACCTCCCACTGCTCCAGCCCCGTCGCGTCGGCGGTGCGTTCCAGCACGAGCGCCGTGCACGCGTCACCGAAGATGAAGTGGAAGTCGCGCATCTCGAAGTTGTTGTGGCCCGAGGTGATCTCCGGGTTGACCACGACGACACAGTTCGCCGAGCCGTTGCGAAGTGCGTCGACGGCCGCCTGCACCGAGAACGTCGCCGACGAGCAGGCGACGTTCATGTCGTAGCCCCAGCCCTCGGCGCCGAGCGCGTCCTGGATCTCGATCGCCACCGCCGGATAGGCCCGCTGCAGGTTCGAGCATCCGACGATCACCGCGTCGACGTCGCTGGGTTCGCGGCCCGCTTGTGCGAGCGCCTCGTGGATCGCCGGCATCGACATCTCTGCCTGGATGCCGAGCTGGTCCTCGCGGCGCGTCTCCAACCTCGGCCGCATCCGGGCGGGGTCGAGCACGCCCGACTTCTCCATGACGTAGCGCCGCTCGATCCCCGACGCCTTCACGATGAACTCCTCGTCGGGGACCGCACGCTCGGCCACCTCACCAACAGCGATCTCCTCGGCGTGCTCGGCGTTCCACTTCAGCACGGCTTCGGTGAGCGACGCGACCAGTTCGGCATTGCTGACGGACTCCGGTGGCGTGAACAGTCCGGTTCCGGTGATCGAGACGGACGGAAGTTCGACGAGCGGCATGGCGCCGACGCTAACGAAATCAGCCCACCCAGGTCCGCACGAGCGAACGCAGCGCGTCGATCCCGTCGCCCTTCGACGCGCTGACCCACACGATGTCGCCCTGATCGAGCCGGCAACCACCAGCGAGTTCCTTCTTGCGGGTCGCCCGTTTCGACGACTTCACCTTGTCGAACTTCGTGGCGACCACCGTGTGCGGCACGCCGTTGTAGCGCAACCAGTCGAGCATCTGTTCGTCGAGTTTCGTCGGTCCGATCGCTCCGTCGACGAGCACGAACACCATCGACAGGTTCTCCCGATCGAGGAGATAGCCCTCGATCATCTCCGGCCAGTCGCGCTTGACGTTCTTGGCCGCCTTGGCGAAGCCGTAGCCGGGAAGATCGACCATCGTGCCGGGCTCGGTTCGTTTGCTGTCGACCTCGAACATGTTGATCAACTGCGTTCGTCCCGGAGTGTTCGACACGCGGGCGAGCTGCTTGCGGTTGGCAAGCGCATTGACCAACGACGACTTGCCGACGTTCGATCTGCCGACGAAGGCCACCTCGGCCGGCGACTCGGGAAGCTGGTCGACCCGGCTCGCGGACTGCACGAACGTGAGGCGCAAGGGGCTGCTCATCGCCTCATCCTCGCACCCCCGACCTCGCCGCCCAGCCCCGCATCCACCTGTCGCCATCGACCCACCCGCCCGCTCCGGCCTGCGATTCGGCTCCAGGAACCGCTCGCATCACCCGACGAGGAGTCGTACTGTTTCCACCCATGACCTCCAGTGCGACTCGCCGCCCACTGATCACACTCGCTGCGATCGGGTTCGTCATCGCATTCACTGCCTGCGGCAACGCCACCGAGTCCGGCGTCGAGAAGCTGATCGAGTCGCAGGGTGGCGGTGACGTCGACCTCGATCTCGACGGTGACGGCGGCTTCTCCGTGCAGACCGAGGAGGGCGGCATGTCGATCGACGAGGACGGCAATTTCGTGATCACCGACGCCGACGGCTCCGTGGTGACGGGCAACGCCGACGCCGACACCGGAGAGTTCACGGCCGAATCGGAGGACGGATCCTTCCGCATCGACGCCAGCGGCGAGATCCCGGAGGAATGGCCGAGCGACGTGCCGAGTCCACAGGGAATCGAGGGTGCGTCATCGACGGTCACGCAGTCATCGACGGAACTCGCGATCACGGTCACCGGTCAGGCAGGCGAGTCGTTCGTCGACGACTATGGGTCGACGCTGGAGAACAACGGTTTCGAACGGACCTCGAGCTTCGAGTCCGACGCGAACATCACCCGAGTCTTCGAGAACGAGACGTGGACCGTGTCGGTCAACAGCTTCCCCGGTGGCGATGCCAGCCAGGTCGCGGTCAGCCTGTTCCCGTCGTCGTCGTGACGACCCGGCAGGTCGTCACCCGCTGATCAGCGACGCCAATGCCCACACCGCTGCCACCAGGCCGATGCCGGCATAGACGACACTGCGCACCACGGGCGCCCGTTCGAGATTCGTGTCGTCGAGTTGCTTCGCGGGCGGCTTGACGATCGCCAGCGCGTTCCCCACGAACAACGCCCCACCGAACGCCAGCGTCAACCACGCGAGCAAATCTTCACCGAGGAACATCCCCACAGGATGCCGCCTTCTATGCTCGTTCGGTGCCACGCGGCGGTCTGCTCGCTGAGATCAGGAACCCCGCACAACTCGTGGTGGGGGCATTCACCGCCTTCATTCTCTTCGGAACCGCATTGCTCTGGCTTCCGATCTCGGCGGACGGCCCGGGCCACGTCGGCCTCGAGGACGCCCTCTTCACGTCGACCTCGGCCGCGACGGTCACGGGTCTGGCCTCCACGGACATCTCGCGCTTCTCGTTGTTCGGCGAACTCGTCATCCTGATGCTGATCCAGGTCGGCGGCTTCGGCATCATGACGATCGGATCCGTGCTCGCCATCGTCGCCTCGCATCGCGTCGGTCTCCGACAGCGGATGCTCGCCCAGGCCGAGATCGGCGCCGTCGACATGGGCGACCTGCGCCGCCTCATCCTCGCAATCGCGAAGATCACCCTCGCCGTCGAAGCCACGCTTGCGGTCGTGCTCTTCCTCCGCTTCTGGCAACAGGGCTACGAGAACGGGCCGATCGCGTCGGCGTACTCGGGCATCTTCCACTCCATCGCGTCGTTCAACAACGCCGGCATCTCGCTCTACCCCGACAACCTCGCGGGCTTCGTCACCGACCCGGTGGTGGTGATCGGCGTGTCGATGGGCTTCATCATCGGTGGTCTCGGATTCCCGATCCTCGTGGAGTTCTGGCGCCGGACCGCCCAGCGTCGCGCCACCGTGCGCAGCGCTCACTGGACGCTGCACACGAAGATCACCCTGATGACGACTGCAGCACTGCTCGTGTTCGGCCCTCTGGTCGTCATGACGTTCGAGTGGACCAACCCGGCGACGCTCGGACCGCTCGACACCTTCGACAAGATCCTCTCGGGCTGGTTCCAGGGCGTCACGCCCAGAACCGCCGGATTCAACACCGTCGACATCGGCGGCATGAACGAACCGACGCTGCTCGTGATCACCACCCTGATGTTCATCGGCGCCGGTCCGGCATCGACCGCCGGCGGCATCAAGGTGACGACGTTCGCGGTGCTCGGTTTCGTGCTGTGGTCCGAGGTTCGCGGCAACACCGACATGAACGTGTTCCGGCGTCGCCTGCCGTCGAACCTCATCCGTCAGGCACTGACTGTCGCCCTGCTGGCGATCGGTCTGGTGGTCGGTGCGACACTGATCCTGATGAGCGTCGAGGACCTGCAGCTCACGCCCGCGCTGTTCGAGATCACGTCCGCGTTCGGCACCGTCGGGCTGTCGACCGGCATCACCGGCACCATCGGCGCCTCCGGTCACATGCTGCTCGTCCTGGTGATGCTCGCCGGACGAGTGGGGCCCGTCACCTTCGTCACCGCACTCGCACTTCGCGAGCGCGTTCCCGCGTACCGTTATCCCGAGGAGCGACCGATCATTGGCTGAGAAAATTCTCCACACCATGCTGGGCGGGCTACGTCCACACGTCGAACACCGAGGCGAGATCGTCGTCATCGGGTTGGGCCGGTTCGGATCCGCGCTCGCGTCGACCCTGATCGAGATGGGGCACGAAGTGCTCGGCATCGACGCCGACGAGGAACGCGTGCAGCTCCACGCGGACATGCTCACCCACGTCGCCCAAGCCGACACGACCAACGAGCGGACACTTCGACAGCTCGGCGTCGCCGACGTCGTCACCGCCGTGGTGGCGATCGGTGCCGACGTCGAGGCCAGCGTGTTGACGACCGGTGCGCTCGTCGACATCGGCGTCCCCAACATCTGGGCCAAGGCGCTCACCGAGCAACACGGCCGCATCCTCCAGCGCGTCGGCGCCGACCACGTGGTCTTCCCCGAGGCCGAGATGGGCAGCCGCGTCGCCCGACTCGTCACCGGCGCGCTCATCGAGTACTTCGCGCTCGACGAGGACTTCGTGTTGATCGAGACGCAGGTGCCGCGCAACCTCGCCGGCAAGCGGCTCGGCGACACCGACCTGCGGGCCACCTACAAGGTGACCGTCGTGTGCATCAAGCCGGAGGGGCAGGCGTTCACCTACGCCGAGAGCGCCACCGTGCTCGGCGAACACGATCTCATCGTGGTCGCGGGCCACCGAGGCGACATCGAGCGGTTCGCCGACAAGGAGACCTGACACGGTCGGCGAGCCGGCCGTCCGCGTCGCCCCGAACGCCCGAATTTGGCTACAACGTCGCGATGGGAACCACGACGTTCGATCCCGATGCGCTGCGCGAGAAGTACCGCGAGGAGCGCGACAAGCGCCTGCGCGACATCGGCAACGAGCAGTACATCGAGGTCGTCGGCGAGTTCGAGCGCTACGTCCAAGATCCGTACGTCGCTCCGATCGAACGTGAGCCCCTGACGGACGAGGTGGAGGTACTGATCATCGGCGGTGGCTTCGGCGGGCTGCTCGCAGGCGCACGCCTACGCGAGTCGGGTCTCGACGACATCCGGCTGGTCGAGAAGGGCGGCGACTTCGGTGGCACCTGGTACTGGAACCGCTACCCCGGTGCAGCCTGCGACGTCGAGTCGTACGTCTACCTGCCACTGCTCGAGGAGATCGGCTACATGCCGAAGGAGAAGTACTCCCAGGCGGCCGAGATCCTCGCGCACAGCCAGGCGATCGGTGAGCACTTCGACCTGTATCGCAACGCCTGTTTCCAGACCGAGGTGACCGGCATGCGGTGGGACGACGCCGACCACCGGTGGATCGTCACCACCAACCGCGGCGACGCCATGCGCGCCCGGTACATCGTGATGGCGAGCGGTCCCCTGCACCGCCCGAAGCTCCCCGGCATCGACGGCATCACCACGTTCGAAGGTCACACGTTCCACACGAGCCGCTGGGACTACGACTACACCGGCGGTCACTCCGATGGCGGCCTCGACCGGCTCGCCGACAAGCGCGTCGGCATCATCGGCACGGGAGCGACAGCCGTCCAGTGCGTGCCCCACCTCGGCGCCGCCGCGAAGGAGCTCTTCGTCTTCCAGCGGACGCCCTCGTCGATCGACGTGCGCGACAACCGGCCGACGGACCCTGACTGGGCTGCGAGCCTCGAGCCCGGCTGGCAGGAGCGACGGATGGAGAACTTCAACAACCTCGTCTCCGGCATCCCCGAGGCCGAAGACCTCGTCGACGACGGCTGGACCGACATCATCGGCAACCTGTTGATCCGCCTCCAACAAGGAGAGGGCGACATGTCGCCGGAGGGGTTGGCCGCCACGATGGAGCTCGCCGACTTCGAGAAAATGGAGCAGATCCGCTCACGGGTCGAGACGATCGTCCACGACCCGAACACCGCGGAGGCGCTCAAGCCGTACTACCGCCAGTTCTGCAAGCGGCCCTGCTTCCACGACGAGTACCTCGACACGTACAACCGGCCGAACGTGCACCTGATCGACACCGAGGGTCGCGGCGTCAAGCGCATCACGCCGACCGGCGTCGTCGTGGACCGTTGCGACGCGTCCGGCGAGCTCGTCGAGGAGGAGTTCGAGGTCGACTGCCTGATCTATGCGACCGGTTTCGAGGTCGGCACCGACTACACGCGACGTGCCGGCTACGAGTTGTACGGCCGTGACGGCATCACCCTCACGGAGAAATGGCACGACGGCGCCTCGACGCTGCACGGCATGCACAGCCGCGGATTCCCCAACTGCTTCATCTTCAGCCTCACCCAGTCGGGCTTCACCGTGAACTTCCCGCACATGCTCAACGAGCAGAGCAAGCACCTCGCGTACATCCTCGCCGAGGCACGTGATCGAGGCGTCACCGTGATCGAAGCCGACGCGGACGCCGAAGCTGAATGGGTCGACACGATCGTCAGCCTGTCGCGGATGAACCAGCAGTTCCTCGAGTCGTGCACGCCGGGCTACTACAACAACGAGGGCAAACCCGCGGAGAGGAGCGCGAAGAACGGTAGCTACGGCGCCGGCTCGGTGGCGTTCATCAAGGTCCTCGAGGCATGGCGCGCTGCCGGTGACCTCGCCGGCCTCGAACTCACCTGAGCCGCCCCACCGCGGCGGGTGCCGGTGCGCAGGTCAGCTCGGGATCGTGGTCGTGGTGGTCGACGTGGTCGTGGTGGTGATGTCCCGGCGCTCGGTGAACAGCACCGTCACGCGGTCCTCGGCGTCGAGCAGTGCGGTGACGTCGGCAACGACGGGCGAGGCATCAGGCTCGTTCGGTCCAGCGACCTCGATGATGGCATCGACACCGTCGAACGTGGTCGACAACACCGACACACCCTGGGTGGCCGCCCACTCCCGGGCGAGGACGCCGATGCGTTCTGCGACGAGTTGGTCGGGCGTCGGCGTCGGCTCGGCATCGGACACGTTCTCGCGCTTCAGCCAGGTCATCTGGACCTCGAGCGTGCGATCGAGTTCAGTGTCGAGCAGCGTGGTGAGCGACGCCAGTGGCGGCGCGTCGATC
>DATKXG010000229.1:0-11143 GCA_035529175.1 Ilumatobacteraceae bacterium
TCGACGTGGGCGTCGATCATCCAGACGATCCAGGACCGCGGCTACGTCTGGAAGAAGGGTCAGGCGCTCGTGCCGACCTGGACCGCCTTCGCCGTGGTCCGCCTGCTCGAGGAGCACTTCGACGCGCTGGTCGACTACGACTTCACCGCGTCGATCGATCACGACCTCGACGAGATCGCCAGCGGACGTCGCGCCAAGGACAAGTGGCTCAAGCGCTTCTACTTCGGCGACACCGGCGACGGTGACACCCAACCGATCTCTGCCGAAGCCGGATTCGGCGAGGACGCACTGCTCGGCCTCAAACGACTGGTCGAGGAGAACCTCGACGAGATCGACGCCGCCGAGATCAACACGTTCCCGCTCGGCCCGGACGCCGACGGTGAACTGATCGTCGTCAAGCCCGGCAAGTACGGCCCCTACGTCAAGCGCGGCGACGACACCGCCAGCGTGCCGGACGACCTCGCCCCCGACGAACTGACCATCGACAAGGCAATCGAGTTGCTCGCCGCGCCCAAGTCCGACGAACCGATCGGCGAACTCGACGGCTACCCGGTCTACGCGAAGAACGGTCGCTACGGGCCGTACGTCCAGTGGGGCGACCACGACAACCCACCTCCGGGGTTCGAGAAGCCCAAGATGTCCAGCCTGTTCAAGACGATGGTCCTCGAACGGATCACGATGGACGAGGCCGAGGCGCTGCTGCAGCTCCCGCGCCACCTCGGCGACGATCCCGCCGACGGCGTGCCCATCTACGCGAACAACGGTCGCTACGGCCCGTACGTGCAGAAGGAGAAGGACTACCGCAACATCGACTCCGAGGACCAGCTGCTGCAGATCACGCTCGACGACGCGCTGCAGATCTTCAGCCAGCCGAAGGTGTACAAGCGCGGTGGCGGGAACATGGCGGCCAAGGGCCCGCTACGCGAGTTCGGCACCGATCCCGTGAGCGAACGTCCGGTCGTCGCCAAGGACGGCAAGTTCGGTGTGTACGTCACCGACGGCGAGACCAACGCGTCGCTCGGCAAGGGCGACCGCCTCGAGGCGATGGCTCCCGAGCGCGCCTACGAGCTGTTGGCGATCCGGCGCGAGGCGATCATCGCGAAGGGCGGGCCGACGAAGAAGCGCGCCGCCAAGAAGAAGGCGCCAGCGAAGAAGAAGGCGCCAGCGAAGAAGAAGGCGCCGGCCAAGAAGACCGCACCGACGAAGACGCCCGCCGAGAAGTCGCCGCCGGTCATCACCGACATCAACGGCTGAGCCGGGTTGCGTCGGTGGAATCCCGATTGTTAGGCTGACCTAACTTCGACGTCGCCGAAGAGGGACCCCCCGGTCCGCAACCCAGAACACCCGGAGATCATCGTGTTGCAGACATTCCTCACCGGACTCCGCGAGGGGCTCGAGGCAGCACTCGTCGTCAGCATCCTGATGTCGTTCATGGTGCGCAGCGGACACCGAGACCGGATCCCGGCGCTGTGGTCAGGGGTCGGCGTCGCCGTGATCCTCTCGTTCGGCTTCGGCGCACTGCTGCACTACACCTCGGCCTCGATGAGCTTCGAGGCGCAGGAGGCCTTCGGGGGAATCCTGTCGATCGTCGCCGTCGTGTTCGTGACCTGGATGGTGTTCTGGATGAAGCGGGCGTCGCGCACGCTCAAGGGCGAGCTGCACGACAAGATGTCCGCAGCGATCGAGATCGGCACGATCGGCGTGTTCACCGCTGCACTGCTCGCGGTCGGACGCGAAGGCCTCGAGACCGCGTTGTTCCTCTATCCCACGTTCCAGGCCCAGGGGGCAGGCGCCGGTCCGGCGATCGGCGCGCTGCTGGGCATCGCCACTGCCGTCGTGATCGGCGTGTTGCTGTACCGAGGCGTCGTGTCGATGAACCTGGCGGCGTTCTTCAAGGTCACCGGTGCAGCCCTGATCGTCATCGCTGCCGGCGTGTTGGCCTACGGTGTCCACGACCTCCAGGAGGCCGGCATCCTGCCCGGGATCGACAACCTGGCGTGGAACATTGACGGCTGGGAGATCACCAGCTGGTACGGGGCACTGCTCAAGGGCATCTTCAATCTCGGTCCGCAGATGACCGTGCTCGAAATCGTCGTCTACGCGGGGTACCTCGTCCCGACGATGGTGCTCTTCCTTCGCCCCGCGGCCATTTCCCCGACCGAGCCGGCGGCTCGGGTCACGGCACCCGCGACGGCCGTCGGCGAACCTGCTCGCTGAACCCCGGCAGCAGCCTCTCCCACCAGACCACCCACATCCCCA
Source organism: Ilumatobacteraceae bacterium (assembly GCA_035529175.1). Classification (GTDB taxonomy): domain Bacteria; phylum Actinomycetota; class Acidimicrobiia; order Acidimicrobiales; family Ilumatobacteraceae; genus Sva-07. The sequence continues at coordinate 2,260 of DATKXG010000229.1, forward strand.
CGCCCGCGAGGAGTTCCACCATGTCCCCACGTCGAGTTGTTCTCGGTGCCACCGCGTTGCTTGCGCTCGCCGCCTGCTCGACCGAGTCGGCCGACTCGACCGTCGAGGTCACCGGAACCGACGACGCGTGCATCATCGCTCAGGACGTCGTCGAGGCCGGGAAGATCGGCTTCGAGTTCACGAACGAGAGCGGCAAGGTCAACGAGCTGTACGTGCTGAAGGCGAACGGCGACACGCTCGGCGAGGTCGAGAACGTCACCACGGGCACGTCACGCACGCTCACCGTCGATCTGGTCGCCGGCGACCACCTCGTCCGGTGCAAGCCCGGCCAGTCCGGCGACGGTTTCGAGTCGGCGTTCACGGTGACCGGTGACGGTGGCTCCGCGCAGGCCGAGCCGGATCGCGAGGTCGCCTTCGACGCGGTCGACTTCGGCTACGAGAACCTCGACCTGACCGGCATCGCCGACGGCGACACGATCCGATTCGTGATGGACAACGCCGGCGAGCAGGCCCACGAATTCGAGGTGCTCGACCCGGACGGCGAACCGATCGGCGAGGTCGCCGCCACCAACCCCGGCGAGTCCGGTGGCGCCACGATGACGTTCACGGCGCCCGGCGTGTACACCTACCAGTGCATCCTCGTCGACCCCGACAGCGCCAAGCCCCACACCGAACTCGGCATGATCGGCACCTTCGACGTCGCCGAGGGCTGATCGCCCCGCTTCTCGTGAACAACTTCACCGCTGAGAGGTGAAGTTGTTCACGAGATGGGACCCGGGGGGTGTCTCAGGTGAAGATGATCTGGCCGCCGGCGGCCATGTCGTAGAACTCGCCGACGGTGATGATGTCGTCGAGTTCGTCGATCAGGTCCTCGCGCTCCATGCCGAACAGGTCGACCGAGGCGAGACAGGCATAGAGCCCGGCTCCGGTGTCGTGGATCATCTCGATGAACTCCGCGATGCCGGGGAAGTCGAGCTTCTCGATCTGCTTCTCCATGTACTTCGTCATCAGCGCGGAGGCGCCGGGGATGCCGCCGACCATTGTCGGCACGTGCAGGCCCGGGTTGCCGACGGTGGCCACCTTGATGTGGTCGTGGCGCTCCTTGTGCACGGCGTCCATGCCGAAGAACGTGAAGAAGAGGTTGGCCTCGATGCCTTCGTTGCGGGCACCGTTCGCCATGATCAGCGCCGGGTAGATGCCCTCGAGAGATCCCTTCGAGACGATGATCGACACCTTCTCGATCGGCGCGGCGATGGGGGCGGGAGGGACGGGATGTGAGTCAGTCATGTCAGATGCAGCCCTTCGGCTTGGGGATGCCCGCCACCATCGCGGCGAGCTTGGCAGGGCCCTTCGGGAACAACACGAAGAGCTCCTTCGTGGTCACATCGGAGAGCTTGGAGATCTTGCGCACGGTCGGGCCGGTGCCCTTGTCGAAGTACTCCGAGCGCATCAGATCGATCACGGTCCAGTGTCGATCGGTGAGCGGGGTGGGCACGCCGATCTCGTCGGCGATCTCGGGCGCCATGTCCTTGGTCCACTGCTCGGCGTCGACGAAGAATCCTTCGTCGTTCACCTCGACCGTGGTTCCGGCGAGTGTCTTGGTGGGCATGTTCGTGGGTCCTTTCAGAGACGTGCGTGTGAGAGGTGTGCGTGGTGTCAGCCCGAGACGGGATGCTTCTTGCCGAACGTGGGCATGTCGGGGCCGATACCGGGGATGTCGCGCCCGGGGAGGAGGCCGTGCCAGTAGAACGACTGGAACATCAACTTGCCGAGGTGGTTCACCCGCGACTCCTTGAGCAGCGGGAGCCCGACCGGTCCGGGATAGTGACCGCCGACCGGCTCGTTCTCGTAGTTGAAGTCGATCAGCAGCGCCTTGGAGAAACCGGTCTCGATGAAGCAGTTGGCGTGGCCGTCGAAGGAGTGCTCGATCTCCTCGCCGTCGAGGAACGACTCGATGTTCTCCACCAGCACTTCACCTTCGAAGTGGGTCACGGACCCGGCCTTCGAGGCGGGGAGGTCGGCAGCGTCGCCGACGACGAAGATGTTCGGCTTCACCTTCGACTGCAACGTGGCGTTGTCGGTGGGGATGAAGCCAAGTTCGTCGCCGAGCCCCGGCGAGTCATCGACGTAGGCCGCTCCGCCGTGCAGCGGGATCACCACTGCGAGGTCGAAGTCGACCTCGCGGCCGTCCCAGCTGATCAGCTTGCGGTTCTCGCCGTCGACTTCGCCGGTGTTGAACTCGGTGACGAGCTCGACGTGCTTGTCGTCGAGCAGCGACCCGAGCGTCGCCGACGCCGTCGGCTTGGTGAACGCTGCATCGAGCGGCGTCACGTAGGTGATGCGGACGTCGTCACGCACGCCCTTGTCGGTGAAGTACCAGTCGGCCAGGAAGGCGAACTCGAGCGGCGCGACCGGACACTTGATCGGCATGTCGATCACGTTGATCACGATGTGGCCGGACTCGAAGTCGTCGAGTGCTTCGGCCAGCGCCGTGGCGCCCTCCATGTCGTAGAACGTGTGCACCGTCTCGTGCCAACCGGGTCCGGTGAGACCCTCGGTCTCCTCCGGCAGGAGCCTCGCTCCGGTGGCGATCAGGAGCACGTCGTATTCGAGCGTCGTGCCGTTCTGGAGCGACACGGTGTCGGCCTCGATGTCGACCGACTCGATCGGGCACTGGTGGTAGTGGATGCCCTTCTTGAGCTGGCGGTCGCGCTTGCGGACGATCTCGTCCGGTTCGGTCAGCCCGAACGGTACGAACAAGAGCCCGGGTTGGTACACGTGGCGATTGTCCTGATCCACGATGTCGATGCGCAGCCGGTCTTCCTTGTACTTCTTGCGCAACCGGTTGGCGGCGAGGGTGCCACCGGTGCCGGCGCCGAGGATCACCAGTCGTTGTTGTTGCCCGTGTTCTGACTCGGTCATCTCCGTCTGCTCCAATCCTGCAGGCCGCAACCGTTGCGACCGCTTCTGACATCGACGCTACGCACCAGCGGGATCGTGCACTACGGCCTTTCGTCCCGATCCCCTCGGGGGTATCTGTTCCAACCCGCGGGCGGCCGACTCGGTACCATCGCCGATCGTGAGCGACCGCCCGCCCTACATCGCGTTCGAGGGGGCCGAAGGGTGCGGCAAGTCGACCCAGGCGGCGCGCCTCGCCGCGGCGATCGATGCCGTGTTGACGCGCGAGACCGGCGGCACCGACATCGGCGCCCGGCTGCGGTCGTTGCTGCACGACACCAGCATCGACAACCTGCATCCGCGGGCCGAGGCGCTGATCGCCGCCGCCGATCGGGCCCAGCACATCGCCGAGGTGGTGGTTCCGGCGCTCGATGCGGGTCGGCCCGTGGTCAGCGACCGCTCGGTCTACTCGTCGCTCGCGTACCAGGGCTACGGACGCGAACTCGACGTCGAGGAGATCCGACACCTCAACGAATGGGGAACGGGCGGGGTCTGGCCGAGCGTCGTGGTCTTCCTCGACACACCCGATGACGTGATCGCCGAGCGGATGAGTCGACGAGACCTCGACCGGTTCGAAGCGGCCGGCGACGAGTTCCATGCACGCGTGCTCGCCGGCTTCCGCACGATGGCCGCCGCCGACCCCGGGCGCTGGATCACCGTGCAGGCAGTCGGCTCGGTGGAGCGGGTTGCCGACGACATCCGCCGAGCCCTCGACGAGACCGGCGCGTTGTGAGTACCTCGACCGAGACGTCGATCGAAATCGCGCCGGGCCCGATCTGGGACGGGGTGATCGGCCAGGCCGATGCCGTGCGCCAGCTGCGCTCCGCTGCCGACCGCGGCGCCGTGCACGCCTATCTCTTCGCGGGACCGGCCGGCTCGACGAAGCTGCAGGCGGCGCGCGCTTTCGCCGCCCGGCTGATGACCGGCTCCGAGGACGCCGACCAGCGCGATGCCTCCCTCATCCTGCGCGGCGAGCATCCTGACGTACGCGAGGTGCGTCGCAGCGGCGCGCGCATCGACGTCGAGCAGGCCAGGTCGATCATCCACGAGGCGTCGCTGACCCCGTCGGAAGGCGCCTCGAAGGTGATGATCCTCGACGAGTTCCACCTCCTCGCGCCCGAAGGGGCGGGGCGGCTGCTCAAGATCATCGAGGAACCGCCCGACACGGTCACCTTCCTGATCCTCGCCGACTTCGTCCCCCACGACCTGATCACGATCTCGTCGCGGTGTGCCCGGATCGACTTCCGCACGATCGGCGCCGACGTGATCGCCGCACAGTTGGTCGCGGAGGGTGTGGCACCCGCCGCGGCGATGGCAGCAGCGCGTGCGGCGCACGGAGACCTCGAACGGGCGCGGGTCCTCGCGACCGATCCGGCCCTCGCCGAACGGCGCGCGGCGTTCGCCGAGGCGCCGCACGAACTCGACGGCACGGGCGCGGTCGCCATGCGCACCGCAGCGCACCTCCTCGGGTTGATCGATGCCGCATCGGAGCCGCTGGCGGCCCGTCATGCCGCCGAGGTCGCCGAACTCGACGAGCGCATCAAGGCCTACGGCGAACGCGGCAGCGGCAAGAAGCAGCTCGACGAGCGCCACAAGCGTGAGTTGCGTCGCTACCGCACCGACGAGCTGCGCAGCGGCCTGGCGGCGATGGCGGCGACCTACCGGGACACCGCCGTCAACCCGGCGACGACCGACGTCGACTCGTGCGCGGATGCGGTGCGGCGCATCCACCGGGCGATGGAGACACTCGATCGCAACCCCAACGAGAAGCTGCTGGTCGAATCGCTGCTGTGGTCGCTCCCGGACGCACAAGGTGTCGGCGCCGGACGCTGATGCCGGACTATTCCCGAACTCGCTGATCTTTTTGTCACGCGGGCTCCGCCCGTGGTACGCGGCGGGCGCCGGTAGGGTTGACGCACGGAATCCCACTTCGTGGAAAGGGCACTCCATGTTCGAACGTTTCACAGACCGGGCTCGTCGAGTCGTCGTGCTCGCGCAGGAGGAGGCTCGCCTCCTCAACCACAGCTACATCGGCACCGAGCACATCCTGCTCGGGCTGATCCACGAGGGCGAAGGCGTCGCCGCGAAGGCTCTCGAGAGCCTCGGCATCTCCCTCGAAGCCGTGCGCAGCCAGGTCGAGGAGATCATCGGGCAGGGCGGCTCCTCGCCGTCGGGCCACATCCCCTTCACGCCCCGTGCGAAGAAGGTGCTCGAACTCTCCCTGCGTGAAGCGCTCCAGCTCGGCCACAACTACATCGGTACCGAGCACATCCTGCTCGGCCTCATCCGTGAAGGCGAAGGTGTCGCCGCCCAGGTGCTCGTCAAGCTCGGCGCCGACCTGTCCCGCGTGCGCCAGCAGGTCATCCAGCTGCTGTCGGGCTACCAGGGTCCGTCGGGGTCCACAGGTGGCGGTCGCAGCGAGCAGGCACCGGCCGGTGCCGGCGTCGGCGCCAGCAAGGGTGGCGACGACGAGAAGGGCGGCAACAGCCAGATCCTCGACCAGTTCGGCCGCAACCTCACCCAGGCCGCCCGCGAGGGCCAGCTCGACCCGGTGATCGGTCGCACCAACGAACTCGAACGCGTCATGCAGATCCTGTCGCGCCGTACCAAGAACAACCCGGTGCTCATCGGCGAGCCCGGCGTCGGCAAGACCGCGATCGTCGAGGGCCTCGCCCAGAAGATCGTCAACAACGACGTCCCCGACACGCTCACCGACAAGCAGCTGTACACGCTCGACCTCGGCGCGCTCGTCGCCGGCTCGCGCTACCGCGGCGACTTCGAGGAGCGCCTCAAGAAGGTGCTCAAGGAGATCAAGACCCGCGGCGACATCCTGCTGTTCATCGACGAGATCCACACCCTCGTCGGTGCCGGCGCCGCCGAGGGCGCGATCGACGCGGCGTCGATCCTCAAGCCGATGCTCGCTCGCGGCGAGCTCCAGACCATCGGTGCCACCACCACCGACGAGTACCGCAAGCACGTCGAGAAGGACGCCGCGCTCGAGCGCCGCTTCCAGCCGGTGAAGGTCGACGAGCCGACGCTCGCCCACACCATCGAGATCCTCAAGGGCATCCGCGACCAGTACGAGGCGCACCACCGGGTCACGATCACCGACCAGGCGCTCGTCGCTGCGGCCAATCTCGCCGACCGCTACATCGCCGATCGCCATCTCCCTGACAAGGCGATCGACCTCATCGACGAGGCGGGCTCACGCCTGCGCATCAAGCGCATGGCGACGCCGCCCGACCTCCGCGAGATCGAGCAGAAGCTCACCGAGGTGCAAGAAGCCAAGAAGCGCGCCGTCGAGGACCAGCAGTTCGAGGAAGCCGGCCGTCTACGCGACCAGGAGAAGTCGCTGTTGGAGGAGAAGGCCGAGAAGGAGACCGAGGTCAGGGCCGAGGGCGTCGACCTGTTCGACGAGGTCGACGAAGAGGCCGTCGCCGAGGTGCTCTCGCTGTGGACCGGCATCCCGGTGTACAAGCTCACCGAGGAGGAGACCGAGCGTCTGCTCAAGATGGAGGAGAACATCCACAAGCGCATCATCGGCCAGGAGCAGGCCGTCGCCGCGGTGTCGCAGTCGATCCGCCGCACACGCGCCGGATTGAAGGACCCCAAGCGTCCGTCGGGCTCGTTCATCTTCCTCGGCCCGACCGGCGTCGGCAAGACCGAGCTCGCGAAGACGCTCACCGAGTTCCTGTTCGGTGACGACTCCGCACTGATCACGCTCGACATGTCCGAGTACATGGAGAAGCACACGGTGAGCCGTCTCGTCGGTTCGCCCCCCGGCTACGTCGGCTACGAAGAGGGCGGCCAGCTCACCGAGGCCGTGCGGCGCAAGCCGTTCTCCGTGGTGCTCTTCGACGAGATCGAAAAGGCCCACCCCGACGTGTTCAACACGTTGCTGCAGATCCTGGAGGAAGGTCGCCTGACCGACAGCCAGGGCCGCTCGGTGGACTTCCGCAACACGGTGCTGATCATGACGTCGAACCTCGGCACACAGGATCTCCGCAAGGCCAACGTCGGCTTCACGAGCGACGACTCCGCCATGAGCTACGAGCGCATGAAGGAGAAGGTCAACGAGTCGCTGAAGAACCACTTCCGGCCCGAGTTCCTCAACCGCATCGACGAGACGATCGTGTTCCACGAGCTGTCTCGCGACGAGGTACTGCAGACCGTCGACCTGCTGACGAAGCGGCTGGTCGGCCAGCTCGAGGGCCAAGGCCTCGGCATCGAGATCACGCAGTCCGCCAAGGAACTGCTCGCCGAGCTCGGCTACGACCCGCAGCTGGGTGCCCGCCCGATGCGTCGGGCGATCCAGCGGCACATCGAGGACGCATTGTCGGAGAAGATCCTGTACAAGGAGTTCTCCGCCGGCGAGATCATCGTCGTCGACACCGAGGACGATCCCGACAACGAGGGCAAGCGACGCTTCGTGTTCACGGCCGTCGAGGGCTTCGTGCCGCCGGCGTCGGTCGAGCTCGCCACCACGGCGACGGAGAACCCGCTTCCGCCGGCGGGCGGCGACGGTGAACTGCCGCCGCCCGAGCTGAGCTGATCGGTTGCCCGTCCATCACCAGGGCCGCGCGCGGTCCTGAACTCGTCGTCGGCCGTCGGCCATACTCGTCACCGTGATCCGCCGTGTCCTGGCTCTGTGCGTCTGCGCCATCGCGCTCGCCGGCTGTCGCATCGATCTCAACGTCGACATGACCGTCGATGACGACGGGACGGGAACGATCACGCTGGTCGCAACGGCTGACGCCGAGGTCGTCGCTGCGGTACCGACGCTGGCCGACGAGCTCGCCACCGACGACATCGTGGCGGCCGGCTGGACCATCGACGGACCGACGACCCTTCCCGACGGCGGTCTGACGATCACGCTGAGCCACGATTTCTTGTCGGATGTCGAGGCGACCAACCTGCTCAACAGCATCGGGCCGCCGTTCAACCAGATGTCGATGACCCGCAACACGAACGGCGACGACACGACGACCCGCCTGGGTGGGCTCCTCGGGCTGCCCGAGGGCTTCGAGAGCTTCGCCGACGAAGACCTGATCGCGGCCGTCGGGTCGGTGCCGTTCGGCGAGCAGATCGCCGCGAGCGGCGCCACGGCGGAGTCGTCGATCAACGCCGTGCTCCGGGCCGGACTTCCGGGCGAGATCGACGGCGACGAGACCAACGGGACCGAACTCGGCGACAACCGCCTCGAGTGGATCGTGCCGACCGATGGCACCATTCTCGATGCTCGCGCCGTGTCGGTGCAGTCGCCGGGCGACGACCGCTGGTGGGCGCGGCCGTTGTCGATCATCGCCCTGGTCGCGTTGATCGCATGGGTGGCGTTCATGACGCTGTTCATCGGCTACGTGCTGTGGGCCCGCTGGCAGCGCACCCGTCGCCGACCTCGCCCACAACCCCGACCTGGGCCGACCGCCTGACGAGCCGATGTGGCAGCCTGAGGTATGCCCCACGCGCCGAGTCGAGTCGACTTCCACTTCGACGTGATGTGCCCGTTCGCCTACCAGACGGCGAAGTGGATCCGTGAGGTACGACGCCAGAACGGCATCGAGATCGACTGGAAGTTCTTCAGCCTCGAAGAGATCAACCGCGTCGAGGGCAAGAAGCACCCGTGGGAGCGCGAGTGGTCCTACGGCTGGTCGATGATGCGCATCGGTGCTCTGTTGCGCCGGTCGAGCATGGACGACCTCGACCGCTGGTACGAGCGCGCCGGACGGGCGCTGCACGAGGAAGGTCATCGGCCGCACGACCCCGACGTGGCGCGCCACCTGTTGGAGGAGATCGGGCTCGATTCCGCCGTCGTCGACGAGGCGATCGGCGACCCGACGACCCACGACGACGTGCGAACGGAACACGACCGGGTCGTCCGCGCGGGAGGCTACGGCGTACCGACACTGTTCTTCCCCGAGTTCACCGC
>DATKXG010000230.1:0-4165 GCA_035529175.1 Ilumatobacteraceae bacterium
GGCCGATTCGATGTCGTCGAGGTGCCACCAACGCAGCTCGTGCAGCCGCTCGGCTCGGAGCTGTTCCCAGCTCAGCGCGGGGCGAGGCTCGAAGCGTTCGTGGGTCTCGACGACGTAGTAGCGATCCCGTTGTCCGTCCCACTGCCCGTCGAGGTGGGCGATGATGTGTTCGCGGTTCCACACGTGATCGCCGACCACCGGGTCGTGGAGGCCGACCTCCTCGATCAGTTCGCGGTGCAGCGCTTCGAGGTCGGTTTCGCCGGGATCGAGGCCCCCACCGGGAAGCGACCAGACCGTCGCATCCGGGAACTCGAAGCGCACGAGCAGAATGTGCTCGTCCGGCGTGACGAGCAGGGCGCGCACCGCCTGTCGGATCCGCAGCGCCGGTGCTGGGTCGGTCATCGGTCGCGGTCAGTCCTGCGGCGTGTCGCGCAGGCCGTCGTTGAACGCCTTGTACATCGCGTAGACGCTCTTGCACTTCTCGCACACCGGCAGTTGCTTGGGATCTCGCGACGGCACCCACACGAACCCGCACAGCGCTTCCACCGGCGTGCCCATCACGCGGGCCTCCAACACCACCGCCGCGGCGTTCTCGCCGCGCTTGGTCTTCACGATGTGCGCGGCGGTCGGTTCACCGGTCTTCGTGGTCTCGTCGGTGTCGACGTCGACACGCTCGACGGGCATCGTTTCGAGGTCGGTCATGGTGTCAGTCAAACAGATCGGGTAGGGTACTCCTCGTGCTCATCGCCATTGTCGCCGCCGTAGCGGCAGCAGCCGCCGCCGTGGTGGCAGCAGGTGCAGTGGCAGCACGCGGCCCCGCACCCGTACTCATTCCGGTACGGGTCAGGCGGGGGACACGAGCTCAGCGTCAGCGCTGACATTCGTCGAACTCGCCCGACCAGCCGGAAACCGGCGGCGGGCTCCGCCGCAGGTCTTCGGGATACCCGTTACTCCCCACGAAGGACCGACCATGACCACGAATCCGAGTGACACCGTCGAGACGACCATCCCCGATGGTGTCGACATGACCGACCCCTACGCCGACGATCCGGCGTTCGTCCTGCACCAGGGCGGCAAGCTCGAGATCGCCTCGCGCGTACCGATCGACGGTCCCGAGGATCTCGCGCTCGCCTACACGCCCGGTGTCGGCCGGGTGTCGCAGGCCATCGCGGACGAGCCCGACCGAGTGTGGTCGCTGACGGGTCGCGCCAACGCCGTCGCCGTGCTGTCGAACGGCACCGCCGTGCTCGGTCTCGGCGACATCGGTCCGGAAGCGGCGATGGCCGTGATGGAGGGCAAGGCGGTGCTGTTCAAGCAGTTCGGCGGCGTCGACGCGTACCCGGTGTGCGTGAACGCACGCACCGTCGAGGAGATGGTCGCGATCGGAACGGCGATCGCACCGACGTTCGGTGGCATCAACCTCGAGGACATCAAGGCCCCCGAGTGCTTCGAGATCGAGCGGCGTCTCCAGGAGGCGCTCGACATCCCGGTGTTCCACGACGACCAGCACGGCACGGCGATCGTGGCGCTGGCAGCGTTGATCAACGCCGCCCGGGTCGTCGGCAAGAGCGTGGAGGAGCTGCGCGTCGTCATCGTCGGCACCGGCGCCGCGGGCGTGGCCGTGGCCGAGCTGCTGCACGATGCCCGGGTCGGCCAGGACGGAACCGGCGACATCATCGGCGTCGACAGCACGGGGATCCTGCACCGCGAGCGCGAGAACCTCACGCCCACCAAGCAGTGGTTCGTCGACAACGGCAACTGCGACGATCGGCGCGGCGGCGTCCGCGAGGCGCTGCAAGGTGCCGACGTGCTGCTGGGTCTGTCCGGCCCGGGGATCATCCAGCCAGAGTGGCTCGCGGAGATGGCCGACGACGCGATCGTGTTCGCGATGGCCAACCCGACCCCCGAGGTGATGCCCGAGCTGATGCCGGCCAACGTGTCGGTGATCGCCACCGGTCGCAGCGACTACCCGAACCAGATCAACAACGTGCTCGCGTTCCCCGGCGTCTTCCGTGGCCTGCTCGACGTGCAGGCGACTCGGTGCACGATCGAGATCAAGCGGGCGGCGGCCGGCGCCCTCGCGTCACTCGTCACCGACCCCGTCGCCGAGCGGATCATCCCCGGTGCCTTCGAGCACGGCGTCGCTGACGCCGTTGCGGATGCAGTGAGGGCCATGGCGCTCCAGCAGGGATACGTCAGGTCGTGATCACGCCAGGGGGCAGACCCCAGACGTGATCGGCCAGTCGTGTGATCCCGCGCCCGATGGGGCAGGGTAGGGAGATGTCACGGTTCGAGGCTTCCTTTGCGTCGCTCCAGAACCTCGACTATCGCAAGCTCTGGTGGGCGGGCACGTTCTCGTTCATGTCGGTGCAGATGCAGTTCCTGCTGCGCGGCGTACTGGCCTGGGACCTCACCGAGCGCGAGGGTGCGCTCGGGCTCGTCTATCTCTGCTTCGGCATCGCGCTCCTGATCGCCACGCCGCTCGGGGGTGTCGCTGCCGACCGTCTGCCGAAACGTCGCGTCCTGATCGTGAGCCAGGGAGCGATCCTCGCCGCTGCGACCGGCATGGGTGTCGTCGTGCTCACCGACGTCGTCCAGTTCTGGATGCTGCTGGTCGCCGCCGTGACCCAGGGTGTGGCGTTCGGCTTCCTCGGGCCGACCCGGGTCGCGTTCACCTCCGAGATCGTCGGCCGTGACCAGCTCGGCAACGCGATCACGCTGTCGATGCTCAGCATGAACGGCACACGGGTGATTGCGCCTGCCTTCGCCGGTGCGCTGGCCGGGCTCGTCTTCGTCGGGATCGGCGGCGCCTACGTCGTCTCCGCGGCGTTCTCGCTGCTGTCGTTCGTGCTCTACGTCCGGTGTCCGCCCGGCTCGGCCCCGCGGGCGACATCGACGGCGAGCCCGTTCGCCGAGATCGTCGACGGTGTCCGCTATGTCCGAGCTCGGCCGCACCTGCGGCGTCTGGTGCTCAGCTCGTTCGTGATCATCATGTTCGGGTTCAACTACGTGGCCTTCATCCCTGCGTTGGTGAAGGGCGAGTTCGGTCTCGGAGATGGCTGGGTCGGCGTGATCATGTCGGCGAGTTCGATCGGTGCCGTGGCTGTCGCCGTTCCGCTCGCGAGCCGTGCCGACGGCGCCGGCGTCTGGAAGCTGATGGTCGTGTCGGGCATGGTGTTCGGCGCAAGCGTCATCGCGCTCGGGCTCTCGCCGCTGTTCGGCCTCGGCGTGCTCGTCGTCGCCTTCATCGGGGCCGGGACGACCGGCTACCAGTCACTGTCGAATTCGATCGCGTTGAACATGACGGGCGACACCCACCAGGGACGCGTCCAGTCGTTGATGATGCTCAGCTTCGCCGGTTTCGGCATCGCGGCTGCACCCCTGGGTTTGCTCGCCGAGGCGATCGGTCTTCGCAGTGCGATCGTGCTGATGGGGGCGGTCACCCTGGCCACGGTCATCGGCTACGGACTGCTCGAACGCGACGTGCAGGCCGAGATCGAACACCGCATGCCGATCGATGAGATCGTGGTGACCGAAGCCGCGGCCACCTGATCAGTCGATCAGCCCGGCGAGTTCGGCGGCGAGGTTCGCCCGTGCCCGTGTCCCCCACAGCTCGCGGGCGGCCGGAGTCGAATAGATCGTCGGGCGATCGAGGAACCCCTCGAGCACCGCGGCCCGCCCGGTTCGCCACTCGTCGTCGGTGACGTGGCGGTACTCAGCGCGCACACCGGTGACGTAGGTCGAGTAGCCGGCCGAGTCGGCGCCGAGTATGGCGAGGTCCGCGTCGAGCAGGACCGCAGTGTCGCCGCTGGTGTCCCCGGCGCCGGTCGCTCCGTGCTCGGTCGCCTCGATCATCGAGGCAACCCGCTCGACTGCGTCGGCGTCCCAGCCGATCGATGCGAGATCGCGCCGAGCCAGCCGTGCACTGGCGCGCTCGTTGGCCGGGTACGTGGGTTCGTACACGGCGTCGTGATAGAAGGCCGCGGCCACCACCTCGTCGAGGTGGTCGATCGGCTCGACCGACGCGAGCTCGTCGACGTGGCGGATCACCCAGGCGACGTGCGCGGCGGTGTGGTAGCGACGGTGCTTCTCCCGGTGGCGGGCGAGGAGCCTGTCGAGAAGCGTTCGGTCGGTGGCGACATGGCGTTGCCACGCGACCTCCAGT
>DATKXG010000231.1:0-3057 GCA_035529175.1 Ilumatobacteraceae bacterium
GGCCAGACCGCGACGTCAGGGAGGGATGCGAGAGCGGCCGAATCGGCACGCTTGGAAAGCGTGTGAAGGGCAACCTTCCGTGGGTTCGAATCCCACTCCCTCCGCCATGTCGGTGGACGCTGACGCCCTGGACGCCCACGACGCTCCGATGGCGCAGGCCCTCGCCGAGGCCCGGGCCGCGCTCGAGCACGGCGACGTCCCCGTCGGTGCGGTCGTCGTCCACGACGGTCGGGTCATCGCGGCCCGCCACAACGAGCGCGAACTCACTCACGACCCTGCTGCGCACGCCGAGATCCTCGCGATGCGCGACGCAGCCCGAGCCCTCGGCCAGTGGCGGCTCGACGAGTGCACGTTGTACGTCACCCTCGAGCCGTGCGCGATGTGTGCCGGCGCCGCGGTGAACGCACGGCTCGGTCGGCTGGTCTACGGCGCCCACGACCCGAAGGCCGGCGCGGTCGCCAGCCACTTCGGGCTGCTCGACAGCGACGTGCTCAACCACCGCGTCGCGGTCACGAGCGGAATCGGTGCGCAGGAGTCGGCCGAGCTGCTCCGATCGTTCTTCCGCGACCGACGCGCAGGCTGAACGCCACGGGCCACCTGGCATCTCTCGGCCCACGCCCGTTCGGTCGTCAGTGGTCCTTGCGGCGCAGGCTGCCGATGAGCCGGCGCAGCGCCGAGCTGCGATCGTTGTCGCCGTCCTCCGACGCAACGACCTGCTCCTCGATCGTCTGGCCATCGTCGGTCATCTGGCCGTAGAGCACCTCGGCTCGGGTGGCCATCGCAGGCGGAGCGAACGAACTGAAGGCAGACGTCTCCGTTCCGGCGACGGGAGCGACATCGTGGCCCGACGAGGCAACAGGGTCGGTGAACTCGATCGTGAAGTCGTCCACCTGGGGCAGCTGCCCGGTGACCTCCGCTGCAGGCGCCGATGCCACGCTTGCCGACTCGATCGCGGCGATCGCTCGGCGCACGGCCTCGGCGACGTCGTCGGAGACCTCGCCACCGTCCTGGTCGGGTTCGTGGCTGAGTTCCAGCGGTGGCATAGCGAAGTCGGGATCGCCGTCGGCCGGCTCCTCAGGGCCCTCGGGCCACACCACCGAGAAGTCGAAGTCCTCCGACGACCTGACGGTCGCGGCCGGAGCGGCCTCGATGACCTCGGTGACGTCGACATCGGCCACGTCGACATCGGCCACCCCGGCGTCGGCAACCTCGACGACGTCAGCCAACTCGACGTCGGCCAGCTCGACGTCAGCCTGCTGGAGGTCAGCGAACACGTCCACGTCGATTGCGATCTCGTCGGCCCGGTGCTCGACGGTCTCGAGGTCGACAACCTCGTCACGTGCCGGAACGATCTCATCGACGTCCGACTCGTCCAAGATCTCGGTGTCGAACAGTTCGTCGAATGCCAGCACGACCTCGGCTTCGTCATCGTCGATGAGTTCGACGTGATCGATCGACAACTCGAAGACGTCGGTGTCGGGCTCGTCGTCGTGGAGGATCTCGACCTCGTCGACCGGTCGTTCGGGCACCTCGAGCAATGAGAGGTCGAACTCACCGTCGAACTCGGCCCGGTCACCATCGAACCCACCATCGAACTCGTCGTCGAACTCGTCGTCCCACTCGATCCTGAGTTCGTCGGTGTCGGAGAACGGCAGGCCGGGCAACTGATCGACGACCGTGGAATCGAGTTGTGCCACCGCTCCGACCGGGCGCTGGACAGCAACCGGTTCGAGCGGCGCAACAAACCAGCGATGCACACCGGAGGGGTGATGGCGATACGCCGTGACGCGTGCGGTGGCGGTCACCCGGTTCGCCAGGTCGGCGATGAGTTCCTCCGTGGCGGCCTCGGCCACCACGACGACCGCGTCGCGGTCGACCGACGGATCGCGATCGAAGAGCCGGCCGAGGTGCTCGATGTCACCGACGCGCACCGTGCCGCGATCGAGCTGTGCCTTGTCGACGACACCGGCATCCAGCAAGCGGCTGCCGAGCGAGGCGTCGGAGACGCGCTCGGCGTAGTAGACGATGCCGTGGTCGAGGTACGCGACTACCTCGGGGTCCGTCTCGAAGACGATCTCTCCGGTGAACGCCCGCTCGCGGGCATCGTTCAGCGTCAGCCAGACCGGTTGCGCTCCGTTGACGACGAGCGGAGCTGAGGACGTCTCAGCCGTGATTCCTGTGTTGTGGAACATGTCAGGCAACCTCAACCTTCGTTGATTCCAAGGACGCCAGGAGCGTCAGGAGAATTTCGACCACGACCTCGCGGCCGGAGTCGGGATCGACCAGTTGGCACGGCACGACGGCCTCACCGTCGAGCGCACCCAGAGAACGTGCGAGTCGGCGCGCGACCTCGAAGTCGTCGCACCGGTTCACGGCGATCACCGCCGGAACGCGCAGATCACGCAGCAGCGCCCGGAGTTCCACGCCGGCTGCGGCGTGGGTCTCGGTGGCGAGGGCGTCGATCACGAACGCGACGACGTCGACGTCGCCCTTCAACACTTCGGTCATGAATCGGAAGCGGGCCTGCCCGGGGGTGCCGAACAGCAGCAGTCGGATGTCGTCGCCGTCGAGGCGGTAGGTACCGAAGTCCATCGCCACGGTGGTGTGCGACTTGACGTCGGACTCCTCGCCGCTCGTGACCACATCGGTCGAGATCGTCCGCGTCTGCGAGACCGCCTGGATCAGAGAGGTCTTGCCGGCGGCAAAGGGTCCGGTGACCAGGATCTTGAAGGTCTGTGTGCTCATGAGACCGCTCCCGCAAGCCCCGTGGCCCGGGCTTGGACGAACGACCGGAGCCGTTGCTGCTCGACGCCGCTCACCGCCAGGATGGCCAACACCCGCTCGTCACCGATCGGCCACACGAGCATCAGGCCACCGTCGTGATCGACCACGAGCTGGCGCAGCTGTGCCCCGCCGCCCAACGCCACGAGCTGGCGCGCAAGCCCGATGGCAGCGGCGAGCATCGCCGGATGCGACGCCTCGTCGGGCATCGAGCGGCTCCGAGCGAGACCGAACCCGTCGACCGACGCCAAGATCGCCGCTCGGACGCCATCGACG
>DATKXG010000232.1:0-9678 GCA_035529175.1 Ilumatobacteraceae bacterium
GAGATCGCGGTCGGCGAGGCACTCGACGCCGACACGATCTACCACGAGCTCTCGCATGCGTGGATCAACCGGAGGCTGACGACCGAACGCTGGTTCACCGAGGGTCTGCCCCAGGTGTACGCCGCCGAACTGGTGCGTCGCGACGGCGACGAGGAGCGCACACCGACCGAACCGGCCGCCGACGATCCTGCGGCCCGCCCGCTGACCGACTGGACGGCGGCCGACGACGAGCGCGCCGTCGAGGAGTACGGCTATGCCACGTCGTTCTGGGTGCTCGACGGCCTCGTCGACGAGATCGGCCTCGATCGGACGCGTGACGTCGTCGCCGCACTCGGCAGCGGTTCGAGCCCGTACGGGGCGACGAGCGACGTCGAGCGACCAGACTTCGACTGGAAGCGGGTGTACGACGTGCTCGTCGAGGTGGGCGGCGCGACGACGGCCGGCGACGTGTTCCGGTCCCATGTCGTCGGCGAGGCCGATGCGCCGATCATCGAGCGGCGCGATCGCGCCGCCGCCGACGTGGCCGCCCTCGCAGAGCGCAGCGCACCGTGGGAGCTCCCGGTCGGCGTGCGCAACCGTCTCGAACGGTGGGAGATCGACGACGTGACCGAGGCGGTGGTTGCCGCCGACGTGGTGTTGGAGCAGCGCACGGAGCTGGAGTCGATCGAGGACGCCGTCGGCGTCGACGAACCCGACGCTGCCGACGTGGCCTACGCCTCCGCGCCGATGCGTTCGACGGGCGGTGTCGACTTCGGTGAGGTGACGGCGGTTCTCGATGCGGCGATCGCGCTCGGCGAGCAGCTCGACGAACAGCTCCAGGGGATCACCATGGTCGCCCCGGAAGCCGGCGTGAGCCCGCCCGAGCTCTCCGACATCGAGGGTGTCACCGACTTCGCCACCGGGATCGCTGCGACCGATGGCCAGCTCGAAGCGATGGTGCGCATCATCGAGCTCGACGACCAACTCGATGCGGCCTCCGGCTTCTTCGTGACGATCGGCCGGTGGGGTTCCGACATCGAGCGCGATCTCGATGCGGCCCGGGCACAGGTCGAACGCGCTGACAGCGATGCCGCGCTCGAGATCCTGGACTCTGCTGAGGTCCGGATCGACGACCTCGCCGCGGCCGGCCGGTTGCGCCTCGCGGTCGCCGGTGCGCTGCTGGTCGTGGCGATCGGGGTGCTCGTCATCTTCTGGCGTCGTCGTCGACGGGCGAGTCTCGAAGCACAGGACTGACTCCGCCGCACTCAGAGCGGGACGTCCGTGCTCGTTCGCTGTCGGCGACGCCGAACAGTGTCAAGGGATCGTCAGGATCAGGTCGCGTGAGGCTTCCCGAGGAAGCCAGTGACATACTGATCCGGTGAGACAACGGATTGGAATGTCGATCGAGCGCCCCCGGCGCGCCGTACAGCTGGGGGCCCTGGCGGCCGCACTGGCGATTGCCGCCGGCTCGTTGGCCGCCGGTTCTCCCGTCACCCAAGCGGCACCCGGTGAATCCCAAACGCCCGTCGCGAACCCGGATCTCCCCAAAGCGTGCGGCATCGACATCCACGTCGTCCTCGACGAGTCGGGCTCGGTCAAGAACTACCGCCGGGACGTCCAGACCGCGTTCCGCGCATTCACCGCCGCGCTCCGCAACACGGGGTCTCGCCTCGCGGTGTCCGAGTTCTCGACCGTCGCCCGGCTACCGCTCAGCGGACCGGCCAGGTACGCCTTCACGCCGGTGACCGACCAGACGATCGCCGACACCTTCGAGCCGTACATCGCCAACGGATACAACCCGAACGGCAGCACCAACTGGGAGGACGGCTTCCGTGTCCCCAGGTATCTCAACGAGATGCAGCGCGCGAACACATCCGATGACGACCGGGTCAAGCCCGACCTCGTGGTGTTCATCACCGACGGCAACCCCAACAAGGTGATCGACCACCAGGACGTCACCTACGACAAGGGCAATCCGAGCCTCAGCGCCAACGAGTACGAGAACAAGGTGCCGCTCCGCACGGACGAGACGTCGAACGCGAACGCGAACCAAGCGGCGAACCGTGCGGTCGCCAACTCGAACGGTCTCAAGGCTCAGGGGGCGCACATCCTGGCGCTCGCCGTCGGTGACGGCCTGTCGGGAAGCGCCACTCTCGACCGACTCAAGCGCATCTCCGGTCCCGACGTGTTCGACGGGACCGGCACGTTCGACATCTCGACCGACGACGTCTACAAGGAAGCCGACTTCTCCAAGCTCGAAGCAGCGCTCCGCGAGGCTGCCTTCCAGCTGTGTGCGCCGTCGGTCACGGTTCGCAAGCTGGTCGACCTGACCCCCGACACCGGCGTGAGCGATGCGCTCCCCGGAACCGGTGTCGACATCACCGCGTCGGGTATCTCCCCGACGCCATCGGCCTGGGTGCAGCCAAGCGGGGCGACGGGCACGAGCGCAACCGACTCGACCGACGGCAACGGCTTCGTCAACTTCCAGTGGAGCACCCCGGTTCCGACCGCTTCGCAGGTCACGATCACCGAGGAAGACCCGAGCACCGGGCCGATCCCCGGTCTCGAGTACCGGCCGGACCTCACGGCGTGTACCTATCGGACACCGGACCAGCCGAACGACCAGACGCTCGCGATCAACCCCGTCACCCTCGGCTTCAGCACGACCGTGCCGCAGGACGCCATCGTCACGTGCACCATCTACAACGTGCTACCGGCCACGCCGGACATCGACATCGAGAAGGCCACCAACGGCTCCGACGCCGACACCGTTCCCGGCCCGTCGATCCCGGCCGGCGCACCCGTCACGTGGACCTACGTCGTGACGAACACCGGAACGGTCACGCTCACGAACGTCGGCGTGAGCGACGTTCCGGCCGCCACGATCACGTGCCCGCAGTCGACCCTCGCACCGAACGAGTCGATGACCTGCACTGCGTCGGGAACCGCGGCACTCGGCCAGTACACCAACACCGCCACGGCAACCGGCACGCCACCGACGGGGCCGAACGTCACCGACGCAGACCCATCGCACTACTTCGGTGTGGCCCCCGGCATCGACATCGAGAAGGCCACCAACCGCGAGGACGCCGACGCTGCACCTGGCCCACTCGTCGAGACCGGCGACCCGGTCACCTGGACCTACGTGGTCACCAACACCGGAAACGTCGCCCTCGACCCAGTGGTCGTCACCGACGACCAACTCGGCACGATCACCTGCCCGGCGAGCACGCTTGCGGTCGGAGCGTCCATGACCTGCACGGCGTCGGGAACCGCGGTAGCCGGCCAGTACGAGAACCTCGCGACCGCCACGGGCACGACCCCGACAGGGACCGTCACCGATACCGACCTCTCCCACTACTTCGGAGCCGCCCCTGCGGTCGACATCGAGAAGCTGACCAATGGCGAGGATGCCGACACACCGACGGGGCCGCTGATCGAGGTGGGCTCCAACGTGCTGTGGATCTATCGCGTGACCAACACCGGCAACATCCTGCTCCCCACGTGGATGGTCACCGACGATCAGGGTGTCACCGTTGACTGCCCGAGGGTCCCCCTGCGGCCCGGCGACACCGCAACCTGCTTCGCGACAGGCACCGCGGTGGCCGGCCAGTACTCCAACATCGGCACCGTCGACGCGACCGATCCCGCGGGTACCGCCGTCTCGGACAGCGATCCATCGCACTACTTCGGCGTCGACCCGTCGATCCAGGTCGAGAAGGCGACCAACGGCGAGGACGCGGACGCTCCGACGGGACCCTACGTACCCATCGGTGATCCCGTGACCTGGACCTACGAGATCACCAACACGGGCAACGTCGCGCTCACGGATCTCGACCTGTTCGACACCCAACTCGGCTCGATCACCTGCACCTTGCCCGTGTCGCTGGCTCCGGGTGCTTCCACCACGTGCACAGCACCGCCGGGAACGGCGACGGCCGGTCAGTACACCAACACCGCATTCGTCAGCGGACTCGACCCACTGGGCCGGCGAGTGTTCGACGACGATCCGTCGCACTACTTCGGCGCCGACCCCGGAATCGACGTCGAGAAGGCGACCAACGGCGTCGACGGCGACGAGCCGATCGCGCCCGACGGAAGTCTCAACGGCCCCTACATCCTCGTCGGCGACGAGGTGGTGTGGTCCTATAGCGTCAGCAACACCGGCAACGAGACGATCACCGACATCGAGTTGACCGACGACCAGCTCGGCACGATCACCTGCCCGCAGACGTCACTCGATCCCGGCGAATCGATGGACTGCACGGAACGGACCGGCATCGCCCAGCGCACCGACACGGCTCCGTACGTGAACATCGCCACCGTGACGGGCACCCCGGCGACCGGCCCGGACGTCACCGACAGCGACCCGTCGCACTACTGGGGTTACGAGCCGGGTGTCACAATCGAGAAGTCCACCAATGGCGAGGACGCCGACACGCCGACAGGGCCGGTCGTTGCCGTGGGTGATCGCGTGCAATGGAACTACGTGGTGACCAACACCGGCAACGTGTCGATCATCGCGTTCTCGGTGACCGATTCCGACCCCGCCGTCACCGTGGTGTGTCCCCGGATCGGCTTGCTCCTGCCCGGCAGCAACGTGGTGTGCCAGGCCAGCGGCACCGCGATCGCCGGGCAGTACAGCAACATCGCCACCGTCGACGCACTCGACTTCTTCGAGGACGAACTCACCGACACCGATCCGTCGCACTACTTCGGAGCCGCTCCCGCAATCGACATCGAGAAGTCGACCAACGGGGTCGATGCCGACCAGGCGCCGGGACCGAACATCACCGAGGGCAGTCTCGTCACGTGGCGCTACGTGGTGACCAACACCGGGAACGTCGACCTGGTCGACCTGGTGGTCACCGACGACAGGATCGGCACCATCTCGTGCCCGACGGACACACTTGCCGTCGGGGCGTCCGCGACCTGCGTCGCCACAGGCACCGCGGTGGCCGGTCAGTACGCCAACATCGGCACGGCCACGGCGGTCACGCGCGCCGGTAGCTCACCGATCCGAGTCACCGATTCCGACCCGTCGCACTACAACGGCGAGCTCGCCGCCATCCCTCCGCAGCCCCCGACGACTCAGCCCCCGACAACTCAGGCTCCGGACCTCATCCCGGGCGGCCAGCTTCCCGCAACAGGCTCCGACGGACCGCACGCGATGCTGACGGCGGGTCTGCTCGCCGCACTCGCCGGTCTTGTGCTGTTGCTGATCAGGCGGGTCGGACGACGCCGCCTCACTTCCTGAGATTCAGCGACGGGTGACACCGATCACGAGCAGGATCTCGGCGAACTCACGCCGACGTGACGGGCAGCAGACGCTCCGCGCCGCGTTCGATCTCCTTGTGGAGGTCGGCGACGTAGGTGTTGAAGTCGACCTGCATGCGGTGTCGGGGGCTGTCGTAGAAGTGTCCGAGGTGGACCTTCTCGTCGGCGGCGGTGATCTCGTGCATCTCGCTCGCCGGCGGGAAGGCGTAGCCCCCCGAGATCGCCGCGACCACGAGCTTCGACTGCTGCTCGGCGAAGTTGACCAGCGTCGGCAGCGGCTGGGCGAGGCCGAGGAAGAACAGGTTCTCGAAGCCCGGTTTCACGATCCGTTTGAACAGCGGGAACGTGTTGTCCTGCGGCGTGAGCTCGGGCTGGCGGAAGAACGGGAACGTCACGTTGTAGCCGG
The DNA here is from genome assembly GCA_035529175.1 of Ilumatobacteraceae bacterium. GTDB lineage: Bacteria > Actinomycetota > Acidimicrobiia > Acidimicrobiales > Ilumatobacteraceae > Sva-07. Next base: position 5,663 of record DATKXG010000232.1, read on the forward strand.
TCGCCCACACGATGGCGTCGACCCGCTCGCGTGAGCCGTCGGCGAACACCACGCCGTCGCCGTCGAGGTGGTCGATCGCACCCTTCGGGGTGATGTCGCCACAACCGACCCGGGTGAGGAACTCGCCCGACACCGACGGGTGCGCATCGAGGGGTCGGTGATCAGGTTTGGGCAGGCCGTAGTCCTCCATCTTGCCGACCGTCTTCTTGATCTTCTTTCGCGCAAGGGCCCTGCCGACCTTGGCCGGCATCCACGCGGGCAGCGATGCCTTGTCCGCGGGCTTGCCATCGAAATACTTCGGTATCACCCACACGCCGTGGCGCATCGAGATGAAGAGCTACTCGGCGATCGGGCGTTGCGACAGCTCGGAGGAGATGTCCATCGCCGAGTTGCCTGCGCCGACGACCATGACCCGCTTGCCCCGGAAGTCGTAGGGCTCGAATGGATCGCGGTAGTGGTGGGAGTGCACCTGGTACCCGTCGAACGTGCCGGGGTACGTGGGCGTGCGGGCATCCCAGTGATGGCCGTTGCCGACGACGAGATTGTCGTACTCGCGCGACTCACCGGTCGACAGCGTGACCTTCCAGCGTCCGTCGGCGAGACGTTCGCAGTCGGTCACCGCGGTGTTGAACGTGATCGTCTCTCGCAGGCCGAAGTGGTCGACGTAGTCGTGGAAGTACTGGAGGATCTGGCTGTGATGCGGGAAGTCCGGCCAGTCGACGGGCACCGGGTAGTCCTCGAACGCCAGGCGCCACTTCGAGGTGTCGATGTGCAGGCTCTGGTAGCACGACGACATCCCGTTCGGGTTGCCGAAGTACCAGTTGCCGCCGATGTCGTCGGACATCTCGAAGCAGTCGTAGGCAAGCCCGGCATCCTTCAGGCGCTTGGCCATCGTGAATCCGGAACAGCCGGCTCCGACGATGCAGGTCGTCGGTCCCGGTCCGGATGTCGTCACGCTCAGCCGCCCCGGATCGACGTCAGCACGGCGTCGATGGTCGCCTGGTCGATGCCACAGTCCAGCGCCGCTTGAACCACCGGCGCGGCCGCGGCGTCGTCGCCGGCGAGGACGGCGCCGGTGTCGACGTTGTCGACACCGCCTGGCACGGTTTCGATCGCACAGTTCGCCTGGTTCGGGGGCACTCCGATCGCCGTCAACTCGTCGAAGAGGATTCCGCCCACCAGCGAGGTGGGCTTTTCCGTCCCGAAGTCGTCGGGGTTGTTGATCGGGCCCTCGGGCACCGTGTCACCGGGCACCGTCGACGGCGGGATCGTGGTGGTGGTCGTCGTGGTCGTGGTCGTGGTGGTCGGCAGCGGGGTTGCCTCGTACGCGATCTCGCTGGCCTCGCCGGTCGTGGTGTCGGCGGTCGAGTACACGACGACCCCCGCGGCGGCGAAGCCCGCCACCCCGATCGCGGCGCCCAGGGTCTGCGGACCGGGGAGCGGCGCGGCGAGCCGGACCGAGTCGATGGCGCCGGCCACACGATCCTGCGTGCCGAGCCAGCCTCGTTCGTCGACCCACACCGACAGCGGCGGCATCACGACCAGCGCCGCGAGCAGCGCGATCGCAATGTTGAGCGTGACGATGAGGCCGAAGTCGCTCAGCAGCGGCAGGGACGACCCGATCAGCACGGCGAAACCGCAGATCGTGGTGACCGCGGAGGTGAAGAAGGCCCGCCCCGTGCGGCTGGCCGCCTTGTCGGTGGCCGCACGTGGAGCGAGACCGCGCTGACGTTCCTCCAAGTACCGACCGAGGATCAGCACCGAGAACTCGGCACAACTGGCGATCACGAGCGGACCGCTCACCGTGGTGAGCGGGCTCAGCGAGAACCCGAGCAAACCGACCACCAACGACGAGATGCCGACGGCGAGCAGCACCGGAACGAGCGCGAGCAGCGCCCGCGACAAGCTGCGGAAGCGGAGCACGAGGAACAGACCGGCCAGGCTCAGCGCCAGGTAGGTGAGATTCGCCCGGTTCGCCGACAGGTTCTCCAGCAACCCGATGCCGACCGTGGCCAGGCCTGCGGGTGTGGCCCGCACCGGGTCCTGCCCGTCGGGCAGATCGGTGAGCAGGATGCTCTCAGCCGGCAGATCGAGTGCGGCGATCCGAGCATCGAGGTCGGCCTCGAGTTCGGCCACGAAATCGGCTCGATCGTCGAGACTGCTCGGCGCGAGACGAAGGTTCAGCTGCGTTGCCGTCGGATCGTCCTTGGCCCTCAGCAGGGCGTTGGCGATGTCGTCGGGCATCTGCTCGACCGAGTCGACTACGTCCGCGGTGGTCGGCGCGACCGGCGTGGCTCCCTCGATCAGGATGATCTTGCCCATCGTGTTGACCAGGCTCGAGGTCGACACGACCTCGTCTCGTGCCTCGGCGTCGAGGGTGAACTCCCAGAGGAGGTCGATGACCTCTTGGTCGTAGATGTTGTTCGCAGCGACCAGGATGCCGAGGGTGGACGAGAACCCGGTCTCGTCCTCGAGGAACTCGATGTCCTTGACAACTTCGCTGTCCTGGTCGATCCACTTGATCGGATCGGATTCGATCTTGGCGCGGCCCTCCACGAGCACGCCGCCGACGAACAGGATGGCCGACAGGATCACCAATGGCAGCCCGAACTTGGTCGGCAGGCCGCCCAGCTTCACCACCACCCGCTCGACCACGGACGGCGGACGCTCCTCGGTGCGCTTGGTGTACTCACGGATGCCCAGCACGCTCGCCGTCAGCACGATGCCCATCACGACCAACACCGAGATGCCGAGTGCCAGGAGCACACCGAAATCGCGGATCATCGGCACCTTCGAGATGCGCAACGCCAAGAACGCCACCACGCCGGTCAACGTCGCCGCGATCAAGGGCGGCGCGAGGTTGGCAAGTGTCTCGGCAATCGGGTGGGCCTCCTTGTCGAGCACCACCTCCTCCTCGACGCGGTTGTGTACCTGGATCGCGAAGTCGATCCCGACACCGATCAGGATCGGCAGCCCCGAGATCGTGACGAGCGAGAGATCGATCCCGATCAACCCGAGCAGCGAGAACGACCAGATCACGCCGATGATCACCGAGAGCAGCGGGAGCAACCGCCAACGCACCCGGAACATCACCGCGAGCACGACCGCCATCAGCCCCAGCGCGGCGGCGCCGAGGCGCAGCATTCCACCCTGGAGGTAGTCGTTGATCTCGGCGAGGTACACCGGCGAGCCGGTGACGGTCAGGTCGAACCCGTCGAACGTCGCCCCGTCGAGCACCTCGAGGACGTCCTTCGTCGCCGCCGTCTGCTCGTCGAGCGTCGCATTCCCCTTCAGCACGACACCGCCGACCGCCGTGCCGTTGATCGGTTCATCGATGACGCCGTCGCCATCAAGGTCGACGTTGGGGAATGTTCCCTGCAGCGACGCCCGGATGGCGAGCTCCTCCTTGGGTGGGGCCACCGGTGCGTTGTCGACGACCTCGAACCCGGTGTTGTCGAAGATCAGCAGCTCGTTGTAGGCGGGGTTGCCGATCACCTGCTCCTCGGCCGGAATCGCATTGAGGCGAGCGAGTGCGATCTGGATGTCCTCGTTGCGAGCCTGCGCCCCGGCCTCGTCTCTCGATGCAGCCGACAGCAGCGCCGAGGTGCCGACACCACCTGACAAGAGGTTCGAGCTGTACTCGAGCGAGGTCAACGGGGTGACGACGGCGAACGCACCCTCGACCTCGGCCAGTTCGGCGGTGATGCGCTCGAGTTCGGCCAGGTTGGCGTCCACGTACAGCTCACTGACGTCGGACCCGTCGTTCGAGGTGAACAGCAGGATCACCGTCTCGCCGCCGAAGTCGTCCTGGAAGGCGACGTTGTCGATCGCGATCTGCGAGTCGGAGTTCAGGTAGCTGTCCTGGCCGGTCGCGAACTCGATGTTGCGGGCACCGATGCCGAAGATCACCGTGATCACGACCACGACGGCGGCGACGATCTTCCAGTACTTGCCGAGCGCCACGCCGAGCCAACGCCAGAACGATTCCATCCGCATAGTTGTCCCCCCTCAGGTCC
>DATKXG010000233.1:0-3051 GCA_035529175.1 Ilumatobacteraceae bacterium
GCGGGTTCCCGGAGACCCGGGCCCTCGGAACCACGAGTGGCTGCGTCGCAGTGGTGGGTAGCGTGGCGCGATCGCTGCGCACCCGGTCCTGCAGGCGTTCTCGCCGGCCGTTCGGGAGTGGTTCGCGGCATCGTTTCCCGAACCGACGGCGCCACAGGTGCAGGGCTGGCCGCACATCGCAGCCGGCGAGCACACGCTGATCTGCGCCCCGACAGGCTCGGGCAAGACCCTCACCGCGTTCCTCGCAGCGATCGACCGGCTGACCACGACGCCGCGCCCGGACGAGCGTTCGCACCGCACCCGCGTGCTGTACATCTCGCCGCTGCGGGCGTTGGCGTTCGACATCGAGAAGAACCTCCGGGCGCCACTCACGGGCATCGAGCTCGCCGCCGAGCGGCTGGGGGAGGGCTTCGTCGCCCCCGACGTCGGAATGCGCACCGGTGACACCCCCGCCAACGACCGTCAGAAGTTGATCCGGCGCCCGCCGGATCTGCTGATCACCACGCCCGAATCGCTGTACCTGATGCTCACGTCGTCGGCGCGAGACACCCTCGCCGGCGTCGAGACGGTGATCATCGACGAGATCCACGCGATGGCGACCACCAAACGCGGCGCGCATCTGATGCTCACGCTGGAGCGGCTCGAGGAGATCACCGACGCGCCGCCACAGCGCATCGGGCTGTCGGCCACCCAGCGTCCGTTGGAGGAGGTCGCGGAGTTCCTCGGAGGGTGGTCCGGGCCGGATCGGCGCAGGCCGGTGCAGATCGTGGACGCCGGTATCCGCAAACAGCTCGAGATCGAAGTCGTCATTCCCATCGAGGACATGTCGACGATCGGCCAGGTCACGGTGGAGCTGACCCCTGGCCCTGCCACCGCGGCACTGACCGAACGACGTACGTCGATCTGGCCGAGCATCTATCCCGAGATCCTGAAACGGATCCTCGCGAACCGAACGACGATCATCTTCTGCAACGCCCGCCGCGCTGCCGAACGCCTCGCCGCCAAACTCAACGAGCTGGCGATCGAGGGGGGCGTTCCCGGGATCGTCGATCCGGTGACGGGCGAGATCCTCGATGAGCTGGTCCGCGCGCATCATGGGTCGCTTGCACGTGAGCAGCGCGTCGTGATCGAGGATCGGCTGAAGCGGGGCGATCTCCGGGCGATCGTCGCGACGTCATCGCTGGAACTCGGCATCGACATGGGCGCGGTCGACCTCGTCATCCAGGTCGAGTCGCCGGGAGCGGTCAGCCGGGGTCTCCAGCGCATCGGTCGGGCGGGACACCAGGTCGGTGAGCCGTCGCGAGGTTCGATCTTCCCGAAACATCGCGGCGACCTGCTCGAAGCGGCGGTCGTCACGCGCCGGATGATCGACGGCGAGATCGAGTCGACCCGCTACCTGCGCAACCCGCTCGACGTGCTCGCCCAGCAGATCGTCGCGCACGTCGCGATCGTCGAGGAGTGCTCGGTCGACGAGGTCGCGACGATGGTGCGACGCTGTGCGAGCTTCGCCGAGATCTCCGACGACCTGCTGTCGAACGTGCTCGATCTGCTGTCGGGCCGCTACCCGAGCGAGGAGTTCTCCGAATTGCGCCCGCGCATCGTGTGGGACCGGATCAACGATCGGCTCCGCGCCCGTGACGGCTCGAAGCGCCTGGCCGTCACGTCGGGCGGCACGATCCCCGACCGCGGGCTGTTCGGCGTGTTCCTGCCCGACGGCACCCGCGTCGGCGAGCTCGACGAGGAGATGGTGTACGAGAGCCGGCCGGGCGAGACGTTCGTGCTCGGGGCGTCGACGTGGCGGATCGAGGACATCACGTTCGAGCGCGTGACCGTCAGCCCGGCCCCGGGCCAGCCGGGGAAGATGCCGTTCTGGCACGGTGATCGTCCTGGCCGTCCGCTGGAGCTCGGCCGGGCGCTCGGCGCGTTCGTCCGCGAGATCCGCGACCTCGACGACACCGTCGCCAACGAGCGGCTGATGACGCACTACAACCTCGACGCGTTCGCTGCCGGCAACCTCCGGCAGTACCTCGCCGAGCAGGTGGAGGCGACCGGAGCCGTCCCCGACGACAGGACGGTCGTGGTCGAGCGGTTCCAGGACGAGATCGGCGACTGGCGGATCTGCATCCTCAGTCCGTTCGGCACACCCGTCCACGCGCCGTGGGCGATGGCGATCGAACGCCGCCTGATGGACCGGTTCGACATCCCGGTCGAGTCGATGTGGGGCGACGACGGCATCGTGATCCGTCTGCCCGAGTCCGCGGTCGAGCTGCCGATCGAGGCGCTGATGATCGAGCCCGAGGACATCGACGAACTCGTCGTCGAGACACTTCCGCAGACCGCGCTGTTCTCGGCCCGTTTCCGCGAGTGCGCGGGCCGGGCCCTCCTGCTGCCGCGCCGCCGGCCCGATCGCCGCACGCCGCTCTGGCAGCAACGCCAGCGGGCCGCTGACCTGCTGGCGGTCGCCGCGAAGTACCCGACGTTCCCGATCCTGCTCGAGACGTCGCGCGAGTGCCTGCAGGACGTGTTCGACGTGCCGGCGCTGCGCGAGGTCCTCGGCCTGCTGCGGTCGCGGGCGATCCGGGTGGTCACCGTCGACACCGGCAAGGCGAGCCCGATGGCGTCGAGCCTGCTCTTCAACTGGATCGCCGCGTACATGTACGAAGGTGACGCACCCCTCGCCGAGCGCCGAGCCGCCGCGCTGGCGCTCGACCGGGACCTCCTGCGCGACCTCCTCGGCGCCGAGGAGCTGCGAGAGTTGCTCGACCCGGAGGTGCTCGCCGACATCGAGTTGGAGCTGCAGTGCATCGCCGACGGACGCCGGGCACGTAGCGCCGACGAGCTGCACGACGTGTTCCGCAAGGTCGGCGACCTGACCGCTGACGAGGTCGAGCTGCGCTGCGACGGTCCGGGCGGGGCCGGGGCCGGGGAGGACCGTGGGTGGCTGGGGGTGTTGCTCGACGAGCGACGGGTGATCGAGATCGCGCTCGGCGGCGAGACGCGATACGCCGCTGCGGAGGACGCCGCGCGATACCGCGATGCTTTCGGCTGCTC
>DATKXG010000234.1:0-28236 GCA_035529175.1 Ilumatobacteraceae bacterium
TACGACCCCGACAAGCCACTGATCACCGGCCTCAACGTGACGGCCGAACCCGGCGAGACCGTTGCGATCGTCGGACCGACCGGCGCCGGCAAGACGACGCTCGTCAACTTGATCATGCGGTTCTACGAGCTCGACTCCGGGCGCATCACCCTCGACGGGCGCGACATTGCGAGCTTCCCGCGCAACGAACTGCGGTCCGACATCGGCATGGTGCTGCAGGACACGTGGCTGTTCGGCGGCACGATCCGCGAGAACCTGCGCTACGGCAACCCCGACGCCACCGACGAGCAGATCTACGAGGCCGCGAGGGTCACCTACGTCGACCGGTTCGTGCACTCGCTGCCGGACGGCTACGACACGATCATCAACGACGCGGGCGACAACATCTCCACCGGCGAGAAGCAGTTGATGACGATCGCCCGGGCGTTCCTCAACGATCCGGCGATCCTCATCCTCGACGAGGCGACCAGCTCGGTCGACACCCGCACCGAGGTGTTGATCCAGGAGGCGATGAACAACCTGCGGGCCAACCGCACGAGCTTCGTCATCGCCCACCGCCTCTCGACGATCCGTGGCGCCGACGTCATCCTCGTGATGGAGGACGGCCGGATCGTCGAGCAGGGCAACCACGACTCGCTCCTCGAGGCCCGCGGCGCCTACTGGAGTCTCTACAACGCCCAGTTCGCCGGCCAGACGACCTGACGTACGAGATGTGCCAGGCACATCTCGTACGTGGCAGATCTCGCTTGCACGGGTGATGCGCTCAGAGCAATGACGGCAGGTCGGCGAAGGAATCGATGACGACGTCGGGACGTTCCTCGCTTGCGGCCAGCACCTCCGGCCGGAACTTGCCGGTGCGCACGAGTACGCCCCGCAGACCTGCGTGCTGGGCGCCGAGCACGTCGTTGTGCAGATCGTCGCCGACCATCGCCACCCGCTTGGTGTCCAGGCCGAGTTCGGTGACGCCGGTCGCGAAGAAGTCGGGGGACGGTTTGCCGAGCACGACGGGCTCGACGCCCGTGGCCTCCTCCAACGCCCGCACGTACGCGCCCGTGTCGAGCTCCAGCCCGGCGGAGGTCCGCCAGTACATGTTGCGGTGCATCGCCACGAACGCGGCGCCGTCGAGGATCAAGCGGAATGCCTCGTTGAGCTGTTCGTGCGTGAAGTCGACGCCGGCACCACCGATCACGACCACGTCGGCGGGACCCGAGTCGACGAGGTCGATTCCGGCGAGGTCGTCGGAGAGGTCGCCGGTGTTCAGGAGGAACACCCGAGCGCCCGGGTGCTCACGACGGAGGTGCGCAGCGGTCGCCGCTGGGGCCGTGAGGATCTCGTCGACCTCGACGGGAATGCCTGCCCCGCTGAGCAGCCGGGCCACTTCGGCGCGTGTGCGCGTGGTCGTATTCGTCGCGAACCGCAGCGGAATGCCCGACGAGCGCAGACTCGCCATCGCGTCGTCCACGCCGTTGATCGGCACCCAGGACACCGTGAGCACGCCGTCGATGTCGATCAGCAGTCCGTCGACGTCCAGTTGGTCGGCCATGGCGTTGCACCTCCGAGTGCAGACTACGACGCCCGCGATTCCCGTCGGACCGCGTTCGCGTGAACTCGTGCGGGAGTAGTTCCCGCACGAGTTCACGAGAACCGAGGGTCGGAGCGGTACCGACGGGTCAGCGGCGCTTCGCGAGCACGGCGAACTCGTGCTCGATCGACGCGGCGACGTCACCGAGGTCGGGCATCACGTCGCGGTCGGCGGTGATGCCGAAGTGGAGTTGGTCCTCGTACGAGACGACCGCGATCGTCAGGCCCTCGTTGTCGATCACCTCGACGTACGGGAACACCCGCACGAACCGGGCGCCGCGCAGGTACAGCGGGATCGGCGGGCCGGGGATGTTGGTGATCACGAGGTTCATCGGGATGGTGCGGCTGACGTAGCGGGTCAACGGGCCCGCCAGCGGCGTGATCGCGTCGGCGATGTCGAGGATTCGGTGCGCGCCGTCGACGAGGCCGGATCCCTTCAGCTCGCTCGTCATCGAATGGATCCGTCGGAGCCGTTCGACCGGGTCGGGCTCGTCGACGGGGAGGTCGACGATGATCAGCGACACGAGGTTGCCGAGCGTGTCGCCGTGCTGGTCGTGGCCGCGCAGCGACACCGGCACCATCGCCTTGATCACCCGGTGCTCGATATCGGCATCGCCATGATCGAGCAGGAACGTACGCAGCGCCCCGCTGCACGCAGCGAGCACGACGTCGTTGATGCTGACGCTGTGGCGCTTGCGGATGGTGCGCACCCCCTTCATCGGCACCGACGCGTTGACCCACCTCCGGTGCGAGCTGACCGGGACGTTCCATGGCGCCGGCGGTGGCTTGGCCAGGAAGTTCGCAACGGTGCGGCCCACGTTGGTCACGGCGTCGATCGCCGGGCGGGGATCGCGCATGGTGTCGAGCATCGATCTGGCGATCCGACCCGGTCTGGCCAGCTGATCGCGTACGGCGTCGGTGAGGAGCTCGTTCGGTGACGGGGCGGGCTGCGGACGCCATTCGGGGACCGGGTCGTCGGGGGGTGGATCCGGTTCGAGATCGACGAGTGCCAGCGCGAGATCGACGTTGGCGATGCCGTCGCCGAGGGCGTGGTGGATCTTGAGGATCATCCCGACGTGATCCTCTGCGAGCCCGTCGACGAACCACATTTCCCACAGCGGGCGAGCCCGATCGAGCGGGAGCGCCTGCAGGCGGCTCATGAGCGCGGCGAGCTGGTCGTCGTCGCCGGGCCGGGGGAGCGCCGTCAGGCGGACGTGGTACGCGATGTCGAAGTGCTCGTCATCGACCCACACCGGCCGGGCCTGGTTGTAGGGCACCTCCATCACCCGCTGGCGCAAGCGCGGCACCCGGTGGATCCGCCGCGCGACGTGGTCCTGGAGTTCGTCGAACCGGATCCGCCCGCTCGCGTCGCGCAGCGGGCCACCCTCGATCACCGACAACGAGCCGACGTGCTGTGGTTCGTGGGGTGTCTCGATTCTGAGGAAGACCGCATCCGCGGCAGTCAGCTGTTCGTAGGGCAACGAGGTTCCTTTCGTATCGACCTCGCTCGTCAGTCTGAACCATCCGGCCGGGTGTCCGGCAGGGTCCAACGACAGGTCAGGAACGATTCCAGGAGGTCTCACCGGCGACGACGGTGCGGTGGAGGTGGCCCGCCGGATCGACGATCGTCAGGTCGGCTCTGGCGCCGACCCGGATGCGGCCACGATCGGAGAGACCGAGCAGGTCGGCTGGTGTGGTGGTGACCGTCGCAAGGGCCTCGGCGAGCGAGCAGCCGGTGTACGCCATCAGGTTCCTGACCGCCCGATCGAGTTCGAGGGCGCTGCCGGCGAGCACCCCGTCGACAGTTCGCACGCCGGTCTCGTCGTGGATGATCTCGAACCCGCCGATGTTGAACCGGCCGTAGGGCGCGCCGAGGGCAGGCGAGGCGTCGGACACCAGCGACATCCGATGCGGCCCGAGCGCCCGCCACGCCATCTCGACAGCGGTCGGGTCGACGTGGATCCCGTCGCAGATCACGCCGGCGGTGACGGACGGATCGGCGAGCACCGCCCCGATCGGGCCAGGGGAGCGGTGGCCGAACGGCGCCATCGCGTTGAACAGATGGGTCACGTACGTGAGCCCGGCGGATCGGGCGGCGGTGAAGTCGGCCGGGGACATCGCGGTGTGGCCGGCCGAGACGACGACGCCGGCCGTGGCCAGCTTCTCGACGACGGCGAGTGCGCCGTCGAGTTCCGGGGCCAGCGTGACGAGCGAGACGACGCCCGACGATGCCCACGTCTCGATCTCGTCGAGCAGCGCACCCGGGTCGGCGGCGAACCGGGGGACGTGCGCGCCGAGGTGGTTGCGCGAGATCATCGGGCCCTCGAAGTGGAGTCCGAGCGGTGTTGCGATCGGGTGCTGCGTGTTGGTCTCCCGCACCCGTTGCATCGCGGCGATCGCGGCGGCACGAGTGCGGGCGGGCGCCGTCACTACGGTCGGCAGGAACGCCGTGACTCCGAAGCGTGGGAGAGCGGCAGCGATGTCGATGATGCGGTCGGGTTCGCTCGTGATGTCGACGCCGATGGCGCCGTTGCACTGCAGGTCGATGAATCCCGGGGCGATGACGAGCCCGTCGCAGTCGATGTCGCCGTCGGCATGTTCGCCAGGCGGCGGATCCATCACGATCTCGGAGATCAGGCTCCCGTCGACCACGAGGTCGGCACGAATGAATTCGCCATCCACCAACACCAGCCCACCGCGGTAGCAGCGCCGGGTGGAGAGGTTCTCGTCGGCAGACTGCACAACGGAATCATCGCAGAGCGATGCGAGGATCGCAGCGGTTCGGCCGCGGCAGACCCGGTACGATCGGCGTATGGGTGACCGCTGGTTGCGTCCGGTCGATGAACCACCGCAGTCGTCGACCGTCGACGAACGAGGCGCGATCCTCATCGAGTTGCTCGATCTCGCCGACGCGTTGCCCCCGCTGCCGCGTCGTGACCTTGATGCGCCGACGTTCCGCCAACTCTGTGAACCACGCTGAGCCATCCCTCGTCGACAAGGTGGTCGCGGTCGACCGGTCGCTCACGGCAGCTGGGGTGCGCTACGCGTTCGGAGGGGCACTGGCGCTCGCCTACTACACGCTCGAACCACGGGCGACCGCTGACATCGACGTCAACGTCACGGTCGACGCGACTGACGCGGAGCGGATCTTCCGAGCGCTTCCCGACGGCGTTGCATGGACGGACGTCGACCTGACACGGGCGCTCGACGACGAGCAGGTTCGGCTCTGGTGGGGTCGAACTCCGGTCGACCTGTTCTTCCGGGCATCCGAGTTTCACGATGCTGCTGCAGATCGTGTTGAGATGCACCCGTTCGGCACCCACACGCTGCCGTTCCTGTCGGCGCAGGATCTGGTGGTCTTCAAATCGCTCTTCGATCGTCCGAAGGATTGGGTCGACATCTCCGCGATGCACGCCGCGGGCGCGTTCGATGTCGTGGTGGCAGTGGGCGTGCTGCGTTCACTCATCGGTGATGACCCACGCGTCGATCAACTCGCCCGCGTGGCATCGAACGATGCTTCTCCTCCGTAGACCGGCAGGGGCGTCTCCGGCGACGGTCCGTAGCAGCACAGTTCTCTGCGGAATACGTCCCGGAATCCGGAACTCATTCCGCACGGAATTGCATTCAGCTCGGTGTCGAGTCGATCAGGGTGACGGGTTCGCCGGAGACTCGGGCGAGCTCTGCGAGCGCCTCGTCGAGGCGATCGTCGTCGAAGTCGATCAGTCGCACGAGGTACCCGTCGGAGTCGTAGCGACCGATCTGGAGGAAGGTCGTCGTGGTGCTGTCTCCGGTCACCTCGCATCGTTGGAGGCCGCTGAGGTCGCCCGCCGTCGCTAGAACGGCCTGACAGTTCATCGTCAGGCCCTGTTCGACGAAAATCCGGAGTCCGTCGATGAACTGGTCGCGATCGAGGACGAACGAGAACATGCGGCGACGCGAATCATTGGTGAAACCGACCGCCACGCGGTCGGCCAAGTCGTCGACGCGGCGCTCGTTGACCAGTTCGATCCATTCGCGCATCCAACGCCCGGCGCTGGTGGGTCCACGTACTGACAATTCCTCGAAGCGGGCCATGGCGCCGTTGAGGTCGTCTTCGGGGAACAGTTCGGCGACGACCAGCTTGTCGTCGAAGCATCCGTAGACGCCGATGAAGGGGTTGGACCACCAGTGTCCACCCGAGCCTGCGCGGAGCCAGAGTAGGCCACGGATGATGGCGGTTCGCTCGCGGGTCGCAGCGACGACGTTGTAGATCGGAATTGCCCGCAGCGACTCGTCGTCGAGGCCCGTGCGGAGGAGTGCCATCGCGGCCGTCTTGTCCATCGGGGCGTAACCCAACTGGCGGTGATCGACAACTCGTAGCTCGGGGTGGGTCAGTGCCTCCACCGTTTCGAGGTCGTAGTTCGCATGGGCGTCCAGCCACGTCCAGATCCCGTCGGGGACGGCCGCGGCGTCGGGCATGGCGCGGGCGACGTCTTCGAATGCGTTGCGGGCGGCGAGCAGGTCGTCGTTGGCGAAGAGAGTGACCCGCACGAGGCGGTCGTGTTCGTCGACTTCCTCGATCGCCCATCGGGCGCCTTCGATGCGCAGCAGTGCCAATCGCTCGCCGCGTACGGCGATCAGTTCGCGTTCGGTGATCCCGAACCCGATGGTGGCCGGAGCGACGGTGCCCGCCCGGAGGTCGGCGAGCATGACGATGGTGCCGTCGGGCAGTGCGGTCGTGAAGTCGGAGGCGAGGCCGTCGACGAATCGGTCCGGCTCGGGCAGGCAGGCCCGCACGTTGGCATACCCGCCGATGGAAACTGCGCGAGTCGTCGGAATCGGCCGGGCATGGGCGGCTGCGGCGAGTTCTTCGAATCGAGCGAGGGCGGCGTCGAGATCGTCCGGCTCGAACTGTTCCGTGCCGAGCACCAGGCCGGTTGTGGGGTCCGTGACGAAGACCGAGAGAATGTCGTCGTCGATCTCGATTCCTTCGGCGGTGATGTAATGGTTCCGGCCTGTCGCGCACGCCACGCCGGGCGTCAGTGCGTACATGCGCCTCAGATACGTGAGGTGGTCGTGCGTCATGTTCGTGATCGTGCTGAAGCGCTCTCGCATCCCGTCGATATCGATCGATCCCCATCCCAGAAGTCGGTGGTCGACGAAAACCGCCGAAGGATCGTAAACGCTGAGTGCGGCTGCGGGATCCCCGTCGTTGATCGCGTCGTAGTGGATGTGGCCCAGCTCCCATGCACCTGCCTCGATCGGGTCGACCGACTCCATGTGGAGGCGGTTGAGCTCGTCGACGGCGGCAGCGAGATCATCGGGGGCGAAGATGACAGCCCGCTGGAGGAGGCCGTCGGGGCCCCATTGGCCGACCTCGAGTTGCTCCACCAGGATCTTGTCGTCGTTGCCGAACCTGCTGAGCTGAACGACCAGATCGCCACCACGCACGGCAACGGTGGTGAGGTCATAGCCCTGCGATTGTGGGCCGAAGACACTCGCGAACGCGGTGGCAGCCACGTCCCAACCGTCGACGACGGCCTGCTTGCCGATGTAGTGATGCGCGAGACCAGGTCGACGATCGTCATAGTCGACGTGGTCGGCGAGCATCGCCGACCACGAGCGATCTCCCCGCACCCACCTGGTGTTCATCTCGGTGTGCAGACGATCAGCCTCGTTCCATGCGTCGCGACTCGTGGTTGATGCAGCGTCGTCGGGTGCATCGCCACCGTCGAGGTCGTGGAACCGGCCCATGGCGGCGTCGAGGTCGTCCTCCTCGTACAGGTCGTCGTGCGTGACCATGCCGTCGCGGACACCGAGCGTTGCGACGTTCACGGTCCGTTCCCACATCTCGCCGGACGGCGACACGGCGATGATCACCTGTCCGACGACCAGCGCTCGCTCGGAGGCCGCGTGCACGTGGCGGATGAGCATGCCTTCGGAGCCATCGTCGGCGGTCGGGGCGGTGAGCTCCGAGGCCTCGATGAGCTGCGCCTTGTCGAGGGTGCCGAAGCCCATCTGTCGATGGTCGGTGACGACGTAGTCATGGGCGAGCACTTCTCGCAGCCCGTCGGCGTCGAGGGAGTTCAGGAAGCGATTGAACCGTTGTATCAACGGGATCCACCGAGGTAACGCGTCGCCCTCGGCGGTGCACCAGCGTTCGTCGTAGTGGGCGATGGCCTCGGCGATCTCGTCGATGGCGAAGATTCGGACCTCTCGGAGCCGGCCGCCATCGTCGATCACCTCGATCGACCAGCGAACCGAGTCGTCGTCACCGGTCACTGCCAACATTGCGACGCGTTCGCCGCCGACGGCGACGACCTTCCGTCGGGTTCCGCCGAAGCCGAGATCACTCGGTGACAGAGCGCCGCGCACGATGCCGTCGCGGGTGACCGTCGATCCGTCGGGCAACGTGACTTCGAAGTCGTCGGAGAGCAGGCACGGAAAGGCGCCTGGCTCGCCGTAGCGCGCGAGCGCGTTGACCAGACCGCCGACGACCACCGCCGTGTTGACCATCGGGTCAGCGTTCGTCTCCGCCGCAAGTTGCTCGGCGGATTCGAGAGCATCGTCGATCCGGTCGAAATCGAAGTCCACGATCTGCTCGATGAGCCCGGTGGTCGGACTCGTTCGCCGGATCGATAGCCAGCGAGACACCACGATGCTGCCATGCTGATCGGTGACCTGCAGGCGGAGGTGGCCGAGTTCCACGTTCGGTCCGTTCAACTCGACCCGTTCGCACATGAATACCGCGTCGTCTTGCTCGGTGATCCCCTTGACGACGGCGATGAGTTGGCCGTGGTCGAGGTGCCCCCAGTGGATCGGGCGATGGCTGTCGAGGTACGCGTTCGGGCCGAGCGTCCTGACCCCGCGATCGAGGTCGCCGGCGCTGAGGGCGTGGAAGAGCGCCGCCCAGGTTCGCAGTTGCGCAGCCTGGATCGGAGGGAGCGTCTCGGCGTACCACGCGTCGAGTTGTTCGACCGCGGCGCGCAGGTCCGCGAGGTCGTGGACGGCGGCCTCGGCCATCAATCCGTCGTTGGACCAGCGCGTGAGCAGCAGGAACTCGAATTCGATGTCGCGCTCGTCGTAGCGCCACACGTGACGGTGCAACGCGAACGTGTCGCCTCGCGTTGCCAGCGGCTCGGCAGACATCGACACGGCGAGGTCGTTCGTGCCGTACGCGGCGCTCACCTCGTCGCGTCCGCGGTACGACCCACCCGTGATCCGCCGGTGACTCACCCAGATCACGTCCTCGTCGAAACACTGTGCCCACTCCGCGAATAGGCCAGCCGACCGCAGCTCGATTGCCTGTCGCATCCAGCGGTCGGCGTCGTTCCACGGTTCGTCGTCCACCGCCACCGGCGCGTCCGCGGGCGGCGTGGTGCCCGTGAGTTCGTGGTATCGGGCCATGGCCGCGTCGAGGTTGTCCTCCGAGAAGAACTCGATGCTCGTGAGGACACCACCGCCGACACCGATGACGGTGATACCGACCAAGCTCTCCCAGACATATCCGGACGACGAGTCGGTGACGTTTGCGACGAGCGAGACCTGGGCCCGGGGACTCACCACGTACACGCACTGGACGACCAACGGATCAGGCGACGCAACCCCCGACCCCGGGGCCATCGAGGCGATTACGAATTCGCGATCCAACTGTGGAAACCCGAGCGGTCGATGGTCCTTCATCCAGAACTCATCTGCGAGGAGTTCGCCCACTGCTTCTGGGTCCATGGCCCGCATGGCCCGGTTGACACGGATGACGGTCGCGCTGACGTCGTCGACACCGAGTTCCGACCACCGTTGCTCGATGGCGTCGGCGGCGTCAGCGATGCTCGCGAACTGTCGAACGCTGTGGATGCAACCGGTGTCGTCGACTTCCTCGACCGACCAGTGACCGGTTCCGTCGTCGCGACCGACGTAGAGCATCGCGAGGAGGTCGGTGAGGACCGACATGATCCGTCGGTCGACGAGTCCGTAGCCGAGGGCTGCCGGTTCGACTGCTCCGGTTCGGAGGTCGTCGATGGTGACGGTGGATCCGTCGGTGAGTGTGGCGGTGAAGTCGTCGGTGAACATGGCGACGAACTCGTCGAGCGATGCGGTCCGGGCCCGTGCGTTCGCCACGCCGCCCGCCAGAACGGCAGTGTTCGGTGCCGGGATCGTTGCGTCGATCTCCTCCTGCACCGCATCGAAGCAGGCGAGTGCCTCGTCGAGTTGATCGTCGGAGAACTGTTCGACACGGACACCGAGACCGCTTGCGGGATCGAAGCGGTTGAGCACGATGGAGTCGTCGACGATTCGCCCACCACTTGGGTCGTCCCAGACGTGCCGCATGCGACAGCACGAGTAGCTCGGTGACTGTCGGAGCGAGTTGCGGATGAAGGAGACGACGGATCCGTCGAGGTCGGCCAGCGTCCGGAATCGTTCGCGAAGCTCGGCGACTCCTGAAAGGTGTTCCCACCCGAGCTGGCGGTGGTCCGACAAGACGATGTTCGGGTCCGATGGCGCCACCATCTGATCGACATCCCGGTTCATCAGACTTACGAAGGAACTGGAGAGGCGTGCCATCGGTGCCCCCTCGATCGGATCGAGGGTCTCGAGGAACAGCCGGTCCAGCTCGGCGACCGCTGCTCGTAGATCGTCCACGTCGAATGTGGCGTTCGCGACCTGCTCCCCGCCGGACCACTGGCTGAGGTGAAGCGTGTCGGCCCGCGGTTCTGAGGCATCGCGCGGGTCAGTCCAGTGCAGCTCCGAGAGCACGAAGTCCTCGCCTCTCGTTGCGATCGTCGTGATGCTGCACGACGTCTCCGACTGCATGCTCTGGCGGAACAGTCGGTCGGCGTCGTTCCAGGGCTCTTCGTCGGCAGGTGTCACAGCGACGGTTGACGGCTGGGTCGCTGCGGGAGTTGCGGTTGCCGGTGGGCCGGCGGTCACGTCGACGACGACGGTGGAACCCTTGTGGGTGTAGAGATCTCGCGCCGCCGAAGCGGCGCGTTGGGCGCCGTCGTGGTCGCCCGCTGCCGCACGCACCCTCGCGAGCGCTGACATCGCGTTGGCGTGGTCGAAGACGAGGTCGGTTCCGGCGGCCAGGCGCACCGCTTCGTCGGCGAGTGCCAGCGCCGGGCCGGTGTCGCCGCGGGCCGCGAGGATTTCGGCCTGCACCGATCGGGCGGCGATTGCCGTCTGGAGGTTCTGGCCGGCGAGCGCATCGCTGTCGGCGGCGAGTTCGCCGGCCTCGTCGAGGCGACCCTGCCGCATCAGCGACCGCGCGAGATGGGCGGCCGCCTGGCCGGCGTCGGCGCCGATTCCGAGCTGGCCGAGCCCACCGAACGCGTCGCGCAGATGGGGCTCGGCCGCAACCGGGTCGTCGGCGAGCAGCTCGACGATCCCGGCGAACAGACTCGTCTCGAGCAATCCGTGGTCGAGGCCCAGTTCGAGGCTGGTCACCCTCGACGCGCTCAGCAGCGAGCGTGCGGTATCGAAGCGGCCGCGCATCGCTTCGAGCACCGCTTGGCAGCGCGACGACGTGGCGACGACCGCCGGTGAATCGGCGGCGATGCGCGAGAGGCGGACGACGTCGAGGCATCGACCACCTGCCCGCGCGACTGGGCTCGGCCCCCACAGCGCAGCGACCGGCGCGGCGCCGAGCACGGAGGTGATGCGGCGTCGGTCGTTGCCGGCGCGCGCCGCGGTCAGCGCGAGGTCGAGCTGGGTCTCGGCCGCACCGACTTGGCCGAGTCGGGCGAGTGCTCCGGCTCGCACGATGCGGGCCTTTGCCAGTCCGGCTTGGTCGCCGAGCGCCTCGAACTGTGTGGCGGCGTCCTGTGTCTGTTCGGTGGCTCGCTGCACCCCGTCGGGGTCGGTCATCACGGCGAGCTGCGCCGAGAAGCACGTCGCCCAGGCCTCCAGGCGGGAGTCGCCAAGTGCGCGATCGCTCAGGCGCTTCACGAGATCGGTGCCGGTGGTTGCGTCGCCAGAGGCCAGCACCGCCTCGCAGGCGAGCACCAGCAGGTCGGGAAGCATGGCGTCGTCGTCGGCCAAGCAGCTGATTGCTCGACGTCCGAGACCGCCAGCCGCCGAGAGGTCGTCACGTTCCAGCGCTCGCGCAGCCGCGACATGGAGGAGAGCGGCGGCTCGTCGTCCGGTGTCGACGGTGGCGGCGTCGTCGTCGCCGAGCTGGTGCCGGTAGGCCTGGGCCTGTTCGAAGTGATACGCGATCGCTACTTCGAACTCGCCGACCAGCCCTGCGGCGGTCCGATCCATCCACTCACCGACGCGTAGGTGCAGCTCGGCGCGGGCGCCCTTGAGTAGGCGCCGGTAGGCAGCGTCACGGATCAGGACGTGATGGAACCGAACGACCGGTTCGTCGCCCCAGTAGGTGCCGGTCTGGTCGAGCTGTTCCTTGCGGCGGAGGCGTTCGATGACCTGTTCGAGCTCGCGGCGGCCGACCTCCGGCATCAACTCCGCGAGCGCTCCGAGCGGGAACTCCGGGCCGATGACCGACGCCTGCTCCAACACCCGCCGTTCCATCGCCGGGAGGCGCTCGACTCGGGTGGCCAGCAGTGACTGGATCGTCGGTGGCACTTCGACCGCGTCGAGATCGACGGCGAGTTCCCACCGGTCGTCGCGCTGGGCGATCACGCCGTCGTCGACGAGCATGCGGATCAACTCGCGCACGAACAGGGGGTTGCCGTCGGTGGAGCTCGGCAACTTTGCGGTCAGCTCCTTCGGCAACGCCGCCCCGCCGAGCAGTTCAGCGGCGAGCAACTCGGTCGCCGCCGCGTCCAGTCCCTCCAACGACACCACGAGCGTCACCCGACGGCCGGTCTCCGCAAGCGATGGCCTGATGTCGCGCAGCTCAGGGCGTGCCAATCCGACGATCATCACCGGCGCCGTCTTCGACCACTCGGCAAGGTGTTCGAGCAGATCGAGGAACAATGGTTCGGCCCACTGGATGTCGTCGATCACCAACACCAAGGGTCGATGTCCGCCGAGCACTTCGACGAGGCGGCGCACCCCGAAGAACGCATCCTCGGTCGAGCGGGGGCTCGCCGTGCCGACGAAGCCACCCAACAGCTCGACCACCCGGTCGACGTCGCGCTCACCGCCGACGAGATCGCGGAGCGCCGCGACGATCTGCTCCTGTGTGTCACCGTCGTCGAGACCCGCCACCTGCTGGAGCAGGTCGACGATCGGAGCGAACGTCGCGGTGCCGGCGCGCTCGCACCGGATCTCGACGACGTCGGCCTCATCCGCGGTCGCAGCACCCAGCTCGCGTGCGAGCCGGGTCTTGCCGACACCGGGCGACCCGATCACCGTCACCAGGCGGGCTTCTTGCGTGGCCATGGCCTCATCGAACAGCGAGCGGAGGCGCCCGAGTTCGTCGTCGCGACCGATGAACGGAGTCGAGTCCGGCCGCGCGCCGCCGGTCTCCGCACCCCCGTCGCCCGAGAGCACGAGCTGATAGGTGGCGAGACCCCCACGCTTGCCCTTGACGCTCACCTCGCCGAGCGATTCGTACGCGATGGTCGAGCGGGTGAGGCGCCAGGTCTCCTCGCCGACGAGCACCTGTCCAGGCGTGCACTCCGCCTCCAACCGGGCGGCGGTGTTGAGCACATCGCCCACGAGGTCGGCGTCGGCGTCGTCGATCACCACCTCGCCCGTGTTGATCCCGACCCGCAGGCCCAGATCGACGCCGTAGCGCGATCCGATGTGGTCGCGCACGGGCTCGAAGCCTCGTTGGAGGTCGGCACCCGCGACCACTGCCCGTTCGGCGTCGTCCTCGGCGACCTCGGGCACGCCGAACAGTGCCATCACGCCGTCGCCGATGAACTTGGCGACCGTGCCGCCGTTGGCCTCGATCGCTGACTTGGCCATCGCGTGGTAGCGGCTCATCGACTCGCGGGCCGACTCGGCATCGACACGCTCGGCGAACGCCGTCGAGCCGACCAGGTCACAGAACAGCACGGTCACCGTCTTACGGACGGCCTCGCTCGGGGCGATCTGGTCGGGCTCGGACAGTGGCGACGATGCCGTGACCGGCGACCCGCAGTCCTCGCAGAAGCGGGCGTCGGCGTCGAGTTCATGGCCGCAAGTCGCACACGAACGTGCCAGCGGCGAGCCGCAGCCCGCGCAGAATCGAGCGGTTGGCTTGTTGTCCCGACCACAGTTGTCGCAGTGCCCCATCGACCTTCTTTCGTCCCCCAGTCCGACAGCTTCGCTCACGCCGTCTCTGCAGGCAAGCCAACGACGGTCACGTCACGCTGCGTTCGAAATCTCGGTGACTTGCGTCCCGGATTCCGGAACTGTGACCACCGAGAAGTCGAGACCGAAGCCGTCGTCGTGGTGATCGATCTGGCGCGCCGATAGGAAGAGGGCATGGAAGGTTTCGTACATCCCGACTTCGCCCCGGTGACCGAGAAGGTCCAGGCGATCATGGCGAAGAAGTCCGCCCGTGGTGGCATGGCCGTCGCCGTGTACCACCACGGTGAAGTCGTCGTAGATGCATGGACAGGCGTCCGCAACGCCGCCGGCGACCCGTGGCTGCGCGACACGATGTCGATGAGCTTCTCGACGACCAAGGGCGTGGTGGCGACCATCGTGCAGCGCCTCGTCGACCAGGGTCTGCTCGACTACGACGTCCCCGTCGCCACCTACTGGCCCGAGTTCGCGTCCGCCGGCAAGGACACGATCACGCTGCGTCACCTGCTGACGCACCAGGCGGGCCTGCACGACGTGCGCTCGATCGCCGACTCGGCCGAGGACCTCATCAACTGGGACCACATGACGAAGCTGCTCGCCGAGGCCGGACCGAAGTGGGACATCGGGACACGTTCCGCCTACCACGCGCTCACGTACGGCTATCTCGTCGGTGAGGTCATCCGTAGGGTCACCGGGCTCACGGTCAACGAGGCGCTGCAGCGCGAGATCGTCGAACCGCTCGGCGTGAGCGGCATGTACATCGGCGCGCCCGCGGCCGTGCGTGGCGACATCGCCGAACAGCTCGTCGATCCGAAGGCGGTCACCCGACTGTTCAAGATGACCAAGACGCTCGCCAAGGCGAAGAGCTTCCAGCCGATGTACCAGGCGTTGGTGGTCGACGACATGCTCGACGTCGCCACCACCGAACGCATCCACGATGGCGAGATCCCTGCCGCCAACGGAGTGTTCACCGCTCGGTCGCTTGCCCGGATGTATGCCGCACTGGCGACGCCCGAGGACTTCGACGGCCCACCACTCGTGTCGGCTGACACGTTGCGCGAGGCGACCCGGATCCAGACGACGCTCGGAGCGAACGGCGACGGTCGCAGCGGCGAGAAGGTCGGCCGCGACGCCGGCGTCGGGTTCAACATGCGTTGGCGCCTCGGGTACCACCTGGTCGGCACCACCAAGGGTGTGCTCCCGCAAGCCTTCGGTCACTTCGGCTTCGGGGGGTCCGGCGCGTGGGGTGACCCCGAGTCAGGGCTCGCTGTGGCGATGATCCTCAACCAGGTGGGAGGCACCCCGTTCGGCGACACCAAGATGCTCCGCATCGGCGCCGGCGCCGTCCGCTCCGCCGAACGCCGCAGCAGTTGAGGATTACATCACGGGTCAGACCCGCGATGTAATCCGGCTGGAACCCTCCCGCTTCTCGTGTGAGGGGACCATGGCCCGTGGCGCACGGCGGCCCGGCCTGTGCACGATCCACACATGAAGAGATGGGTCGCTCTCGTCGCAGCCGCGACGCTGCTCGCAGCCTGCGGAGATGACGGGGGCACGACCGTCGAGCTCGACGTCACCGACTCGCTCTCGGACGTGTCGCTCGACGTCGGCGATCAGCTCGATGTCTCGCTCGAGGCGAACCCGACCACCGGATACAGCTGGGAACTGGGCCCGCTCCCCGAGGGACTCGAGCTGGTCAGCAGCGAGTTCGAGGAGCCCGGCGGCAGTCTCGTCGGTGCACCCGGGATGCAGCGGTTCGCCTTCGAGGCGGTGGGCCCCGGCAGCGGCATCCTGCGGTTCGAGTACGTGCGTGTGTTCGACGACCCGGTCATCGCGGAGCAGATCGTCGAGTACG
Organism: Ilumatobacteraceae bacterium; assembly: GCA_035529175.1. GTDB lineage: Bacteria > Actinomycetota > Acidimicrobiia > Acidimicrobiales > Ilumatobacteraceae > Sva-07. Next base: position 15,611 of record DATKXG010000234.1, read on the forward strand.
TCCTCACGATCGAGGACTGAGGCGATCGGTCACGCTCGTGCTGGTTGCGCCGGTGGTGTCGCCGGCGTGAGGCCGCGGGTGGCGGCGACGTCGTCGTCGTCGATGAACCACGAGATGATCGCGGCGGGCGCCATGATGAGCCCGACGGCGAGAAAGCCGCTCTGGTACGCCGAGAGCAGCTCGGTGTCGGACGCCGCATCGCTGCCGTTCGGCAGCATCGCCGCGATCACCGTGGCGGCGAGCGCGACGCCGGACGCGTAGGCGATCTGGCGTTGGGTGTTGAACAGGCTGGTCGCACGGCCGGTGTCGGCCATCGACGTCGTCGCGTACGCGGCGGTCTGGATCGACACGAACACCATGCCGACCGCGACGCCGCGCATGAACGAGAACCCGGCGATCGTCGACAGCGGCGTCGACAGGTCGGCCGTCGCGAAGAGGCAGGTGATCGCGGCGGTGGCGGCGGTGCCGACCACCATCAGACGCCGCGGGCCGACCGCTCGGTAGAGCCGCCGACCGAGCAGGTTCGAGACGAGGAAGACCCCGACCGCCTGGGGCGACTGGGCGAGGCCGCTCTGGAAGGCGGTGTAGCCGCGCAGGCTCTGGAGATAGAGGGGCAGCACGAAGATCATCCCGAAGAACCCGGCGTAGGTGAGTCCCGCGGAGATGTTGATCGTGCGGAACAGCCGATCCTGGAACAGCCGGAGCATCAGGATCGGGTTGGGGATCCGCAACTCGATCACGATCAGCGCCACGAGGCAGGCGATCCCGACCGCGGCGAAGGTGACCGTGTACGCCGAGAACCATCCCTTCTCCGGGCCGATCGAGAGCGTGTAGAGCAGGATCGCCACCGACGCCGCCGACAGCACGAAGCCGGCGACGTCGAATCGGCCGGGCGTCTCGTGCTTCGTCTCCTCGAGCCACTTGAACGACAGCACGATCGCCACTGCCCCGATCGGTCCGTTGATCAGGAAGATCCAGTGCCACGACGCGGTGTCGACGAGGATGCCGCCGAGCATCGGCCCGATCGCCGGTGCAATCACCGCCACGCTCAGCACGCCGATCGCCGCCTTCGCGCGATCCTCCATCGAGTACGCCCGGTAGAGCATGGCGGCGCCGACCGGGGTGACCAGGCCGGCGCCGACGCCCTGCAGCACTCGGAAGACGATCAGTTGGTCGAGGGTTTGCGACAGCCCGCAGGCGAGCGACGTCACCACGAAGGCGATCAGCGCGGTCGTGAACACCCGCTTGGTGCCGAACCGGTCACCGAGCCAGCCCGCGGCCGGGATCACCGCGGCGTAGGTGAGGAGGTAGCCGACGGCGATCCACTCGATGTCGGTGGTCGGCACGCCGAAATCCTTCGCCATCGTGGGCAGCGCGACGTTGACCATCGTCCCGTCGATGATCGTCATGAACAGCCCCATGATGTACACGGTCATCACCTTGGCCGGGTAGCTCACGATCGCCGACGCTACGCCCAGCCGCCCCGCCGACCCGATCCCAGCGATGAGCCAAGTGTCGGTATTCGGGCGGTTGGCTCATCGCAGCGAGTGGTGCGCCCCGCGGGAATCTCCGGGTGGCGTCGGCGGCACGAGGTGCGAGGCTGGTCGGCCGGGTAGGCCATGACCGACACGACCACCGACACGACCGAGCATCCACGCGCCGCTGCGGCGCGGGCAATCCAGGGTCGGCTCGCGTACCCGGACGCGCTCCCGATCACCGAGCGGCGCGACGAGATCCTCGATGCGATACGTGACCACCAGGTCGTGATCGTCGCCGGCGAGACCGGCTCGGGGAAGAGCACCCAGCTGCCGAAGCTGTGCCTCGAGGCCGGGCGCGGTGTCGCCGGCATGATCGGCCACACTCAGCCCCGACGGGTCGCGGCGCGCACGATCGCCGAACGGGTCGCCGAGGAGGTCGGATCGAAGCTCGGCGACGACGTCGGCTACACCGTGCGCTTCACCGACCAGGTCGGCGAGTCGACGCTCGTCAAGGTGATGACCGACGGCATCCTGCTTGCCGAGATCCAGCGCGACCGGATGCTGCGCCGCTACGACACGCTGATCATCGACGAGGCCCACGAGCGCAGCCTGAACATCGACTTCATCCTCGGCTACCTGAGGCAGCTCCTGCCGCAGCGCCCTGACCTCAAGGTGATCGTCACCAGCGCCACCATCGACACCGCCCGCTTCGCCGACCACTTCGCCCAACTGACGGTGCCGGCACCGGTGATCGAGGTGACGGGGCGAACGTTCCCGGTCGAGCTGCGGTATCGGCCACTGGTCGACGACGAGTCCGACGAGCCGGATCGCGACCAGGTGCAGGGGATTCTCGACGCGGTCGAGGAGCTGTCGCACGAAGGGCCCGGTGACGTGCTCGTGTTCCTGTCGGGCGAGCGCGAGATCCACGACACCGCCGACGCGCTCCGCCAGCTCAACCTGCGCAGCACCGAGGTGCTGCCGCTCTACGCCCGGCTCTCGTCGGCCGAGCAGCACAAGATCTTCGAGCGGGCACCGATGGGCGGGCCCGGCCGCAGGATCGTGCTCGCCACGAACGTCGCCGAGACCTCGCTCACGGTCCCGGGCGTCCGCTACGTGGTCGACACCGGCACCGCACGCATCTCGCGCTACAGCCGGCGACTCAAGGTGCAGCGCCTGCCGATCGAACCGGTGTCGCAGGCGTCGGCGAACCAGCGCGCAGGCCGTTGCGGACGCGTGGCGCCGGGCATCTGCATCCGCCTCTACGGCGAGGACGACTTCGAGTCTCGGCCCGAGTTCACCGACCCCGAGATCCTGCGCACCAACTTGGCCTCGGTCATCCTCCAGATGACCGCGATCGGCCTCGGTGACGTGGCGAAGTTCCCGTTCGTCGAGCCGCCCGACCGCCACGCCATTCGCGACGGCTACGGCCTGCTCGACGAACTCGCCGCGCTCCAGGAACCGGCCGACGGGGTGAAGGACGGGCCGCGGAAACTGACGAAGATCGGCCGCTCGCTGGCTCGCCTGCCGGTCGACCCCCGGCTCGGTCGGATGGTGCTCGAAGCCGACCGGCTCGGCTGCGTTCGTGAGGTGCTGGTGATCGCGTCGGCACTGTCGATCCAGGATCCGCGAGAGCGGCCACAGGACAAGCGCGAGCAGGCCAACGAGTTCCACAACCGGTTCAAGGTCGACGGCTCCGACCTGCTCTCGATCGTCGCGCTGTGGGACTACCTGCGCACGCAGCAGCGCGAACTGTCCGGCAACCAGTTTCGGCGGATGTGCCGCAAGGAGTTCCTCAACTACCTGCGGGTGCGTGAGTGGATGGACCTGTTCAGCCAGCTCCGCCGCATCGCCGGCCAGCTGAAGATCCGGCCGACGACGCACGAAAGTCACCCCGACCACATTCACCAGGCCGTCCTGGCCGGGTTGCTGTCGCACATCGGGATGCGCGACCGCGAGACCCGCGAGTTCATCGGGGCGCGACAGTCGCGCTTCGTCATCGCCCCTGGTTCGGCGCTCACGCGGCGTCCGTCGCCGTGGGTGATGGCGGCCGAGCTGGTCGAGACGAACCAGCTGTATGCCCGGCGTGTCGCGAAGATCGAGCCGAAGTGGGCCGAGCGGGCCGGTGCGCATCTGGTGAAGCGCTCGTACGACAACGTGCGGTGGGATCCGAAAGGTGGGCGGGCCGTCGCCACCGAGCAGGTGACGCTGTACGGCCTGCCGATCGTGAGCGACCGGGTGATCGGCTACGACCGCGTCGACGAGGCACAGGCCCGCGCGTGGTTCATCACCAAGGCGTTGATCGAGCGCGACGTCGCCGACACGGCGTGGATCGGGCGCCAGAAGTTCCTCACCCACAACGCCGAGTTCCTCGAGCACCTCCGGCGCATGGCGGCACGGGTGCGGCGCCTCGAACTCGTCGACGACGAGATGCTGTTCGACTTCTACGCCGACCGCGTCGGCCCCGAGGTCACCTCCCTGCGTCATTTCGACCGCTGGTGGAAGGCCGAGCGCCAACGACATCCGGACCTGCTCGAACTGACCGACGACCTGGTTGCCGGTGGACGGGGCCACGGCGTCCACCTCGCCGACTATCCGGACGTGTGGACCCAACAGCGCGGCAGCTCGGCGATCGAGCTGCCGCTCACGTACCGCTTCGCGCCGGGCGAGCCGCTCGACGGCGTGACGGTGCACGTCCCGCTGTCGGGCCTCAACCAGGTGAGCGCAGACGGCTTCGACTGGCAGATCCCGGGCCACCGCGCCGACCTGGTGAGCACCCTCGTGAAGTCGCTGCCGAAGGATGTGCGGCGTCAGCTCATCCCACTCGGCGAGACCATCGAAGCCGTGCTCGATCGCCTGGCGACCGCCGACCCGACCTCCGGTCTGCTGGTCGACGCGCTTGCGGCTGCGGTGCGTGAGGTTGCGCACGTCAACGTGACGGGGGCGTCGTTCGTCGCCTCGGTTGTGCCCGATCATCTCCGGGTGCACTTCGTCGTGTCCGACGACGAGGGCACCGTTCACGCGGTCGGCGACGACCTCGACGCGATCAAGACACAGCTCGCCGGGTCGGCCCGCGAGTCGATCGCCGCTGCGGCACCGATCGAGGAGCGACGCGGCATCGTGTCGTGGGACGTCGGCGACCTCCCGCGGGTGGTCGAGTCGACCGACCGCACGATGGACGTCAAGGCGTATCCGGCGTTGCTCGACGTCGGCGACAGTGTGGCGCTCCGAGTGGTCACGACGCCCGAGCTCCAGCAGCGGATCATGCGCGGGGGAGTGCGGCGTCTGTTGCTGCTCAACGGCGCTCCGACGCGCTCGTCGATCGTCCGCAAGCTCGACAACGCGGACCGCCTCGCGATCGCCGCTGGCGACATCGACCTCGGCGCGGTCAGCGGCGACTGCGTGGCCGCCGCCGTCGATTTCGTGATGGCCGACCACGGATCGCTGCCATGGACGGACGCCGAGTTCGAGTCGCTCCGGCGGGCGGTTCGCGACTCGGCACCTGGCCTCGCCGCAAACGCACTCCACAAGGCGGCTCGGGTGATTGGGGCCGCATCGGAGGCCCGAGACCGGTTGGCGCGGCTCCACGCTGCAGCGCTGCGCCCGTCGGTCGACGACGCCAACGTGCACCTCGGCCGGCTCGTGCATCCGGGCTTCGTGCTCGGCGCCGGGATCGACCGCCTCGACGACATCGAGCGCTACGTCCGAGCGATCGTCTATCGGCTCGATCACCTCGCCGGAGCAGGTGAGCGCGACCAGCGTCGTATGGCCGAGGTGCGCCCGCTGGAACAGCGCTACGCGAACCTCGTCGACACCACCGGCCCCGGCAAGCTCTCGCCGGAGCTGGTCGACGTCCGCTGGCAACTCGAAGAGTTCCGAGTGGCGACGTTCGCCCAGCCGCTGATGGTCAAGCGTCCCGGCCAGCCGCCGGTCAGCGCCAAGCGCATCTCCGCCACGCTCGCTCGTTGACGTCGAGGCCTCCAACCCAGGTTTGCGTTGCACTCCGGGTGACCCGGTCCGCCGAAACCGTCACGCAAACGTGGTGTGGTCAGCGCTTGCGGGAGGCGAGGTAGGCGCGGGCGGCGGCGCGGGCGTCGGGGTCGCGCATGGCGGCGCCGAGTTGGTCGGCGTCGGCCCACGAACCCGCTGTCGATGCGACGTCCTCCAGCGCCTCGTTGACCTGCCGCTTGGTCGCTCGTACGACACTCGGTGCCTTCCTGGCGAGCTGTCCCGCGAGTTCGTCGACGGTCGATTCGAGTTCGGCGCGGGGAACGACACGGTTGAGGAAACCGATCCGGAGGGCTTCCTCCGGCGTGAATGGGCGGCAGGTCAATACCAGCTCACGGGTGAGCGCCGGGCCGATCTCGCGCACCAGCCGCGGGATGCCGCCCCAGGCGAGGGGGATGCCGAGGTCGACCTCGGGGATCGAGAACATGGTGTCGTCCGCGGCAATCCGCAGATCGCACACCGCGGCGAGCACGACACCACCTCCGACGCACGGACCCTTGATCGCCGCGATCGTCAAGGCCGACATGCGGTCCATGGCCTCGGCCATCAGCCGTCCGAGATCCGCCTGATCGCGGCTCGACGCGCTCGTCGCCGAGTCCGTGCCGGCGAACTCACGCAGATCGAACCCGGACGAGAACCCTCGACCCTCCCCGGTGACGATCACGATGTGGGCGTCCGTGGAGTTGAACCACAGCGCCGCCTCCGCGATCTCCCGGAGCGGAACGGTGCCGAGCGGGTTGAGCTTGTCGCCCTGGGTGAGAGTCATCCGGCCGATCGGTCCGTCGACCTCGACTCGCAGCGTGGAGAACTCGGGAGCATCCCTCATCCCTGAATCGTGCCACGTCGGTCCTCCCCGGCCCCGTCGCCGGGCGGACCGTTGCGTTGGCGGTCGAGTCTGTCGGCGCGATCCACCTCAGGTGGATTGGAACTGGCCGGGGGCGACTTCGGCGGCTTCGCCCCGGCGAAGCATTCGCTGCACGTGGAGTTCCGCGCTGCGGCGCTCGACCGACTCGACGAACGGCATCTCCACGTGCGGTCGGTAGATGAACCGGTGGGCCCGCATGTCGTCGATCGAGTGCGGCTCTCGGAGGAACTCGAGCATGGCGTCGTGGCGCCGGCCGATGACGGCGGTGAACGCATCGACCATCTCGACAAAGGTCTCTCGCCCCTCGATGACGCCCTTGTGATGGAACGTCACGTAGAAGTCCGCCTCCTCGTGGCGCACCTTGGCCAGGCTCGCCTCGAAGTCCTCCAGGTCGCTCCACACGTCGCCGTAGTACGGACCGAACCCAGTCAGGTCGATGTCGGACAGGAAGAACACGCCGTCCATCCGGAACCCGCTGTGACCCCGGGTGTGACCCGGCAGGTGGACCGCCTCGACCGTGACGCCACCGCCGAGGTCGAACACGTCGCCGTCGGCGAAGCCGTGTGCGTCCGGGCGCGGCGTGTAGTGGAACTCGTCGAGGATGACCCGCTCGAAGGCCTCCCGCGCCGAGCCGGTGAGCCCGTACACCTCCATCAGCCCGTCGAGCGAACGGGCGCCCGGCAGATCCTCGTCGTGAATGTGCAGCCGAGCGTTCGGGAACGCGCCGTTGCCGGCCATGTGATCCTCGTGGCTGTGGCTGTTGATCACCGCATCGACGGCGACCGGTACACCACGCGCCACCACGGTCACCGACGGGTCGATCACCACCGACTCGCCGGCGCCGCGCACCAGCAGCGTGTTGCCCGACGGGTAGGCACCGTTGGCATCGCCGACCAGCACGCTCACCGAGTCGGTCAGCCGTCGCTCGTCGTCTCCCCAATCGGCCACGCGCTCGACCATAGCGAGGCGATCACATCGCTGGTCTGACCCGTGATGTGATCAGTCGGGGCGCTCGAGCTTGAGGCTGGCCGAGTTCATGCAGAACCGGTCGCCGGTCGGGCCGGGGCCGTCGGGGAACACGTGGCCCAGGTGCGCTCCGCAGTTGGCGCAGACCGTCTCGACGCGAACCATCCCGAGGGAGCGATCCATCTTGCGGGTGATCTTCTCCTGTTCGAGCGGGTCGGTGAAGCTCGGCCATCCGCAACCGGCGTCGTACTTGGTCTCGGACGAGAACAACGGCTCGTCGCACACGATGCAGCGGTAGGTGCCGTCGTCGTCGACGTTCCAGTACTCGCCGGTGAAGGGCCGCTCGGTGGCGGCGTGCTGGGTCACCTCGTACTGGATCGGGGTGAGACGCTGCCGCAACTCGTCATCGGTGGGAATCGGTCGATCAGCCATGGCGACAGGATGCCCGAAACCGTCGAGTCCATTCGCACCGTTCGCGGAGTTTCGCGGGTGTTCCCCGCACGGTTCGAACCTGGCAATCAACCGCTTCGTACCCTCAAACCATGCGCCGACGGCCAGCCATCGCCCTTTTTCTGGTCGCCGGGATGTTCGCCACGGCGTGCGCGTCGGGCACTGACGACGCCGGCACCTCCGACGCTGACGAGTCTGCCGCCACCCCGGCTGACACGATCGATCGCCCGCCGGTGTTCCGGTACCCGCCTGCTCCCGACGCCCCCGCTGCCGACGTTGCCGACGCGCCCGAGGTCCGTGACGCCATGGATCGCCTCGACACCCGGTTGCGCGTCGGCGAGATCGACGACGCCGCGCTCGCCGAGGTCGTCGAGTACGGCGATGCCCGCCACGCCTGGTACGTGGCCGACCTCATCCGGTTCTTCGGACCCGGCGAGAACGGCACCGGACTCGTCGACGCCTTCGAGTCGTTGACCGGCACGTCGATCGCCGACGACCCCGACAGCGAACGCAGTGTCTGGCTCAGCACCACGAACCACCTGATCGCCTGGGACACGCCCGACTACCCCGACTACCGCGTCGACAAGGCCGACCTCTTCCTGCTGGTCGAGGGGCGGTGGGCGCCGTTCTTCGGCGACGAAGATGCCGACATCGACTGGCGTCACCTCAGCTGGGGCGGCGTCCTGATCGACGATCGTGAACTCGGTGACACCGACGGCTGCGCCCGTGGGTGCATTCCGGCCCTCGACGATCCGGCGGTCACCGATGCCGACGGCGGCGACTGGTACCCCGACGACGCAATCGTGTTCGGCATCGTCGAGGGCGACGAGGCGCTGGCGATCCCCAAGAACATCGCCGAGATCCACGAGATGTTCAACCTCACGCTCGGCGAGCGCCGCTTCGGGATCCCTTACTGCACGCTGTGCGGCTCGGCGCAGGCGTACCGCACCGACGACGCGGTCTCACTCGGCGGGGCCGACGAGGTGCCGGTGCTGCGCACCTCGGGCCTGCTGTCACGCTCGAACAAAGTGATGTACGACCTGCGCACCCAGTCGGTGTTCGACACCTTCACCGGCGCGGCGGTGTCAGGACCGCTGCAGGATCGCGGCGTCGTCCTCGACGAGACCACCGTGGTGCGCACCACGTGGGGCGAGTGGAAAGCGGCCCATCCCGACACGACGATCATCGCCGAGGACGGGGGGATCGGGCGGACCTACTCGCTCGACCCGCTCCAGGGTCGCGACGACAACGGCCCGATCTTCCCGATCGGTCCCGCCGATGACCGGCTCGGCGTGCAAGAACTCGTCGTCGGCGTCATCACCGGCGACGGGACACCGGTTGCGTTCCCGGCCGACGACGCCAGAGCGGCACTCGCGAGCGGTGACGACGTCGAAGCTGCGGGTGTCGAACTCGTCGACGACGGTGGCGGACTGCGAGCTGTCGACGCAACGACCGGCGACCCCATCTCGTCACACGAGTCGTTCTGGTTCGCCTGGAGCCAGTTCCACCCGACCACCGAACTCTGGCGCCGCTGAGGTCACCCAAAGTGAGGTGGCTCTCGCTCGGGTGTGCTGTCGGATGCGTCCCCGATCTGCTCGATCGAGCGACCAGGCTCAGGTTTGGGTTGCCGGTTCAATCCAACCCGACAGTGCTGGTTGCTCCTCGGGGAACTGCCCGTCCGGGTCGCCAAACACGGTGAAGTAGCTGTAGCGAAGACCCGCGTAGTCGCCAGTGCCAGTGAGCCTCTCGAACGTGATGTGGGTGCCATCGCTGCGAATCGATCCGACCCACTCACCCTCCCAGGCACCGCTGTCGTTGGTGAGCACCGTCGTTCCCCACATGTCGGCGATCCCGTTCGGATACATGTCGTAGTTGATCGTGACGGTCGAGGTGCCGCTGACCCGATCGTCCGACATCACCTGCTCGTAGACCCACACCAGGCCGCGTGCTTCCACGACGTCCCCGGCTTGGGTCTGTGTGGAATCGGCGTCCTCTCGGACGAACGTGCTCGTCCCGACAACGGGGACCTGACCGTCGTCACCAACCGAATCCCCGTCGCTGCCGCCGCATCCTGCGAAGGCGCTCACCGAGCCGGCGAGCATCAGCGCAGCCAGACCTCTGAGGAACTTCATGACACGCTCCGTTCTCGATTGCGAACGGGTCACGTCGTCGCCGAAGGACCCGTGGTGTCCACTTCCAGTGTCCGCCCGGCGCGTGTCAGTCAGGAGAGTCCAAGGACCTCCCACGGTCGCGGCGACGCTGACACGTCTGCGAGCGCCGGGGGCTTGACGCTCACCTCGCGCCGAAACCTGGGGCCGCTGATCTCGGCCCGGTGAACCGGTTAACGTTCGGCGCACGACACCAGAGGGGGCCCAGATGGGGATTCGCAGGGTGGCCACGGGCCACGACAGCAACGGCAAGGCCGTGTTCGCGAGTGACAGCGTGGTCGAACCGATCACCAGTTCACTGGTGCCCGGGTTCGAGTTCTTCCGAATGTGGGGAGCAGACGAACCCAGCCGGTTCCCCGACGACGGGTCGCCACCGTCAGCGGTCGAGTACTTCCCCCCACTCGGGGGGTTCCGATTCGGGTTGTTCACGGTGCCGCCCGACAGCGAGAGCCAGCTCGGCGAGATCGACTTCGAGGCAGCGCTCACGGAATTGGAGGCGAAGCTGCCCGGTATGGCCGGTCACATGGAGCCGGAGAGTCCCGGAATGCACACGACGGCGACCGTCGACTACGAGTTCGTCGTGTCGGGGCGAGTCGTTCTGGAACTCGACGACGGTGCAACCGTCGAGCTGGGCCCGGGCGACACCGTGATCCAGAACGGGACCCGTCACGCGTGGCGGAACCCGTACGACGAACCCTGTCGCATGGTGGTCGTACTCGTCGGGACGCACCACGACGCCATGACCAGCTGACCGCTCGTCGAACCGCTCGGCGTCAGTCGGCCTGGCCGGTCTGGCGGAGGAACGTGAGCGAGTCCCACAGGTCGGTGCGCCGCGCGATCAACCCGTCACGCACGTCGAACCACATCACACCGGGGATGTCGACCGGGGTGCCGTCGAACGTCGCCTCGAACCGGTACCGCACGACGACGCTGCCGCTGCCCGTACTCGTGCCTGCGCTGGCGTCGCGGTCGGAGTCGCTCTCGACGATTTCGGCGAGTGTGACGATCGAGTATCGGGCGCCGACGAACGTCGACAGGAAGCCCGGCAACCGTCGCCGGTACTCGTCGCGGCCCTGACTGCTCGAGCCGAGTTCACTCAGGTGCTCGTTGACGAAATCCGTAGTCACGCACGCTTCGACAGCATCGGGGTCGCCGGTCTCGAACGAGGCGAGATACGCACGCACGATCTCACCACGAGTGTTCATCTCCGCGACCGTACCGGTCGCACGATGTGGTCGAATGGCGCCGTGGCCGACGATCCCGACGATGCATCGCCGTGGGCGCGCGACGACTGGGTGCCCGACAGCGCGGTGCCCGACGAGAACGTGTTCGGCGACGGGCCGCGCTCGACAGCGAGCCTGCCCCGTGCTGAGGAACCGCCGCCGGAGGACTTCGACGCCCCGGTCAGCGATGCCCGTACCTCGGGGTCCACGGTGATTCGACGAGTTGTTGCGGCAGGAGTGGTCATCGCACTCCTCGTCGGCTCCGCGGGAGCACTCCTGCGCAACGACGGCAGTCCCGAGACACCTCCCGAGCCGAGCCCGGCACCTTCGGACGTCGTCGTCTCGGTGCCGTCGACGTCCGCCGCCGACACGATTGCGCCGATCAGCGAGAACGTCGTCACCGTTCCCATGTCGCCGGAGCTCGTCGACCCCGTCGAGGTCCCCGGCGTCCCGCCGATCGTCTCATTCTCGAAGTAGGGCGGGAACCACGGGCATCCGACTCGTCAGGACAGCAGCTGCTCGAGCGACTTCGAGACCGAACCGAGATCGGGACGGTCGTGATGGGCCAGGCGCGACAGGTAGGTGATCGCCACCTCGTTGCGCTCGATGATGCCTCCGTCGGTCTCCGGCGCCAGCTGCACCATGTCGCCCCACCCCATCTCGACGGTGAAGGCGTCCTCGTGACCAGGGATCGGCCTGAGCTTGGCGTCGGCCATCGAGCGCGGGGGAGCCGCGCCGACCTCGGCGAACTGCCACGTCCCGAACTCCTCGACCGGGAGGTCGGGCACGTTGATGTTGATCACCACGGGATCGACCGGCATGTCGTCGACCAACGCCTGGGCGACGACCTTGGCGACGGTAGCTGCACTTTCCCAGTGTTGTGTGGCGATCGACTCGTCCCAGCCCTGGCCTTCGACGCCGAAACCGGTGACCGCCTGGCTGACGGCGATGCCGGAGATGCCGCCGTTGCGGCCGGTGAGGGCGGCACCGACGGTGCCCGAATGGTAGACGGAGCGACCCACGTTGGCGCCGGGATTGATGCCGCTGACGATCAGGTCGAACGGCGGCCCGAACGCGCCGAGGCGGGCGAACATGACGCACAGCGCCGGTGGTCCGCTGACCTTCCAGATCGCGTCGGCGGGGCAGTCGTCGATGTGGCCCCGGCGTACCTCGGGCTTGATCAGGTGCAATGCCCCGAGCGCGGCGCCCGCACCCGAGAACTCCTGGTCGGGAGCGACGACATGGACCTCGTGGTCGCCGTCGAGCTCGCAGATCGAGCGGGTCAGCACGTGCAGACCGATCGAGTCGATGCCGTCGTCGTTCGTCACCAAGATGCGCATACCGCCATCCTCGCAGCCCCATCCGGCTTTCGACTGAACGGAAGGTGAACGATCGGTAGCTCGGGATGACGTCCGCGATCTCGTGAACTCGTGCGTGACCAGAGCCCGCACGGGTTCACGAGATCGGATGG
>DATKXG010000235.1:0-3902 GCA_035529175.1 Ilumatobacteraceae bacterium
GAGATCAGCGTCTCGATCCGGGTGGCGGGCCGACGCGACTGGATCGCCTCGACGCAGGCAGCGACGTGCGCCATGCCGCCGTCGGCGAGGTCGTCGCGGGCCACCATGGTGAGCACCGCGTGGTCGAGGTCCATCCGCGCGATCGCCTCGGCGACCCGCATCGGTTCGTCGGCGGCGGGGGCGAGTGGCTTGTTCGTGTCGACCAGGCAGAACCCGCAGGCCCGCGTGCAACGCTCGCCGAGCACCATGAACGTCGCCGTGCCGTCGGCCCAGCACTCGGACAGGTTGGGGCAGCCGGCGTCCTCGCACACGGTGACGAGGTCGAGGTCGCGCACGGTCTTCTTCAGCGACATCACGTCGGCGCCGAGTTCGACCTTCGGCCGTAACCATTCGGGCTTGCGGGTCTCGATCGACAACCCCTCGGTGACGCCGGCCGCCTCGAGCCGGACCGCCGCCCGGTCGGAGATCAGCTTGATCTGCTCGCCCGGCCCCTCACCGCGCGAGAACGCCGATAGGTCACGTCCGTCGGCGGAGTGCTTCCACGCGACGTCCTGACGCTCGATCGCACTGCCGGCCCAGCGCCGAGCGGCGAGCCGCGCCACCACGTCGGCGACCTCGCGCATCGACACCTCGATGCCCTCCTCGGCGAGCGACGTCACCGGCTTGTCGCCGATGCCACACGGCACGATGTGCTCGCGCAGGTAGGCCATGTCGGTGGTGACGTTGAGCGCGAAGCCGTGCATCGTGCGTCCGCGCGCGAGCCGCACCCCGATCGCGCAGATCTTGCGCGGAACGACGGCGGGATCGGGGTGGTCGACGTCGAGCCAGACCCCGGCGAAGCCTTCGAGTCGACCGGCGTTGGGCAACCCCAACTCGGCGAGCGCGTCGATCACGAGCCCTTCGACGTTGCACACGTGCCCCGACGCGCCGAGGCGGTTGTCGACGTTCACGATCGGATACCCGACCAGCTGCCCGGGCCCGTGATAGGTGATGTCGCCGCCTCGCTTCACCCCGACCAGCTCGGCTCCGACGGCCGCCGGTTCGCAGCGCAGATTGTTGGCGAGGTCGGCCCGCTTGCCGTGGGTGAACACGTGGGGGTGCTCGAGCAGCAACAGGTGCTGGCCGCCACCGTGCTCGAACAGTGACGTCTGGACCGCCAGCGCCTCGCGGTAGGGCACCCGGCCCAGCCACCGGACTCGCAAGGGTGCGGCGGTCATGGCCGTGCGGACGAACCCGAGCGTCAGAGCTCGGTCGACCAGTCCTTGGTCTCGAGGATCTCCTTGACGCGAGCGAGGAATCGCGCAGCGTAGGCGCCGTCGAAGGCTCGGTGGTCCCAGCTCATCGCGAGGTTGCCGACCGGGTGGATCGCGATGGCCTCGCCGCCGTCGGGACCGGTGGTGACCACCGGCTTGCGCACGATGGCGTCGGTGGAGATGATCGCCACCTGCGGTTGGTTGATGATCGGCATCGTGAGCACCGATCCGGCCGAACCGTTGTTGGTGATCGTGAACGTTCCGCCCGAGATCTCGTCGGGGCTGAGCTTGCGGCTTCGGGCCCGATCGGCGAGGTCGGAGATCTCCGATGCGATCGCGGCGAGCCGCTTCGTCTCGGCGTCGCGCACCACGGGAGCGAGGAGGCCGTCGTAGTCGAGATCGACGGCGATGCCAAGATCGACGAAGTTGTGCACGATCAGCTCGTTGTCGGCGACGCTCGCGTTGAGGTGCGGGAACTCGCTCAGACCATCGATGACCGCGCGGGCGATGAACGGCAGGTACGTGAGGCTGAAGCCGTGGGTGGCCTTCCAGTCGTTCTTGACCTTGGTGCGCACCACGTCGACATTGGCGAAGTCGACCTCGACCACACTGAACGCGTGGGGGCTGGTCGCCTTGCTCATCACCATGTGATCGCCGGTCAGTCGCCGGATCTTCGACAACGGCACCACCGTGTCGCGCTCACCGGCTGACGCCTTCGGCGCGGGAGCGACGGCCTGCGCAGGTGCAACAGCAGGCGACGGTGTTGTGGGCGCCGGGGCCGCCGCACCTGGGGCGGCCGCAGGAGCGGACGGGGCGGCGGGCGCGGAGTCCTGGCGGTTGGCGCCAGTGGCATCGATGTGGTCGAGGACGTCGTCGCGGGTGATTCGCCCGCCCGGGCCCGAGCCGGCGATGGCGTCGGGATCGAGTCCGTGTTCGTTGACGAGGCGGCGCACGACCGGTGACAGCAGCCGGTTGTCGCCCGACTGCGCGGTCCCCGATGCGGCAGCCGGAGCGGGCGCCGGGGTCGGAGCCGGGGTCGGAGCCGGCGGAGGCGGAGGCGCGGGGGTTTCCTGCGCCGGTGCGGGAGCGGGTGCCGGGGCAGGGGCGGGGGCCGGAGCAGGGGCGGCCTCGGGTGCGGGTGCGGCCTCGGCAGCGGGCGCTGCCGGCGCGGCAGCGGCCCCGTCGGAGTCGCCGACGACCGCGATCACGGTGCCGACGTCGACGGTGTCCCCTTCCTGCACCCGGATCTCGGTGAGCACGCCGGACACGGGTGACGGCACCTCGGTGTCGACCTTGTCGGTGGACACCTCGAACAACGGCTCGTCGGCGGCGACGGTGTCACCGACCTTCTTGAACCATTGGGTGATGGTGCCCTCGGTGACCGTTTCGCCGAGTTGTGGGAGGGTGACGTCTGCCATGGGAGGTGTCTCTTCTTCTCGTGTTGGTCGTGTCGGATGCGGACTGGTGTGTATCTAGCCGTTGAAGTTGCGGCCGGTGAGCGTCATCACGGTTTCGCCGAACAGTTCGGACAGGCTCGGATGCGGCTGGAGGAACTCGGCGATCTCGTCGACGGAGGCTTCCCAGTTGACCGCGAGGTAACCGCCGCTGAGCTGCTCGGTGACCCAGGGGCCGACCATGTGCACGCCGAGCACCTGGCCGGCGGTGCCGTCGGGCCGCTTCTTGGCGATGACCTTGACGAGGCCCTCGGTCTCGCCGAGGATCATCGCCCGGCTGTTGAACTTGAAGGGGTGCTTGGCGACGACGACGTCGTGGCCGGCGGCACGTGCCTGCTCTTCGTCGGGGCCGGCCCACGCCACCTCGGGGTGGCAGTAGATCGCCCACGGCACCCGGTCGTAGGCGACGGGCATCGGCGACTCGCCCAGCACCTGCTTGACCACGAGGATCGCCTCGGCGTAGGCGACATGGGCCAACTGCGGTGTCGCGATCAGGTCGCCGACGGCGTACACGTCGGGCTCACCCGTCCGGCAGTACTCGTCGACCTCCACGAAACCACGCTGGTCGACCACGACGCCGGTGCCGTCGAGGCCGAGCTGATCGGCGAACGGCCGGCGCCCGACCGACACGACGACTGCGTCGACCTCGACCGATTCGCCGTCGCCGAACGACACCGTCGTGCCGCCGAACGCGTTCGGCGTGTGGCCGTTGACCATCACCCCGGTGCGGATGGCGATCTTCTTCTTCTTGAACGACTTCTGGACCACCTTGGCGAGGTCGGCATCGAGACCGGGGAGGATCTTGGGGAGGCCCTCGAGAATGGTGACCTCGCTGCCCAGATCGGCGAACGTCGAGGCGAACTCGCACCCGATTGCGCCGCCACCGATGACCGCGACACGTGGCGGCACCGTGGTGAGGTCGAGCACCTCGTCGCTGGTCATGATCGGGCCACCGCGCTCGAAGTTCGGGATGAGGCGCGGG
The DNA here is from genome assembly GCA_035529175.1 of Ilumatobacteraceae bacterium. Lineage (GTDB taxonomy): Bacteria > Actinomycetota > Acidimicrobiia > Acidimicrobiales > Ilumatobacteraceae > Sva-07. Next base: position 3,690 of record DATKXG010000235.1, read on the forward strand.
ACCGATCCTGATGCGAGCAGCACGGCGTCGCCGCTGATCGTCGCCGTCGAGCCATCGGCCATCGAGACCTGCACCGTGCGGTTCGCTCCGACCGAGCCGACGCCGTTGAACACCTCGACCTTGCGACCCTTGCACATCGCGGCGATGCCCTTGACGAGCCCGTCGACGATGCCCTGCTTGCGCGCCTGCGTGCGAGCGAAATCGACGCTGGCA
>DATKXG010000236.1:0-10489 GCA_035529175.1 Ilumatobacteraceae bacterium
TACGCCTTGGTGATCCCGACGATGCGGTCGATGTCACGCGGGCCGAGGCCGGTGCCGACGCAGGCGCCGCCGGCCGTCGGGTTCGACGACGTCACGTAGGGATACGTGCCATGGTCGAGGTCGAGGAACGTGGCCTGTGCACCTTCGAGCAGCACGTGGGCACCGCTGGCGAGCGCTGCGTGGAGCAACCCGACGGTGTCGGCGACGAACGGCGCGACGCGAGCACCGAGCTCGCCGAAGCGTTGGACGATGTCGTCGACATCGAGCGGCTCGCCGCCGGCCTGTTCGATCAGCGTGTTCTCGGCGACCGCGCGTTCGCGCACCAGCCGAGCGAAACGATCGGCGTCGAGGACGTCACCCACCCGGATACCCACCCGGCGCGACTTGTCGGCGTAGGCAGGACCGATGCCCTTCAGGGTGGTGCCGATCTTGTCGTCACCGCGCATCGCCTCGGCGATCGCGTCGTGGGCCTGGTGCCACGGGAAGATCAGGTGCGCCCGGCTCGACACCTTCAGCTCGGCGCACGAGATGCCGCGGGCCTCGAGCATGTCGACCTCGTTGAAGAGCGTCGGCAGGTCGACGACGACACCGTTGGCGATCACCGGGATCACATGGTCGTAGAGAATGCCCGAGGGGACGAGCTGCAGGGCGTACTTCTCACCACCGACGACGACGGTGTGCCCGGCGTTGTGCCCGCCTTGGTAGCGCACGACGTAGGTGTGCTCCTTCGACAGCAGGTCGATGACCTTTGCTTTGCCCTCATCGCCCCATTGGGCTCCGACGACGACGGTGACGGGCATGCACGCTCCCCTGAGTGGTGGTTGGAACGTGGGGAGATGGTACTCCCGACGAGCGCCCGTCGCCGCTTCCGATGCGGTCGCGACCGCCGCTAGCGTCGGCGGGGTGAGCGTCATGCGCCGACAGGTCTGGAACGACATGAACGTCGAAGCGCGTGACGCCTTGATGCGACGGGGAATCGACGACATCTTCGACGCCGGGCTGCGACGGTCGATCGCTGAGCTGATCGAGGACGTCCGTGACCGCGGCGACGCTGCGGTGTGCGACGCGCTCGGCCGGTTCGACGGCATCGAGGTACCGCCCGACGGGCTCCGGGTGAGCGCCGACGAGTTCGAGCAGGCATCGGTGTCGGACGAGGTCGACGCCGCCATCGACGATGCGATCGTCCATCTGCGTGCGTTCAACGAGGCACAGATGGAACAGGCCGCGGACTGGTCGATCGAGAGCGAGCCCGGCCTGTCGGTCGGCGAGAAGATCACGCCGATCACCTCGGCCGGGCTGTTCACGCCGTCGGGCAAGGCGAGCTATCCGAGCGTCGCCTATCAGCTGGCCGTGCCCGCGGTGGTCGCCGGGGTGCCGTCGATCGCACTCGTGGTGCCGCCGGTCCCCGGTGGAGCCGGCGAGGTCGATCCGGCGGTGCTCGTCGTGTGCCGCAAGCTCGGCATCGCCGACGTGTTCCGCGTCAACGGCCCTGCCGGCATCGCAGCGCTCGGCTTCGGCACCGACACGATTCCGAAGGTTCGCAAGATCGTCGGGCCGGGCTCGCCGGCCGTGACCATTGCGCAGGTCGAGATGCAGCGTCACGGGGTCGCGACGATGATGCTGCTCGGCCCGACCGAGAGCCTCGTGATCGCCGACGACACGGCCGACCCGGCACTGCTGGCCGCCGACCTCCTGATCGAGGCCGAGCACGGCGCCGACAGCACCGTCGTGCTGCTCACCGATTCGGGTGCGCTCGCCGACGCCGTCGATGCCGAACTCGAACGCCAACTCGCCGGTCTCGCCGAGGTTCGCGCCACTGCTGCCAGAGCGTCACTCGGCCCGAACGGAGGCTGCGTCCTGGTCGATTCGCTCGACGTCGCGGTCGGAATCGCCAACGAGTTCGCCCCCGAACACCTCCAGGTCGCCGTCGCCGAGGCGGTGTCCGACGACGTCGTCGACGGGCTGGTCAACGCCGGCGAGATCCTCGTCGGGCAGCACACCCCGTTCAGCGCGGCGAACTTCGTGATCGGCTGCCCGGCGTCGCTGCCGACGTCCGGCTTCGCCCACGTGTCGTCCGGGATCACCGCCGACACGTTCCTCAAGCGCACCGCCATCGCCCGCGCCGACGCCGGCGCACTCGCTCGGATGACACCGTCGGTGTTGGCGCTCGCCGACCACGAGGGCTTCCCCGCCCACGGCGACGCCCTGCGCCTGCGCCGGGGGTGACCTGAACTCGTCAGGGGGCGAGGTCGACGAGCGCCCGATGCACGCGTGCCAACTGCTCCTCCCCCACTCCGCGAATCGTGGCCGACAATGGGATCAAGTCGCCCGTGACGGGTGCCGATGACCAGGTGATGGAATCGACGCTTCGCGCACCTGACGACACCGGGGTCGTCCGCACGAGCACAGCGGTGCTGTTGGTGGAGGACGACGAGCGCATCAGCGAACCGCTCATCCGCGTGTTGCGGTCCGAGGGCTTCGCTGTCGAGCATGTCGATGGCGGCATGAGTGCGATCGACAGCGTCGCCGGTGCTCGACCCGACCTGGTCCTGCTCGATCTGACGCTGCCGGACATCGACGGGCTCGACGTGTGTCGCAAGATTCGGGCTGGCCATCCCGACCTGCCGATCATCATGTTGACGGCACGCGCCGAGGAGATGGACGTGATCGTGGGGCTCAACGCCGGCGCCGACGACTACGTCGCCAAGCCGTTCCGGCTCGCCGAACTCGTCGCGCGGATCCGCGCGCGACTGCGAACCGTGGACCATTCGACCGCCTCCGCTCCCTCCGGGCGCCTCACCGGCGCCGGGATCGAGCTCGACTCCGATGCGCGTCGCTGTTTCGTGACCGACAGCCGCGGCGCGCGCGCCGAGATCGAGTTGACGACCAAGGAGTTCGACCTGCTCGAGCTGCTGATGCGCCAGCCGGGGGTGACGCTCAAGCGCGAACACATCATGAGTGCGGTGTGGGACGAGAACTGGTGGGGTTCGACGCGCACCCTCGACACCCACACCTCGACGCTGCGACGCAAGATCCTCGACGACACCGATCCTCCGTCGAAGATCGTGACCGTGCGCGGTGTCGGGTTCCGGTTCGATCCGAGCGCACTGTCGTCCGGTTCGCCGTCGGGCACGTCGCCGACCGGGGACTGACCGCAGTGCGTCGTCGCCTCGTCCTGTCGACGATCGCCGTGGTGGTGGTCGTGATCGCGGTGCTGACGATCCCCGTGCTGTTCATCGTTCGAGACGCTGAAGGTGGCCAGCTGCCCGACAGTGTGATCGCCCGGCTCGCCGTCATCGCGATCGCGGCAATCGGTGCTGCCGCGCTCCTTGCGGGCGTGCAGGCACGCCAGCTGGCGCGACCGCTCGAGCGACTCGCCCGCAGCGCCTCACGAGTCGGCGACGGCGACTTCAGCGCGGCCGCTCCGCAACCGTCGGGTATCGGCGAGATCGACGCGATCGCGCGCTCGCTGCGTCTGAGCGCCAACCGCGTCGACCGGATGCTGGAATCCGAGCGCGGGTTCACCGCGGACGCCACCCATCAGCTGCGCACCGGGTTGACCGGCATCGCGATGCGGCTCGAACTGCTCGAACGATCGGCCGACGGCGACGTGGCGGCCGAGGCCTTGGCCGCGTTGGCGCAGACACACGATCTGAACACCACGCTCGACGAACTCCTCACCGTCGCACGCACCGGCAGCACCAAAGAGCGGACGGAGCTCGATCTCACCACGCTGGTCGACCACCAGGTCGCCGACTGGCAGCAACGCTTCGCCGAGAAGCGCCGCCAGGTGGTGGTGACCACCGGACCCACCCAGCACGTGCTGGCCACACCCGGCCTGACCGGCCAGGTCCTCAACGTGCTATTGGAGAACTCGCTGCGCCACGGTCGCGGCACGGTCGCCATCCTCGTGCAGGACACCGGTGTCACGATCGAGGACGAGGGGCCCGGGGTTCCCGACGATCGTGTCGCCACGCTGTTCGACCGCCCGAGCGACCATCGCGCCGCGCACGGCCGGGGCCTGGCCCTCGCCCGTCGCTTGGCCGAGTCCGACGGCGGCCGCCTGGAACTCGTCCAGCACCGCCCTGCGGTGTTCAGACTCACCCTCGTCCCCGTTACATCAGGGGTCAGACCCCTGCTGTAATCAGGCGGCGGAGACGATCAGGCCCTCGTCGGGGCCACCGGCGCTGACGGCGATCGTGCCGCCCTCGCCGACCTCGCCACCGAGGATCAGCATCGAGGCCTTGTCGCCGATCTCGCGCTGAATCACCCGCTTGAGCGGGCGGGCACCGAACGCCGGGTCGAAGCCTTCCCGAGCCAGCTGCGCCATCGCACCGTCGTCGACGTCGAGTGTGATGCGACGATCGGCGAGACGCTTGCGCACGCTCTCCAGCTGGATCTTCACGATCCGCTCGAGGTCTGCCTCGGTGAGCGCACGGAACCGGATGATGTCGTCGACACGGTTGATGAACTCGGGCTTGAAGAACTCGCTCGGGTCGCCGGGCAGGTTCGAGGTCATGATCAGCACCACGTTGGTGAAGTCGACCGTGCGGCCCTGGCCGTCGGTCAGGCGACCGTCGTCGAGCAGCTGCAGCAGCGTGTTGAAGACGTCCGGGTGGGCCTTCTCGATCTCGTCGAGCAGGACCACCGAGTAGGGACGACGACGAACCGCCTCGGTCAGTTGGCCGCCCTCGTCGTAGCCGACGTACCCGGGAGGCGCACCGATCAGACGCGACACGGAGAACTTCTCCATGTACTCGCCCATGTCGATGCGCACCATCGACTTCTCGTCGTCGAACAGGAACTCGGCGAGCGCACGGGCCAGCTCGGTCTTGCCGACGCCCGTCGGGCCAAGGAACATGAACGAACCGATCGGCCGGTTCGGGTCGGACAGACCGGCCCGGCTGCGCCGGATCGCGTTGGCGACCGACGTGACCGCCTGGTCCTGGCCGATCACGCGCTCGTGCAGCAGCTCTTCGAGGTGGACGAGCTTGGAGGTCTCCGACTCCATCAACCGATTGAGCGGGATGCCGGTCGCGAGGGCGACCACCTCGGCGATGTCCTCGGCGTCGACCTCCTCCTTGAGCATCGCGCCGTTCTCCTGGATCGAGGCGAGGTGCGACGTGGCCTCCTCGATGCGTCGTTCCAGCTCGGGGATGCGGCCGTAGCGGATCTCGGCGGCCGCGGCGAGGTCGGTCTCGCGTTCGACGCGAGTGCGTAGTTCCTCCAGCTCCTCCTTGAGGGAGCGGATGGCGTCGATCGCCTGCTTCTCCTGCTCCCACACCTGCTTCATCTGTGCGACCTGGACGTTGAGCTCGGCCAGTTCCTCGTGCAGCGAGTCGAGCCGTTCCTTTGACGCCGCATCGGTCTCCTTCTCGAGGGCGAGCTGCTCGATCTCGAGTTGGAAGATGCGCCGTTGGACGACGTCGATCTCGGTCGGCAGCGAGTCGATCTCGATGCGCAACTTCGAGGCCGCCTCGTCCATCAGGTCGATCGCCTTGTCGGGCAGGAAGCGGCTGGTGATGTACCGGTCGGACAGCACTGCGGCGCTGACGAGCGCCGAGTCCTGGATGCGCACGCCGTGGTGCACCTCGTAGCGCTCTTTGAGGCCGCGCAGGATGCCGATCGTGTCCTCGACCGACGGCTCGCCGACGTACACCTGCTGGAATCGGCGCTCGAGGGCGGGGTCCTTCTCGACGTGCTTGCGATACTCGTCGAGCGTCGTGGCGCCGATCATGCGCAGCTCGCCGCGGGCGAGCATCGGCTTGATCATGTTGCCGGCGTCCATCGCTCCCTCGGCGCCGCCGGCCCCGACGATCGTGTGGAGTTCGTCGACGAAGGTGATGATCTCGCCTTCAGCGTCGGTGATCTCCTTGAGCACGGCCTTGAGCCGCTCCTCGAACTCGCCCCGGTACTTGGCGCCGGCGAGCATCGAACCGATGTCGAGCGCGATGAGCCGCTTGTTCTTCAGGCCCTCAGGGACGTCGCCGTCGGCGATACGCGATGCGAGGCCTTCGACGATGGCGGTCTTGCCGACGCCCGGCTCACCGATCAGGACGGGGTTGTTCTTGCTGCGCCGCGAGAGCACCTGGATGCACCGGCGGATCTCCTCGTCGCGCCCGATGACCGGGTCGATCTTTCCGCTCTCGGCGAGCGCGGTGAGGTCCTGGCCGTACTTCTCGAGCGCGGCGAACTTCTCCTCGGGGCTCTGGTCGGTGACACGGTGCGAGCCGCGAACGTCCTTGAGCGCCCCGAGCAGCTCCTCGGAGCCGACGTCGAGGCGAGCGTTCATCGCGAGCAGCAGGTGCTCGACGGACAAGAAGTCGTCTCGCAGGTCCTTGCGGTACTTCTCTGCGTTCTCGACGACGTTGGTGAGCTCCTTGCTCATCTTCGGCTCGGAACCGCCGTAGGCCTTCGGGAGCTTCTGGACTGCTTCGTCGGCGCGGTTGCGCACCATCAGCGGGGCCTGGCCCAACTTGGCGAGCACCGCCGGCACGATCGTGCCCTCTTGGCGCATCATCGCGCCGAGGACGTGATCAGGCGTCAGTTCCGGGTTGGAGAGCTCCTTGGCCTGATCGATGGCGGCCGAGAACGCTTCCTGGGTCTTCAGCGTCCATTGCTTGGGGTCGATGGCCATGGTCTGCTCCTCCCGGCAAGCCGGGTGTCGGTGGTACTCAACTAACTTGAGTCGAAGTTTATCAACTTCGAGCGACAGTTCCTCGCAGTGATGCGATCAATCGATCCGCGGTCGATCGCAGGTCCTTGTAGCCCCGGACGTCCTCGGGGAGTGCGTCGAGCGTGTCGGCCAGGCGGCGAGCGACCTCCGGATCGGCGGCGATCGCGTGGATCGGGGTGACGTAGGTGCGGATCGTGAACAGCACGCAGTTGGTCAACGGGAATCGGCGCAGGGTCTCGCGTTCGACACGCAGGAACATCTCGACGGGCGCCGGGTCGACCGGGCGCGGTGCAGCCGTTCCGTCGAGCGGTGTGTACCAGTCGGGCGTGTCGAGGACACCCCAACCGAGGCGCCAGAAGCTCCGCTCCGGTGTGAGGCGCTCGAAGAACCCGTCGATCGGCGCCTCGAGCTGCTCGTTGAGCTGGGCCACCGGTGCGTGCACGCCGGCCATCGACAGGCCGAGTTTCGAGCGCAGGTCCCACCGGTTGGGGAAGCACACCGAGCCACCACCGAACACGAGACGACCACCGCGTTCCACGAGCAGGACGAGATCCTCCGGGACGAGCCGGGCGGCGGCGGCGAGCGGGTGCAGTGACTCGTCGAGTTCTGCATCGCCGTACCGGTCCGGCCATCGCCACCGGAGGTGCTCGACCAGCGCGTCGGCCACCTCGGACGACTCCGGCTCGACGTCGTCGAGCACCGCGAAGACCGTCTCGGGGTGCTGCGCCGACAGCGTTGCCTTGGCGGCGATCGCCACCTCTGCGTCGGGTCCGAGTTCGATCCAGTCACGCAGGTCGAGCGGCCGGACGCCGAGCCGCCAGCGGAAGGCCGCCGCGTCGGTGGGTGCGGGACCGTCCATGAACGGCAGGTACCGCGGCGGGCTCGGCTGCTCGGTCACACCCCGAGCGTAGACAGCGGACGCGCCGTGCTACAGCGTCGCCGCAGGCATAGGATCACCCGGCCGTCACCGACTGCGGTGACGGTGATCGGGTCCCTTCCAACACATCACGGAGACGTCATGACCGACCTCCGCTCCGAGGCCCCCGGCACACGTGGCCGGCTCCCCGAAGTCGAGCCACTTCCCCCGATGAGCATCCGAGAACGCGTTGCCCGCGGCCTCGCCGCCCGCGATCGCGTGCCGCTCGCGACACACGGTGCGTGGCACCCGGACCCCACCCGCGCCGACCCGGTCTCGACGCTCGAACGGCAGGCCGAGTCGCGCGACCCGGCGCTGATCCCGCTGCGACACGGCCGGATGGCGGGGTCGCCCTTCGCGTTCTACCGCGGCGGGGCGGCGATCATGGCCGCCGATCTGGCAACGACACGGGCCAGCGGTCTCCGGGCGCAGCTGTGCGGTGACGCCCACCTCGTCAACTTCGGCGTGTTCGACACGCCGGAGCGCAGCCATGTGTTCGACATCAACGACTTCGACGAGACGCTGCCCGGACCGTGGGAGTGGGACGTCAAGCGACTTGCCGCCAGTGTGGAGATCGCCGCCAGGGACCTCGGGTTCGACAAGCAGCAGCGGACATCCGCGGTGAAGTCAGCCGTCGCGGGGTACCGGACGCGTATGGCGCAGCTCGCGGAGATGAGCAACCTCGAGGTGTGGCACTCGCGGCTCGACGTCGACGATGTCCTGCGGCGGATCGCGCGCGGGCAGGACGACACCACGTCGTCACACGTCGCGCGAGACGTCCGCAAGGGGCTCAAGCGAAACCACCTCACCGCGTTCTCGAAGCTGATCGACACCACCGACGGCGAGGCCCGCTTCGCACGTCGCCCTCCGCTGCTCGTCCCGATCGACGACCTGCTCGACGACCGGTCGAGGCGCCGCTACGTCAAGGTGATCCGCGAGTTCCTCCACCAGTACCGGGCGAGCCTGTCCACGCAACACCAGCACCTGCTCGACGGCTACCGGTACGTCCACCTCGCCCGCAAGGTGGTCGGGGTCGGCAGCGTGGGGACACGGTCGATGGTGGTCCTGATGATGGGCCTGAACGACGCCGACCCGCTGCTGCTGCAGTTGAAGGAGGCGAAGCGCTCCGTGCTGGAGCCGTACTGCGGTCCCTCCGAGTACTCCCATCGCGGCCGACGGGTCGTGGAGGGCCAGCGGCTGATGCAGACGGCGAGCGATCCCCTCCTCGGCTGGTACCGGCTGCGCGCCCTCGACGGCAAGGTCCACGACTTCTACGTCCGCCAGCTCTGGGACGGCAAGGCGTCGATCGATCTGACCCACCTCAACCCGAAGGCGCTCGCCGCGTACGCCGAGGTCTGCGGCATGACCCTCGCGAGGGCCCATGCCCGCACCGGGTTCAGGGTCTCGATCGCCGCCTACCTCGGCGACACCGACGAGTTCGACGATGCCATCGCACGGTTCGCCCGGACCTACGCCGACCTCAACGAACAGGACCACGCGCGCCTCGTCGAGGCGATCGGGTCGGGCAGGTTGGACGCGGAGGCCGAGCCGGGCGATGAGGTCAGCGACCGCCGTCGAGCAGATCGATGAGGATCGGGTACACCAGGTCGGTGGCGCCGTCGGGCTGATCGGGGTCGATCACGTCGTGCGGCAGTCCGCTCGACGGCAACAGCTCGACAGGCACGCCCTCCGGTCCCCATGAGGACGCGAAGCTCGTCACGTCGCCCCGGTCGACCTGATTGTCGTCCGGGTTGACGACGACCACCACCTCGCCTGCTGCGGGCCCGCGCTCGCCTGCAGATTCCTCGACGAAACGAGCGAGCAGGAACGTCGCCACCAGACCCTTGGTGGACTCGCCGGCGTAGGCGTGATCGAGATTGCTCTCGCCCGGAAGATCGAAGCCGCGCAACTTGTCGAAGAGGTTGACGAATCCGGTCGTGAGGAAGCCAGGTACCCGCGGGATCGACATCGCCGGCGCCACCGCGACCACGCGATCGACGTCCGCGCGTTCCTGCGCGGTCCACGTCGCCAGGACACCACCCATCGAGAGCCCGAGTACCCGCACCTCGTCACCGAGGCCGGCGGCGATGTCGATGGCGGTGTCGGCGAAGTTGGCGAGTTCGTCGGCTTCGAGACCGTCGACGTTCGACACACCACCGATCCCGTCCCCCGCCGCGTTGGCGAGGCCGTGACGGGGGGCCCGCAGGATGAGCACGTTCGCGCCCGCATCGAACAGCTCGGTACCGAACTCGACGAACTGCTCGGGACAGTTCGTCAGTCCGTGGAACAGCACGACGACGACCTCGGTCGCCTCGCCATGATCGAGGAGCCTCGACTCACATGGCTCGAACACCGTTGCGGGCTCGCCCGCGGTGACCTCGGCAAAACGGGCAACCGCCTCCTCGTGGCTCGCCGTCGGTTCCGGCTCGGCGCCCAATCCCGATGTCGACGCCGGCCAGATCGCCAGCACGGTGACGAGCAGCAGGAGACCGCCGACGACGAGCCCGACCGACCGCATGATCAGGATGGGCAGCGAACGGCGAGGCCCGCTCGACGGTGCCGGCTCGTCGCCTTCGATTCCGTCCCCGTGGTCGCCGACCGGCGCGGGCGCCGCCGGTTGGATGGTGTCGTCGTCCACGACGCGCCCGTCAGCCGCCGCCGGTGAGGCTCATGATCGTGGCTTCCAACGCGGCGAGGTCGGGGTCGTCGGGATAGGTGCCCGTGATGAGGAGCAGGTTCTGGACCAGGAGACCACAGCACGCGTTGGCGTTGAGGGCGACGACCTGACCCGTGATCGGGTTCGCCCAGAGCTGACTCTCCCAGCCGAAGATCTCGCCCTCGTGGAAGTGCCAGTCACCGAGGACCTGCAGGCCGAGGCCGTAGCCGGTACCCGGCAG
>DATKXG010000237.1:0-6872 GCA_035529175.1 Ilumatobacteraceae bacterium
CCGCGATGGCGATCAGGTCCTGGGCACTCGCCCACCGGAACGACTACGCGCTGCTCTACGGCACTCCGATCCCCGGGTACGCGGCTCCCGACGACACGGTGGACTCGGGCACCCGGGTGGCGCGTGCGCTGGTGGGCATCGTGCGCGAAGCCGACCACCTCGAACCCGTGGCCGACCACCCGATCGAACCATCGCTGTCGGAGTCGTTCGCCGCCCTCCGCGCCGAGCTCGATCTCGACGTCGACGACTCCACGATCCTGGCCATCATCACGGCCTGGTCACAGCTGTTCGGGCTGTTGACCTTCGAGCTGTTCGGTCAGACCCGTGACTTCGTCAGCGACGACGAGGCGCTCTTCCGAGCCGCCGCCACGGCGATGGCCGAGTCGATCGGGCTGCGCAGCAACTGACCGCTCGGGTCATCGTGCGTGGCGACGTTCACTTGCGGCCGAAACCGAAGAGGTGCTGGCCGACCTTGCGCATCTGGATCTCCTCGGACCCCTCGGTGATCCGGTACCGACGATGGTGCCGGTAGATGTGCTCGAACGGCATGTGGCGCGAATAGCCGACGCCGCCACAGGTCTGCATCGCCCGATCCGCTGCATCGCAGGCGAGCCGGTTCGCGCGGTAGTTGCACATCGCCACGAGGTGGGTGACCTCCAGGTGGTGCTTCTGATCGAGCATCGAGGCGGTGTAGCGCACGAGCTGGCGCAGCATCGCCGCCTCGGTGTGCAGCTCGACGAGGGGGAACTGGATGCCCTGGTTGACCGAGAGCAACTTGTCCCACGTGGTCCGGCTGTTGGCGTACGCGACGGCCTCGTCGATGCAGTATTGCGCCGCGCCGAGAGACGACGCGGCCTGGCGGATGCGGTTCTCGTGCACGAAGTGTTGCGCCAACTCCAGGCCCCGGTCGACCTCACCGAACAGCGCATCGGCGCCGACGCGCACATCGGTCATGCTGACCTCGGCGTGGTCGGTCGGCATGTTGAACGTCCACCAGAAGAAGTCGACCTGGAAGCCCGGCGCATCGGTCGGGACGAGGAACGCGCTGATGCCCTTGGGACTGCCCGGCTCGCCCGAGGTGCGGGCGAAGATGATGTCGTGGGTGGCGTGGTGGAGCCCCGAGTTCCACCGCTTCATGCCGTTGATGACCCACTCGTCGCCGTCGCGAACCGCGGTCGTCTCCATGTAGGTGGCGTCGCTGCCGTGATTCGGCTCGGTCAGTCCGAACGCGAGGCGGCGAGTGCCGTCGAGGAAGCCCGGCATCCACTCGGTCTTCTGGGCCTCGGTGCCGAAGTCGCGCATCATCAGCACGGTCGGGAAGTTGCCCACGATCGACGATTCGTTCTGGAGGTCGTTGTGCAGACCGAGGCCTTTGTGGGCAAGGTGTTCGCGGATGATCGCCATCTTCAGGTTGCTGGCGTCCCGACCTCCGAACTCGGACGGGAGGGCGAGCCGCAGCCAGCCCGCGGCGTCGGCTCGCCGGCGCATCTCGCGCAGCAGCGCCTCCCAGTCGGCACGGGGCACGCCGTCGTTTTCGAAGTCGGTGCGCGCCCACTCGCGGCGGTGGTCGAAGAAGCGGATGTTGTCGTCGGTCTGTTCGAGCGGCTTGATCTCGGCGTCGATGAACGCGTCGAGTTGATCGAGGGTGTCCTGGATGTCGGCGGGGATCTCGAAGTCCATCGCCCGAGTGTGTCGACATGGTCCGACCGACGACGAGTCAGGCCGGCGATCAGACGATCGTGATTCCGCCCGACACCTGAATGGTCTGACCCGTCACCCATTTCGCAGCAGGCGACGCCAGGTACACCGCGGCCAGGGCGACGTCGGCAGGGGTGCCGAGACCGAGCGGCACCCGCGCTGCGAGCTCGTCGAGTTGCAGGCCCTCGACGTCGGCCGCTTCGAAGAACAACCGGGTCGGGATCATGCCGGGGGCGATCGCGTTGACGCGGATGTCCGGCGCTAGTTCGACGGCCATGGTCCGCGTCAGCGAGATGACCGCGGCCTTGCACGCGGCATAGTGACCTTTGCCCGGCATCGCTCCGAACGCCGCCATCGACGACACGTTGATGATCGAACCCCAGTGCATCTGTTCGACCGCTGCCATCGACCCGTTCCAGACGGCGGTGAAGTTCAGGTCGATCACCGAGTCCCATTCGCTGCGCTTCAACTCGGCGAGCGGCTTGCCGACCTCGGCGCCGCCGGCGTTGTTGACCCAGATGTCGAGATGACCGAATTCCTCGACGGCCGCGGTAGCGAGCGAACCGAGCGCGAACGTGTCGGTGACATCGGCTCGCACGGCGACGGCCCGACCGCCGCCATCACGGATCGACGATGCCACCGATTCGATCTCGTTCGACGTGCGGGCAGCGAGCACGACGGCAGCGCCGGCATCAGCGAACCCCCGGGCAATCCCCTCTCCGATTCCACGGCCGGCACCGGTCACCACTGCGACTCGCCCGCTCAGATCGAAATCGCCCACGAGTGAAGTGTGACAAGTCGAGCGCCGTCTCCACACGGGCCGAACGACATGTACTGGGGCACACCCGCCCCGAGACGTCAGCCGTCGCGGCGTTGTTCGAGCAGTGCGGTGACGGCCTTGCCGTCGGCCTGGCCCCTGGAGGCCTTCATCACGGCCCCGACCAGGGCGCCCATCGCCTTGCCCTCGCCGGCGCAGTACTTCGCCCAGGCGTCGGGCTGGGTGGCGATCGCGTCGTCGACCATCAATTCGAGTTCGCTCGAGTCCATGGCTTCGAAGCCCTTGGCCGCCGCGATCGCCTCGGCGTCGCCGCCGTCGTTGGCGACGATCTCCGCGAGCACCTGCTTCGCCTGGGTGGCGGTGAGCTTTCCGTCGACCTCCAGCCGGGTGAGCTTCGCGAGGTCAGCGGCCGGGACCGCCGGACGTGCGCCCTGCTCCGCGAACGCTTCCTTGACGTGGACGAGCGCGCGGGCGGCGTCGCCACCCCATTCGGCGACCGCGACGACGTAGGCGTCTTGGTCGCGGTCGGTGACCACGAGGATCGCCTCGGCGTCCGACGGCTGTCCGGTCAGTTCGGCCAAACGCTCGCGCCGCGCCGCCGGCAGCACTGGCAGCCCCCAACGCACCCGCTCGATCCACTCGGGATCGGGGTCGACGACGACGAGGTCGGGCTCCTGGAAGTACCGGTAGTCGTCGGCATCCTCCTTCGAACGCAGCGTGTGCGTGCGACCGTCGTTCTCGTCCCAGTGACGGGTTTCCTGGCGGATCGACTCGCCGGCTTCGAGCATGCCGACCTGTCGCTGCGCTTCGTACTCGATCGCACGGCCGACCGAGCGGATCGAGTTGACGTTCTTGATCTCGCAGCGCGTCCCGAACTCGGCGCCGGGCAGCCGAACGCTGACGTTCGCGTCGACGCGCATGGAGCCCTCCTCCATCTTCGCGTCGGACGCGCCGACGGCGACGAGGATCGCTCGGAGCTCGCTGACGTAGGCCTTGGCCTGGTCGGGGGTGCGGATGTCGGGGCGGCTGACGATCTCGACGAGCGGGACGCCGGCGCGGTTGAAGTCGATCAGCGAGAAGTCGCTGCCGTGGATGCGTCCACCGGTCCCACCGACGTGGGTCGACTTGCCGGTGTCCTCCTCCAAGTGCGCGCGTTCGATGCCGACGCGGATGCTGCCGGGCATGTCGAGCCATCCGTCGACGCAGATCGGCTCGTCGTACTGGCTGATCTGGTACGCCTTGGGCATGTCCGGATAGAAGTAATTCTTGCGAGCGAACGTCGAACGCTGCACCCGGCAGTTGAGTGCGAGTCCGAGCCGCATCGCGAGTTCGACAGCCTGCCGGTTGAGCACGGGCAACGCGCCGGGCAGCCCCAGCGTCACCGGGTCGATGTTGGTGTTCGGCTCGTCGCCGAAGCGGTTCGGCGACGCGGAAAAGAGCTTCGTGCGCGTGGCCAGCTCGACGTGGACTTCGAGACCGACGACCATCTCGTAGCCGTGGAACGTCCAGGTCTCGGTGGTGCCGGTGGTTCCGGTGGTCTCGGTGGTCTCGGTCATCGCGGCGCCCTCCGTTCGAGTTCGGCGGCGGTGCGGAACATTCGTGACTCCTGGAGTGCGGGGGCCAACACCTGCACGCCCACCGGCAGACCGTCGTCGCCGGTGCCGAACGGCACGCTCATCCCGGGATCGCCGGTCAGGTTCGAAGGGATCGTGTAGGTGTCGCAGAGGTACATCGCCATCGGGTCCGACGTCTTGTCGCCGAGGTGGAACGCGACCGTCGGCGAAGCAGGCGTGAGCAGCACGTCGGCTCGTTCGTAGGCGGCAGCGAAGTCGGCAGCGATGCGGCGGCGGACCTTGAGCGCCCGCCCGTAGTAGGCGTCGTAGTACCCCGCCGACAAGGCGTAGGTGCCCAGCATGATGCGGCGCTTGACCTCGGCGCCGAAGCCGTCGGTACGCGTCGCCATGTACATCGCGTTGGTGTCGGGTGCCTCGACGCGATGACCGAATCGGACGCCGTCGTATCGGGCGAGGTTGCTCGATGCTTCGGCCGGAGCGATCAGGTAGTAGGCGGTCAGGCCGTAGCCGAACGCCGGTACGTCGACGTCGACGATCTCGGCGCCGGCGTCGCGCAACGCGTCGAAGGCTTCGTCGAGCCGGGCGGCCACATCGGGGCTCGCGCCTTCCGGCAAGTCGGTGATGCGTCCGACGCGGAGCCCGGCGACTCCCATGTCGAGCTGGCGGGTGATCTCGAGGGGGCCCTGGCGGATCGAGGTCGAGTCCATCTGGTCGTGACCGGAGATCGCTTCGAGCACCAGCGCGGCGTCGGCGACGTCGTGAGCGAACGGACCGATCTGGTCGAGGCTCGACGCGAACGCCACGAGCCCGTAGCGGCTGACGGCGCCGTAGGTCGGCTTGACGCCGACCACACCGCACAGCGCGGCGGGCTGACGGATCGAGCCACCGGTGTCCGAGCCGAGACTCGCTGCAGCGAACCCGGCGGCGACCGCAGCCGCCGACCCGCCACTCGAACCGCCGGGAACACGGGTGGTGTCGTGCGGGTTGCGAGTCGGCCCGAACGCCGAGTTCTCGGTGCTCGACCCCATGGCGAATTCGTCGAGGTTGGTCTTGCCGATCACGATGGCGCCAGCCTCGCGAAGCTTGGCGACGACCGTCGCGTCGTAGGGGGGACGCCAACCGTCGAGGATCTTCGACGAGCACGTCGTCGGGATGCCACGAGTGCACATGTTGTCCTTCAGCGCAATCGGCACCCCGGCGAGCGACCCCGGATCACGACCGACCGACACGGCATCGTCGATCTCCGCTGCCCGCGCGCGAGCCTCGTCCGCGAGCACAAGGTTGAAGGCGTGAATATCGCTCTCCCGCTCGTCGATCGTGGCGAGATGGCGTTCGAGGATGTCGGCCGCGCTGATCAGGTTGTTGCGGACGTTCCAGGCGATGTCGGCAGCGCTGGTGGGGAACTCATCGCCCACGATCAGTCCTCCAGCCCGACGATCGGCGGCACGCGGAACCGTCCGTCCTCGGCGGCCGGGGCCTCCGCGAGCACCTCGTCGCGGTCGAGGCAGTCCATCTCGACGTCCTCGCGCATCACGTTGGCGATCGGGGTGGGGTGCGTCATCGGCTCGACCCCGTCGAGGTCGAGCGCGTCGATGTCGGCGAAGTGATCGAGCATGTCGCTGAGCTGGTGGGTCGCCTGGTCGAGCTCGGCGTCGCTGAGCGACAACCGAGCGAGCTTGGCCACCTTCGCCACGGCCTCTGGGGTGATGCGGTCGGACACGACGCCCTACGCTACCGGCACCGCCTCGACCACTGAGCCCGAACTGCCCGACCACCCGCCCACCCCCCAACCGACCCGGGCACGCCCCAACCGACCCGGGCACGCCCCAACCGAAATTCGGAGCGAACATTGCGCCCACCGCAACGATGGCTCCGAATTTGCGAGACCTGAGCACATCCGAACCGAAATTCGGAGCGAGCATTGCGCGCAGCGCAACAATGGCTCCGAATTTCGGAGGGTGTCGGACGGCGGGT
This sequence comes from Ilumatobacteraceae bacterium, assembly GCA_035529175.1. Classification (GTDB taxonomy): domain Bacteria; phylum Actinomycetota; class Acidimicrobiia; order Acidimicrobiales; family Ilumatobacteraceae; genus Sva-07. The sequence goes on from DATKXG010000237.1 coordinate 6,025, forward strand.
GGGCGGCTCGGCTTGGGTCAGCGGGGTGGCGGGCCGACGTAGCGAGACGACGGGCGGATCAGCTTGCCGGCGGCGGCTTGCTCGACGATGTGGGCGCACCACCCGACCGTCCGGCTCACCGCGAACGTCGGCGTGAACATCGACCGGGGAAGACCGGCAGTCTCCATCACCACACCGGCGTAGAACTCGACGTTGCTCCGCTGCGCTTCCGCGGCGTTGCGCGCCCCCGTTGACCGATCGGTCCAGCGGATGTCATGTCGGGCACGCAATCGACCGACCGGTGGCCTCCACGGCGAGCTGCCGGTCGAACGTCAATATCGCGCTCGCTCCGCCGACCACGGCCGTGTCGAGCACGATCGAATCCGGCAGCCGCAGCCCTGTGGCCGCACGCAACGACGCCCACCGAAGGGGAGCGTCCGCATCCACCGTCGCGATCGTGAAGGCGGACCGCAACGATCCGGCTGCCTCGTCGAGCAGCCCGCTCGAGGCAGGCCCCACGAGACACTCCGCAAGCGTGATGGGATGCAGCACCACGACCTCGTCGATCGTCGACCGGTTGAGAGCGACAGCAGCAGCGTGGTGCGGGTCGGCGGGATCGCTGAGCGCGATGACCCAACTGGCGTCGGCGACGATCACGCCGGCCAGTCTTCGTGTCGGTCGTACGCCCCGGCGGTGCCCGGCATCGAGCCTTCGAGCCGTGTTCGAGCAGCGGCCCTCGCCGAGGGTGCCCGACCACCCGTCGCCCAGTCCTCGAGGATCAGCTGGATGAGCTTGCTGCGGGGCCGGTCTCCCCACCGTCGAGCTGCCTCGTCGAGGATCGCTGCGACGTCGGGCGTCTCCGTGATCGG
>DATKXG010000238.1:0-4494 GCA_035529175.1 Ilumatobacteraceae bacterium
GAGAACGCGATCGAGATCTGGAACTCGGTGCGCGAGCAGTGCCCCGTCGCGACCACCGAACGATACGGCCGCGCGTTCATGCCGGTCACGATGGAGGCCGTCGCCGCCGTGGCGAACGACACCGAGCACTTCTCCTCGATCTGGGTCAACGTGGGCCGGCCGGACGCTCCACGGCGGCCGGCACCACCGATCACGTCCGATCCGCCGGAGCATCACGGTCACCGGCGACTCTTGCTGCCCGCGTTCAGCCCCAAGAACGTCGCGCCGCTCGAAGAGGACCTGCGCCAGTTCTGCCGCACGCTCATCGCCGAACTCGATGGCGCGGACGCCGCCGACGCAGCGGCTCAGTTCTCCCAGCACATCCCGGTGCACGGCATCTGCATGCTCACCGGCTTGCCCGAGGAAGACGCCGACCTGTTCCGCGACTGGATCTACCGCAACTTCCAGTTCGGGCCGCGAGACAACGCCGTGCGCGTCGCCGTCGCGACCGAGATGAAGGAGTACGTCGACAGGCTGCTCAACGACCGCCTCGCCACCCCGCAAGACGACATGCTGACCATGATCGCCAACGCCGAGATCGACGGCGAGGCAGTCGACTGGGACCTCAAGGTCGGCTACATCAACCTGTTGATCATCGCCGGCATCGACACCACGTGGAGTGCGATCGGATCGGGCCTGTGGCACTTCGCCCAGCACCCCGACCAGGTCGAACGACTCGTCGCCGCCGACAACGACGACCTGCTGTGGAACACCGCCACCGAGGAGGTGCTGCGCTACTACGCTCCGGTGACGATGGCCCGCAAGGTGGTGGGCGACACCGAGATCGGCGGCTGTCCCGTCCATGCCGGCGATCAGATGTTGTTGACGTTCCCGGCGGCGAATCATGACCCGGCCGCCTTCGAGAACCCGGACGTGTTCGACATGGACCGGCTCAACAACCGCCATGTCGCGTTCGGGCTGGGCATCCACCGATGCGTGGGTTCGAACCTCGCACGGCTCGAGTGCACGGTGGCGTTCCAGGAGTGGCTCCGGGCGTTCCCGAACTACGCACTCGACACGAGCAAGCCGACCACGTGGGCCAACGGTCAGATTCGCGGGCCACGCAACATTCCGGTCCTGCTCAATCGGTGAGGGCCTCACCGCACTCATCTCCACATGGCTGACGCGGTCCACAAGCCCGCAGGCCGCGACGCCGTGATGGACGCGCTGGTCGACGCGACCGGTCAACTGATCCTCGAACGCGGCGTGACGATGTCGGTGCGCGACATCGCACGGCGCGCGGGCGTCAACCACGGCCTCGTCCACACGTACTTCGGCAGCAAGGAGGCCCTGCTCTCGGCGGCCTTCGGCCACCTCGTCGATCGGGCTGCCGCCGAGCTCGACGACGACGGATTCCCACCCGCCGATCTCGCCTTCCGGCGCGGTGGCGAGGTGGCGAGAGCACTCGCCAGGACGATGCTCGACGTGGCGGATGACCCGTACCCGAGCCACCCGATCCTGCCCTCCTGGCGAGCAGCGCTCGCCACGAGTCGTCCTGATGCAACCGATGCCGAGCTCGACGAAGCGGTCATCGTCGCAACGACGCTCGGGTTGGGGTGGGCGCTGTTCGCCGAGCACCTCTGCGGAATCCTCGATGTCGACGAGGACGAACGTGGCGCCATCGAGCAGCGGGTGCTCGCACTCATCTCGGACATCGGCGGCATCCCGAACAACGACACGTCGGCCTCCTCCGACGATCGACCGTCCGACTAGCGTCGTTCGTGAAGAAGGGGGAATTGTGACCGACCAGTCGACGACGCACTCATCCGGAGACACGACCGCGCCCGACGGCTTGACCGAGCTGATCGTGGCGGCCGTGACCGAGGCGTGTGATCCGTTCACCGACACCACCGTCGCCGACGCCATCTTGCGGATCCCGGCGGCCGAGCTGTCGGCGTTCATGCACGCCCGCTTCGACCACGACGGCGACTACACGATCCTGACGACCGGCCTCCCCGCGTCACCGGGCGCGGCATCAGGACGCATCGTGACCAGCGCCGAGGCGGCCGTCGATGCGGCAGATCGCGGACTCGACGTCATCCTCGTGCGCACCGAGACGACCCCCGACGACGTGCTCGGAATGCAGTCCGCCCGCGGCATCCTCACCGCCCGCGGCGGCCTGGTGAGCCACGCCGCCGTCGTCGCTCGCGGCTGGGGCATTCCCGCGGTGGTCGGCGCCGCCGACGTCGTGGTGGTCGATGGCGGCATCCGCATCGGCGACACCTTCCACGCCGAGGGCACGGAGATCTCGATCGACGGCCGCACCGGCAACGTGATCGAGGGTGCGGTCGTTGCATCGACCCGCTCGGCGCCGCCGGAACTCGACACGCTGCTGCGTTGGGCCGACCTGATCCGAGCCGGACGCGTGGGTGTTCGCGCCAACGCGGACACCGCAGAGGACGCCGCTCACGCCCGTCACCTCGGCGCCGACGGCATCGGGCTGTGCCGGACCGAGCACATGTTCCTCGCCGAGCAACGGCTCCGACTGGTCCGCCGGTTGATCCTCAGCGACGACCCGACCCACGAGCGCGAGATCCTGCACGAACTCGACGTGGTCCAGCAGGCCGACTTCGCGTCGATCATCGACGCCATGGACGGCCTGCCGGTGACCGTCCGGCTCCTCGACCCGCCACTGCACGAGTTCCTCCCCGACTACGAACGCCTCGTGGTCGCCGAGGCGACCGGCACCCTGGACGACGAGTCGCGCGCCGAGCTCGCCGCCGTGCGCCGCCTCCGTGAAGCCAACCCGATGATCGGCACCCGCGGGGTCCGCCTCGGGGTGGTCAAGCCGGGCGTCTACCAGATGCAGGTGCGAGCGCTCGCACGTGCGGTCGGCGAAGCGCTGGCAGCAGGACGCGACCCCAAGGTCGAGATCATGATCCCGCTGGTGATGGGCGCGGACGAGCTCGCCATGGCGCGCGGGTGGGTCATGGAGGCACTCGACGACGCGGGCGTCGACGACTTCGACGCCGTCAGCATCGGTGCAATGGTCGAGACGCCGCGGGCCGCGCTCGTTGCGGCCGACCTCAGCGCCCACGCCGACTTCTTCTCGTTCGGCACCAACGATCTCACCCAGCTGACGTTCGCGTTCAGCCGCGACGACGTCGAGGTCCGGCTGCTGCCCGCGTATCTCGCTGCGGGAGTACTCCCCTTCAACCCGTTCGAACAGCTCGACCGGGAGGGCGTGGGACGGCTGATCGAGATGACCTGCACCGACGCCCGTGCGGTCAAGCCGGAGATCAAGATCGGCATCTGCGGCGAGCAGGCCGGCGACCCGATGTCGGCGCGGTTCCTGGTCGACGCCGGCGTCGACTACGTCAGCTGTTCGCCCTACCGAGTGCCGATCGCGCGCCTCGCCGTGGCCCAGGCGTTGCTCGACGCCGACCGGATCCCCGAGGCCGAGATCGAACGGCTGACCGCCGACGTCGCCGACGACCACGCCGCCCCCAAAGGCCCTGAACGCGTCGCGGCGTCGGCACCGACCTCGACGCAGATCGACGACGACGAGGCACGTTTCCTCGTGCTGCACGCGCTGCGGATCAAGGGATTCACCAACGCGGCAACCGTGGCCGAACTGTCGACGGTCGATGCCGAGCGCACCGCGTCGCTCTTGAACGAGCTCGCCGAAAGCGGGCACACGAAGTACTTCGAAGCCCGCGACCTCTGGCAGCTCACCCCCGAGGGCAAGGAGCGCCACGCCGCCGAGATCGTCGACGCGGCGGCCGAGCACGGCAGCGGGCTGCGCACGCACTACGAGCCGTTCCTCGAACTGAACACACAGTTGAAGGAGCTGTGCACGGCCTGGCAGACGCGCGGGGGCGAGCCGAACGATCACACCGACGATGCCTACGACGCCGAACGGCTGGCGGAACTCGACCAGCTCAACGCGGCGTGCGCACCCGTCCTCGACGGCTTCGCCGCCGTCGTGCCCCGCTTCGCCGCGTACCGCCATCGGCTCACGGGCGCGGCGGCTCGTGCCGTCAACGGCGAGACCAAGATGTTCACCGGCGTCATGTGCGGGTCGTTCCACGACATCTGGATGGAGCTCCACGAGGACCTGATCCAGCTCCTCAGCATCGACCGCCACGCCGAAGGCAGCTACTGACGGCGTTCGCTCAGTCCCCCTTCAGCGATGAGCGAAAAGCCGCTATCGGGGCGGTTGGCTCATCGCCGGGCTCGGGTCGGGATGACCAACGGAAGTGCGACGATCAGCAGGCCGGCCACCGCGACGGCGATCGCCGAGTAGAACCAGGCCGGGTCCCAGAACACCTCGAGCTTGAAGTAGTCGCGCAGGAACGGCACCACGAAGGCCACGACGTACCCGAGCCCCATCGCCACGACCAGACCGATCTTCCATGACCGCAGCGGGCGGCTCGCCACGCCCAACACGATCAGACCGATCGCCAGCAACGTGACGGTGGCGAGCGTGCGGGCCTGGTCGAGATCGATGTCGGC
>DATKXG010000239.1:0-2236 GCA_035529175.1 Ilumatobacteraceae bacterium
TCCATCGAGATGGCGAACACGAGTGCGAAGAAGAACAGCGGAGCCCACGAGGTGAGGTAGCCCTGGCTGTCGAAGCTCAGGAGCCCGGCACCGATGCCGTGCTGGAACACCAGCGCACCGACACCGAAGGCGGCGCCCACCGACAGCAGGTTGAAGATCACGCCGACGAAGGCGACGATGACCGCCTGGAGTGCGATCATCAGCAGGATGAACCCGAGGACGAGGACGACGCCCATCACGAGCGGGGCCTTCTGGCTGAGCGTCCGGTCGAGGTCGTAGTTCTCGGCAACCGGGCCACCGACGAGCACGCCGTCGGGGAGGTCGGTTCGCAGTGTCGGGATCAGCGCCAGCGCCTCGTCGGACGACGGGTCGTACGCGCCGACGGCCTGGATGATGCTCGCGCCCTCCATGCCGGGTTGCGGCGGGAAGGCCATCACGATGCCCTCGGTGGCCATCACCTGGTCGGCGACGGCTTGGGCGTCGGCGCCGGCGGGGACGATCACCTGGATCGGGCCGGGACCGCCCGGGCCGAAGCCGTCAGCGATCATGTCGTAGCCCTGTCGGGCCTGTTCGTCCTCGGGGAGCACGGTGATACCGGGCATGCCGGTCTTCAGTCCCAGCAGGGGCAGCGCCAGCGCGAGCAACACCACGACGGCACCGGCGGCCACGATGACCTTGTGCGCCTGGATGCGGTCGGCGAGCTTGGCGAAGAACTCGCTGTGGTGGTCGCCCTTGGAGTGCCACGGCAGGGCGAACTTGTCGATGCCGGGGCCGAGCAGCGCGGGGAGCAGGGTGAGCGCGGCGAGCAGGACGAAGCTGACCGACAGCATCATGCCGGCGGCCATCGAGCGGAACGCCGGGATCGGCACCAGGAGCACCGCCGACAGGCTGATCAACACGGTGATGCCGGAGAACAGGACCGCCTTGCCGGCGGTGTCCATCGAGATGCCGGCGGCGTGTTGCGGATCCTCGGGGTGGGCGTGGAGCGCCGCTCGATACCGGGTGACGATGAAGAGGGCGTAGTCGATGCCGAGCGCCAGCGCGAACATCATGGCGAAGTTCAGCGTCCAGATCGAGAGGTCGGTGATCTGGGTGATGCCGTACAGCACGCCCATCGAGGCCAGCAGGCCCGCGGCGGTGAGCACCAGCGGAAGCCCGGCCGCGGCGAGGGTGCCGAAGGCGATCACGAGGATCACGGCCGTGACCGGCCACGTCAGGATCTCCGCCTTGAGCATGCCTTCGCGGTTGACCTCGTTGAAGTCGTCCCAGAAGGCGGGCGACCCGGTCAGCGCGACCGAGATCTCATCGCCGGCGACGGTCTCGGACAGCTTCGAGATGTTCTCGCCGAGGTCCCCGGCGGATCGCACGGCTTCGGTCGGATCGACCTCGGCGCCGGCCTGGATCATCACGGTCATGCCATCCATGCCGGGCTGGGCCGGCATCGGCTGACCGAATCCCGGTTCGGCCACGATCAGCGCGTTGACGTCACTGATCACCTGTTGGTATGCGGGATCGTCGATCGGAGTCGACTGGCTCTGGATCACGACGACCGCCGACTGCGACGACAATCCGCCGAACTGCTCGTCGATCACGTCTCGAGCGGCGAGCGACTCGCTGCCGTTGACCTCCCACATCGCGCCGGACAGCGCATGCTCGAGCTTCGGCGCGAACACACCGAGGCCGATGGCGAGCACCGCCCAGGTGATGATGACGAACTTGCGGTGCGCGTGCGCCCATCGACCCAGCCGGGCCAGTGGGGGGTGCACGACGTCGGTCTCCATGTCATCGTGATGAACGAGCGGTTGATGCTCATGGAGCGATGAATCGCTCAGTGGTGGTTCGAGGTCCGTACTCATCGTGGTTCCTTCTCGGTGGTTGGTGGGTGCGGTTGTTGGACTGGTGGCGGTCAGACGGCAAAGGTGCGGGCGTCGTCGGCCACCTGCTCACGCAGACGGTCGCAGACGATGGCGCACACCGGCATCAGGCTCGGGTCGGTGACGGCGTAGTAGGCGGACGTGCCCTCGGTACGCCGGGTGACGATCCTCGCATCGTGGAGGATGCGAAGGTGTTTGGACACGTTGGCCTGACTGGTTCCGAGGCGGTCGACCAGCTGGCCGACGTTCTGTTCGCCGTCATCGAGCAGTGTCCGGATGATGCCGAGTCGAGTCGCGTCGCCGAGGACGCGGAAGCGTTCGGCGACGTGTTCGAGCAGTTCGGGCGGAAGTGCCTTGGGCAT
>DATKXG010000240.1:0-2946 GCA_035529175.1 Ilumatobacteraceae bacterium
ACGCTCACCGGCGGCGCCCAGCGCGTAGAGATACGGACGACCCATCGACACGGCGTCGGCACCGAGCGCGATCGCCTTCACGATGTCACTGCCGCGGCGAACACCCCCGTCACAGATGATCGTCACGCCACCGCCGACCTCCTCGCGCACCGGCTCGACGAGCTCGATGGGCGCCGGCGCATCGTCGAGTTGGCGACCGCCGTGGTTCGACAGGCCGATCCCCTCGACTCCGACTGCGACCGCCTGCTTCGCGTCGGCGACGGTCTGGATCCCCTTCAGCACGATCGGTCCATCCCAGACAGTGCGCAGCCAGTCGACGTCGTCCCACGACAGGGCTGGATCGAACTGGCGGGCCATGTGTTCCGACAGCGTCACCGCAGTGCTGCCGTCCTCGTCGCTGAGACCGACGACGTTCGCGAACGTGATCGGCTCGTTGCGGAGGAAGTCCCACGTCCAACCGGGATGAATGGCGCCGTCGACGATGGTCGACGGGCCGATCTTCGGCGGCAACGTCATGCCACGGCGGACATCGCGTTCGCGGCGCCCCAACACCGCTGTGTCGACCGTCAACCAAACCGCCGTGTAGCCCGCCGCCCGCGAGCGATCGAGCAGCTCCTTCACCAGCCCGCGATCGCGCCACGTGTACACCTGGAACCACTTGTCGCCATCGCTGACCGCCGCGACCTCCTCGATCGATCGGGTCCCCATCGTCGACAGCGACCAGGGAACGCCGGCACGCGCTGCGGCACGAGCAACGGCGAGTTCGCCCTGCGAGTGCGCGATGCGGGTGAACCCGGTCGGTGCCAGGATCAACGGCAGTGCCGCCGGGCGTCCGAAGATCGACGTCGACGTGTCGAGTTTGCTGACGTTGCGCAGGATCCGGGGCTGGAACTCGTATCCCGCGAAGGCGCTGACGTTGTTCGCGAGCGTGCGCTCGTCCTCGGCTCCACCGTCGATGTAGTCGAACACGCCGTGGGGCAGACGGCGCTTCGCGATCCGGCGGAAGTCCTCGACCGACGCAGCAGATCTCAGCCGGCGCTCGACGGGATCGAGCGTGATCCGGTCGAACTGCACCACTGACCGGAACGTGTTGATCATCCCCATGGCCGAGATCGTACGAGCGCCGAGGTCCAGCCGACGACGTCGTCGCTCACCCGAACCGTGCTCGTGTCATTCGACGATGCGCAGGCCGCTCGGGGTCATCGACGGTTCGGCCTGGGGAAGATCCACGACGAACTCGGTGCGGTGTGCCGGGAACAGGTGCTCGCTCACGAGCACCGCTCGTCCCGTCGCGTCGGTGGTGACGCGCTGGCACCGCAGCACTGGGGATCCTGCCGGGACTCCCAGCAACCGGGCATCGGCAGCGTCGACGAGGTCAGCACCGATGGTTTGGGTGGCACCGCGCAGTTCGACGTCGAGGAGTTCGTAGAACGGTCGACGTTCGACGTCCCGGCGCGACAGGTGTGCGCCGAGTTCGGCCGGACACCACACGGTCACGACGGCGAACGGCTCGCCGTCGGCGAGGTTGACGCGCTTCACGCGCAGTACGTGATCGACGCCGAGCACCCGCTCGACGCGCTCGGGCGCGGACTCGTAGGCGAATTCTTCGACCTTGCGCTCCGACAGCTTGCCGACCCCCTCGACGTGCGACTCGATGGTCGCCAGCGATCCGAGGTTCTGCGGCACGGGATCGGTGGCGACGAACCATCCGAATCCCTGGCGAGCGGCGATCAGGCCGTCTTCTCGCACGAGTTCCAGTGCCCGGCGGATCGTGACCCTCGACGCGCCGAACTCGGCCGACATCTCCGCTTCCGACGGCAGCACCGATCCGGCGGGCGAGTCGAGCGCACGCTGGCGCAGTTCATCGGCGATCTCCTGATAGCGGATGTGTCGCATGGCGTCTCCCAACGGGTTGCACGGTCATCAACTTGAATCGCGGTCAACTTGTATTATAGTTGTCTACATGACTCAGAACGGCGCTACCACCCCCATCGAACTCGTCGAGAGCGTCTATGCCAGCCTCCCCGAGCGTGTTGCCGCCGGTCGCGAGCGCCTCGGCCGTCCGCTGACGCTCACCGAGAAGATCCTGGTCAACCACCTCGCCGACCCGAACGAGGCGATCGAGCGGGGCGTCACCTACAACGACTTTCATCCCGACCGGGTCGCGATGCAGGACGCCACCGCCCAGATGGCACTGCTGCAGTTCATGACCGCCGGGCTCTCCGAGGCCGCAGTCCCCTCGACCGTGCACTGCGACCACCTGATCCAGGCGAAGGTCGGCGCCAGCATCGACCTCGGCGTGGCGATCGACACCAACAAGGAGGTCTACGACTTCCTCCGCTCGGTGTCGGCAAAGTACGGCATCGGGTTCTGGGGTCCCGGCTCGGGCATCATCCACCAGGTCGTGCTCGAGAACTACGCGTTCCCGGGCGGCATGATGATCGGCACCGACAGCCACACCCCGAACGCGGGCGGCCTGGGCATGATCGCGATCGGCGTCGGTGGCGCGGATGCCGTCGACGTGATGACGGGCTTCCCGTTCAACGTGCGCTGGCCGAAGGTGATCGGCGTCAAGCTCACCGGCACGCTCAGCGGCTGGTCGAGCCCGAAGGACGTGATCCTCGAGGTCGCCCGCATCCTCACGGTCGAGGGCGGCACCGGTGCGATCGTCGAGTACTTCGGCCCCGGCGCCGACTCGATCTCGGCCACCGGCAAGGCGACGATCTGCAACATGGGCGCCGAGATCGGTGCCACCACTTCGCACTTCCCCTACGACGGCAACATGGCGGCCTACCTCAAGGCCACCGGCCGTGAGGCGATCGCCGACGCCGCGGACAAGGTGGCCGCAGACCTGCGTGCCGACGATGGCGCGTTCTACGACCAGCTGATCGAGATCGACCTCGACGAGCTCAAGCCGCTGATCAACGGCCCGCACTCGCCCGACCG
>DATKXG010000241.1:0-13823 GCA_035529175.1 Ilumatobacteraceae bacterium
CGCAGTCGCCAGCAGGGTGGCGATGACAGTGGCGATCAGGGCGACGAGCAGCGCGGCCCAGAAGGAGTCGAGGCGGACGCCCGGGAGGTCGCCGAGCACCAGCCAGGTGAGCAGGGCGTTCACCGCCAGGTTGGCCAGGCCGAGCGTGTACACCGAGAGCGGTACCAGCACGACCGCGAGCGCAGGCCAGACGAGCGCGTTGAAGAGTCCCATCACGAGACCGGCCAAGAGGGCGTCGCGGAACCGAGCGATCTCGAAGTTGGGCAGCAACCACGACGTGATCATCAACGCCACTGCGACCACCACCGTGATCGAGAGGGTTCGCCCGACGAGCTGGGCGGCGGTGGGCCGTTGGGCGGCGGGCCGCAACGTTCGGGTTTCGGAGCTCATCGGGGGAGTCCGCTGCTGATCTCGGTCGCCTGGCACGTTCCCACGCTCACAGGTAGTCGTGGTTGGTCAGCCAGCGCAGGCTCACGTAGCCCCACAGCGGTGGGAGGTAGTAGCTCACCAGTCGGTAGATCAGCACCCCGGAGACGGCGACGTCAGGGTCGACTCCGATTGCGGTGAGCCCGGCGGTCATACCGGCCTCGGCCACGCCGACACCGCCCGGGATGGGCATCAACCCGGCGAAGAGCGACACGGTGACGTTGATGAAGATCGCTTCACCGAGGCTGATCGACCCGCCGACGGCGAGAACACACATGGCGAACCCGGCGCCGTAGAGGATCTCCGTTCCGAGTGCGCCTCCGAACCCCAGCGCGGCCGACTTCGGGTTCTTCAGTATCTCGAGCGCATCGCCGATCTGCGCCAGCGGCTTGCGGAGCTTGTCTTCGGCCTTGTGCCGCCACTTCGGTACGAGTGCGACGACGATGCCGACTCCGATGAAGATCACGATCGCCATCCCGAGCAGCTTGAGGACGTCTCCGCCGCCTTGCATCTCGGAGAAGTCGATGCTGCCTGCTCCGATGACGATCGTCAGGATGACAAGGACGGCCTGGGCGATGAACCCGAGGAACCCGGTGATGGCGCCGGTCGTCGTCGACGTGACCGCGCTGATGCCGAACTTCTCGAAGTATCGGGCGTTGGTGGCGATGCGGCCGGCTGCCGACGGCACGGCGATGTTGACGAAGCCGATCGCGAACTGCTCCACGGTCGTGACCCCGACCGGGACCGGCTTCGGTGAGACCGCACCGAGGGCGACGGCGTCGCTCCAGTTGGTGGCAGCTGCGAAGAAGAGGCCGAGCAGGATGAGGCTCCAGCGGGCGTCGACCAGCGTGTTCCAGATCGTGTCGAACCCGACGTCGGCGAGACCGCCGATGATCGTGTAGACCGCGAATCCGATGAAGACGAGCATCAGGACGCTCTTCCACGTCACGCGGGTCAACTGCGTCGGTTCGGGAACCTTGACATCGAGGGCGGCTGCGGTCTGCTTGCGCAGGTCCTTGATCTTCAGCTTCTGCTTTTTGACGTTGCTGCGCAGCCGTGCGTTCAGCGCGGCGGTCTGGAGCAGCGGGAGCATTTCCTTGAGCGCGTGGTCACCCTTGGCCCGGCGGGCTGCTGCGATCGCGCGATCGGCGCCCACGCCCATCGTCGTCATCACGAGCATCGCCGCGACATCCTGCTGTATCTGGTCGCCCGTCGGGTGAATCGCTGCGTCGGCGAAACCCATCAGCTCCACATTCCCCGCCGAGTCGAACCAGAAGTGGACCGCGTCGATCGACCCGTGGCTGATGTCGGCCTGGTGGAGCTTGTGGAGCTGCTGCCAGAGTTCGTCGAGGAGCGCGTCGTCGACGTCGTCGAGCGACACGTCGGCCAGGGTGTGATCGAACAGGTCGGTGACCATCATTGCGTCGTCGAGTGACGTCATCCCGACTGCGGCCAGCGCAGGCACCGAGACACCCTTCTGATCGGCCAGGAGCAGTGCCAGCGATTCGTGCTCCACCTCCTGGCGGCGATCGGACCCGTACTGCGACCCCTGGTCCTGATACCACGCCTCCTTCCACAACCGGGTCCAGCGGCGCGTGCTCCAGGAGTCGCGCCCGAGCATGTAGACGAACAGTGACCGACCGTCGGTCGAGTCTCCCGAGAGGATGTTCGATCCCTCGGGCTGCTTGTCGAAGTAGGTCAAGGTGTCCATCTCGACACCCAGATCGGCCAGACCCTCCCTGACGCGGTTGGTCGACGGCAGCCCGGCCGAGGTGCCGAAGGCGTACCGGGTGATCGCCGCCGCGAACAGCCCGACGAGCAACCCACCGAGCGCGTCGCTGAACGTCGTCACCGCGCCGAAAATCGATGCCACGCCCGCCGCAAGGACGAACGTCCAGCCCAGCTTGCGCATCGGCGCTGTCAGCCACGGTGATGCCGCTGCCTGGATCGCGGTCGCCGTCGTCACGAAGAAGGCGGGGAACGTGTTGCGCGTCTCGTTCAAGTCGAGGAACGCGAACTCCGGCCACCGATTGTCGATCAGCTGGGTCAGGATGAGGACGATCACGACGGCGAACAGTGCCGCCAGGACCATGTCGCGCAACACGTCCAGCCGACCCTTGGCGAAGAGCCCGACACCGATCAGCAGACCGACGCCGTACAACACGCCGACCCCATAGGCGGCCTGTGCGAGCCAGAGCAGCCAACCGGGCAGGCTGCCCACGAATTCGAGTGTCGAGTCGTCGAGCGTCGATCCATTGCCGGCGACGACCAGGAGCACGGCCGTCAAGGCCGCCGCGAACCCAGCCGACATCAGGTCCGTCGTCCACCGCACGCGCGGCGCGTCAGACGGAGCCGCGAACACTTGGACCCCGGCGGAGCGCTTGCCGGTGCCGGGCGAATCGTCAGCTGGACCGTCCGACCTTGTCACAGGATCATCGGTCGTCGTCATCACAGGCTCGCTCTCGGTCGATCTCGCGTGGTCTCCACTGGCGTTGATTCTCCACCGACGTCGGATCGCCTGGTAGCGCCAAAATGGTTCCCAGGTGGAGCCCCCGGGGGCGACGAGTCCGATCTGCTCCGCCGGGTCTCCCTTTCGGGGCTGGCGGTACTCGTCCGCGAAGCACATGCTCGAAGAGCAGGCCGCTCCTGCCCGCAATCCACCTTGGAGGCCCCAGATGACGTCACCGTCGAGTTCCGCCCACGACCACCTCACCGTCGACGAGCGTCGCGAGTTGGGGCGTGAGGCCCGCAAGCGGGTGCCGCGGTCGAGCCATGCCGACTGGTCGCCCCCACCGGATCGGGCTGATCCGGTCGATGTGCTCACCGCTCAGGATGCAACCCGCTTGCAGTCACTCGTGCCGATCCGGCACGGGCGGATGTCGGTGTCGCCGTTCACCTTCTATCGGGGAGCGGCCGCGATCATGGCCGGCGACCTTGCCTCCACCTCTGCGTCAGGGATCGATGCACAGCTCTGCGGCGATGCTCACCTGTCCAACTACGGCGCCTTCGCCTCGGCCGAGCGAAACCTGGTGTTCGACGTCAACGATTTCGACGAGACGCTTCCGGGGCCGTGGGAGTGGGACGTCAAGCGGCTGGCGACGAGTTTCGCGCTGGCAGGCCGCTCGAACGGCTTCAAGCGGGAACAGACCGCCGACGCCGTCACGAAGTCGGTGGCCTCCTACCGCACGGCGATGGCCGAGTTCGCGCAGCGCGCAACGCTCGACGTCTGGTACGCGGAGCTGTCGGTCGACCGGCTCGAGGCAGCAATCACCAAGAAGAGCGATCGCAAACGGGTCTCCAAGAGTGCTGCGAAGGCGCGTTCCAAGACGAGCCTGAAGGCGATGGCCAAATTGACCGAGCGGGCCGATGGTGTGCTCCGGATCGCCAGCAGTCCGCCGCTGATCGTTCCCTTGCGGGACCTGGCCGGCGAGAACGCCGACGAACTCGATCACCAGGTGCGGCACAGCTGGGAGCTCTATCGCGAGTCGATTTCGGACGATCTCCACATGCTGCTCGGGCGCTACCGGCTGGTCGACATTGCGGTCAAGGTGGTCGGTGTCGGCAGTGTCGGGACTCGGTGCATGTTGGTGTTGTTGGCGGGTCGGGACGACGACGATCCGCTGTTCCTGCAGATCAAGGAGGCCGAGACGTCGGTCCTGGAAGCCCGGCTTGGGCCCAGCAACTACGACTCTCCCGGCGAGCGCGTGGTGCGGGGCCAGCGGCTGATCCAAGCATCGGGCGACATCTTCCTGGGGTGGTCGAGTTCTCAGGCCGGTCACCACTACTACTGGCGACAGTTCCACGACATGAAGGGCTCAGCCGAGGTCGAGACGATGAGCGCTCGGCGGCTCGGCTTGTACGCGACGGTCTGCGGGTGGACGCTGGCCCATGCGCACGCGCGTTCCAGCGATCCGATCGCGATCAGCGGGTACCTCGGAAAGGGCTCCTCGTTCGATCGAGCCGTCACGCACTTCGCGTTCACCTACGCCGACCAGAACGATCTCGACTTCGCCTCGATGCGCAGCGCGATCGACGACGGCCGCATCACCGCGACGCCTGGTTGACGCGCCCGCCGGACGTGAGCACGGCGTCCACCCTCGCTGCCCATCGGCGCGAGTCCGAACACTCGAATCCAAGCGGGTACACACGAGTCACGCGATGAACGGAAGCTCGTTACGTACTGCTCGATTTCGTCGTCAGCCGCTCATCTCGACAATGTCGTCGGGGATCCAGGTCTTGTCGAAGTAGGGCGCCAGGGGTCCGTAGAACCGGAACAGCGTGAACCAAGGGCTTCTTCCTCGTCTTCCGCTTCTACGGGCCCACCGAGAGCTACATCGACAAGACGTGGGTTCTGAACGACCTCGACCTGGTCGACTGACCGAACGGCGGACGAATGGCACCGCCCCCGGGATGCCCCCCGAGGGGTCCGTGATGGGGCTATCGGACCGACCAGAAGCGTCTCACAGTGGTTCTTGACCCAACCCCAGAAGAAGAGGATGCCAACGATGACTTCGACACCGAAACTGAAGATGACCACCGACCTGCCCGCGTCGATCATGGCGCCGGACCATGTGGAGACGTCGATCGGTTCGCTCGACTACACCGACGGTGTCCCGGACGAGACAACGGTCGCAAACGTCTACGACTATCTCGATCGTGCGCGCGCGGTCGAGTCGTTCCTGGACTGCATCCCGGCCATGTCGATGTACTCGATCCGGGAGGGTCAACGGGCCTTCGGCCTCGACTCCAGCAACAAGATCGTCATCTATGACAACTTGCTGGACTCCAAGGCCCTGTGGCTGACAGCGAACACCTCGACGATGTACGCGATGGGGTGGCTCGACATGAAGACCGATGGGCCGACGGTCATCGAGCTGCCGCCCGGGATGCTGGGCATTCTCGACGACGCGGCCTTTCTCTACATGACCGATCTGGGCATGGCTGGACCGGATCAGGGCAAGGGCGGCAAATTCCTGGTGTTGCCCCCCGGATACGACGGCGACGTGCCGGATGGCTACTTCGTCGTGCAGTCGAACACCTACGGCGCGTGGCTGTTCATGCGCGGGTACCTCGACAAGGGGATCGAGGCCGCTTCAGCCAACATCCGTGACAACCTCAAGGTGTACCCGCTCGCGGCGGCAGCGAATCCGCCGGCGATGGAGTTCGTCAACGGGACGGGCGAGGAGATCGACACGGTGCTCCCCAACGACGTCACGTTCTTCGAGAACGTGCATGCGGTCCTGCAAGATGAGCCGGCCGGGTTCCTCGGTGCGGAGATCGGCGGGCGGCTGGCCGCGATCGGTATCGAGAAGGACAAGCCATTCCCTACGGACGCACGGATGAAGGAGATCCTCGTCGACGCTGCCGCCATCGGCAACGCCGCAGCTCGGGCGATCAGCTACTTCCCACGCCATCCGGGGCTCTACACCTACGGCAAGGACAGCGGCTGGTGTCAGCCGATCATCGGCGGCTCCACCACGTACATGGAGAACGGCGTGCGCGTCCTCGACGGGCGGGTGTTCTATCACTTCGGCTACATCTGCGTCTCGCCGGCGATGGCGAGCAAGGCCCCCGGCAAGGGGTCGGACTACACGATGGGGATGGTGGACGCGCAGGGCCAGCCGCTCGACGGCTCGAAGACGTACCGGCTGCATCTGCCGCCGGACATCCCGGTGAAGGATTTCTGGGCCTTGACGATGTACGACACGCAGACCCGCTGTCAGCTGCAGACCGACCAGCAGTTCCCAACCCTGGACAGCTACAAGGAAGGCATGAACACCAACCCCGACGGTTCGATCGATGTCTACTTCTCGGCTACTCCGCCGGCAGGCCAGGAAAACAACTGGCTGCAGACGATCCCCGGCAAGGGATGGTTCGTGGCGCTGCGGATGTACGGACCGCTGGAGTCGTGGCTCGACCAGAGCTGGCGCCCGAGCGAGATCGAACTCGTCTGACGAGTCGGCCGATCTGGGGGCATGGTGGACAGTTCCGCCCCGCCGAGCTCGGGTGCAACCGAAGTATGGGAGGCCTATGCGACCCGCATCGTCGGGGGGCTCAGCCTCTTCGTGCTCGGGCTCGGCACGGTCGTGTACCGCATCCTGGAGGACTGGAGCTGGGTCGACTCGTTCTATTTCAGCGCCGTAACGCTGACGACGGTGGGCTTCGGCGACCTCTCGCCGACGACGACCGTTTCGAAGCTCTTCACCGTCTTCTACATCTTCATCGGGATCTCGCTCATCGGTGCGCTCCTCAACGAGTTCCTGAAGCGTCATGCGCGCCGTGCGAGCGATCGCCTTCCCGAGAGCAAACCCAGCTCTGATGCCACCTGACCACCCCCTTGGCGGGGCTACCGAAGACCACGACCTCGATCGAGAATCGAATCACGAGTCGGCACGTTGCCGTTGCGAACCAAGGAGATCCCAATGACAGAGAGCGCCAGCCCCGAAACATCGGACACGACACCGGCCGATGTCTCGGACGGTGCCGTCGAGAAGGTCAGGTTCGATGTCCCCGCATGGGTTCGCCGAGGGGGCACCACCAGCTGGATGCTCATCGGCATGCTGATCGCGTTGGCGGTGCTCATCGGGCTGATCGCCGCGACTCGCGACATCACCGGACCGCTCGCCATCGGCGTCTTCCTGGCGATCGTCTTCGTGCCGATCGTGAACTGGCTCGAGGAGCACGGCATCAAGCGGGCGCTCGGCGCCGCCATCGTGCTGGTGGGGCTGGTCGTCGTGATCGGCGGTGCTGGCCTGGTCACCGCGGAGGCGCTCGGGAGCCAGAGTGACGTCTTGAGAGAGAACCTCGACGCCGCAGTCGAGGAGGTCAAGACGCTGGTTGAGGATCTTCCGATCAGTGCCGACGCGGTCGACGAGGTCGACGCCACCGCAAGCGACGCGGCGCCCGTCGCGCGAGACGGCATCGCCACGGCGGTGGCCACCGTCGTCGACACCGCAGCCGGCTTCATCACCGGACTCATCCTCGGGACGATGGTGCTCTACTACCTGCTCAAGGACGGGCCGATGCTCACCCGAAGGTGGGCGAACGCGAAGGCCGACCGGGCCGACCGGGACGCCACCCAGCGGATCATCAACAAGTCGATCCAGGACGTGCAGGGGTACTTCGGCGGCAAGACCGCACTTGCGCTCGTCAATGGCGTGTCGATCGCGATCGGGATGTACTTCCTCGGTGTCCCGGGCGCGCTGGCGATCGGCGTCGTGAACGTGATCGGCGCCTACATCCCCTACATCGGGGCCTTCTTTGGTGGGGCGTTCGCCGTGCTCATGGCGCTCGGTGAAGGCGGCGTCGGGCTGGCTGTCGCAGCGTTCGCGTTGGTGATGGTCGCCCAGCTCGTGCTCGAGAACCTGCTCGAGCCGAAGCTGCTCGGATCGAGCCTCAACCTGCACCCCCTGACGATCCTGCTGGCGACCACGCTCGGCGGGATGGTCGCCGGGATGATCGGCCTCATCCTGGCCGCCCCCGTCGTTGCGATCGCGGTCGACCTCAAGAAGGAGCTGACGGCAGTCGGCTTCTTCGACGACGACGGCTGACCCACGAGAAGGGAACACGTCGACATGGGCGATGACGAGGAACGTCATCTCGAGCCCGACACCGCTTCGGATGCCCCCGGGCCGAACACGACCGAGTTGGCCGCCACCCGTACCCGGCTCGCCGACCACCGCACGGCACTCGCTTCGGAACGGACGTTGTTCGCGGTGCTCCGCACCGGCTTCGCCATAGCGGCAGGCGGCACGGTGATCATCGAGGTCCTCGGCCAGCAATGGCCCCGGTGGGTGAAGGCGCCACTCGCCGGCGCGCTGGTGATCGTCGGGTACGTCCTGATCATGGCCGGCGTCGAGCGATACGGCGTCGTCGCTCGTGCGGTGGAGGCGTCGAGTGCGGGCACGGTCAAGGTGCTGTCGCCGCGGTTGATGAAGGTGCTGGCCGTCGTGCTCGAGGTCGTGCTCGGCATCGTGATCCTGATGTTCCTGCTCGGTCTGTTCGACACCGCAGCAACGTGATCCGGCGTACTCGGACGTGACGGCCCCCCACGGTGCCCCTCCGCGGGGCTAGTCCTCCGGACAGGAAGGGCTAGTCCCCGGCAGCGCCCGGCCGCACAATCGAACGATACGAAACACGCGCGAGCGAGGAGTCGACATGAACGCCAGCACAGATGAGACGGCGACCGGCCAGTCCGTCGAGCGGACGAGTGACCTCGTTGCGCCCACGCCGGAGACCGCTGACGTGACCGACGCCGCTCCCGAACCCGCGAGCGTCACGACGTATCTGTTTGCGACCGACGCCGGCGCTCCGAGGCGGCGACGGGCGCCCGACGTGTGGCGCTTCGTGGTTGCCGGGGTACTGCTCCTGCTGCTCGGGTGGGCGGCGCGGGACGAGACGCCCATCGACGCCCGTGTGGTCGAGTTCTTCGGCTCGACGCCCGGGTGGATCCGAACGCTGAGTTGGATCGCCTACAGCGGCGCAGCGTTGGCGGCTCTCGGCCTGGTGTTGGCGACCCTGCTCCGTGGCGGTGTGAAGCGCGGCGTGCTGCGCGACATCATCGTCGCCCTGATCATCGGCGCCGGGGTGTCGATGCTCGCCGCGCGGCTGTCGACGGGTACGTGGCCGTTGTTCCTGCCCGAGTTCTTCGACGCGGTCGGCCGCCCGGCCTTCCCGACCGTTCGGGTCGCAATGGTCGTCACGATCGTCTCGGCGATGGCTCCGTACTTCACCTACCCGATTCGAAAGTTCGGGTGGTGGGTGATCGGCGCCACCGTGGTGTCGCCCTTCCTCCTCGGCCTCGCCACGTTGACGAGCGTGCTGGGCGCCTTGGCGCTCGCCGCGTTCAGCGTGGCGTCGGTGCGCCTGATCTTCGGCTCGCCGGAGGGGTTGCCGCCTGTCGGCCGCCTGGCCGCCACCTTGGAGCGGGTCGGGGTCCCCACGACCGACCTGGCCTACCTGCCCGACCAGCCGGGCACCGTCGGTCTCGCGACCGCGACCGGCGACGACGGCCGAACGTTGACGATCAAGGTGTACGGGCAAGATGCCGCCGATCGCCAACGGGCCGAGCGGGCGTGGAAAGCGCTCTGGTATCGCAGCAGCGGCCCTGCGCCGGCAGCCGGCCGGGTGCAACAGGTCGAGCACGAGGCGCTGGCACTGCTTGTCGCCGACCGGGCCGACGTTCGTGTGCCCGCGGTCGTCGAGGCCGGTCAGGCCGAGGGTGGTGACGTCGTGCTCGTCGTGGCGGAGCCGCACGGTACCCCGATCGGCGAGCTCGACGCCGACGACGGGACCGGCGTGACCGACGAGAGCCTGCAAGAGCTGTGGCGGGCGCTCGACCGGTTGCGTGGCGTGAACGTTGCGCACGGCAACCTCGGGGCGCGCACCGTCCGGATCGGAGACGGCGGGCCGTCGTTCGTGGACTTCGAGCATTCCTCCATGCTCCCGACTGCTCAGCAGTTCGGCGCTGACGTCGCGTCGCTGCTCGGCACCACCGCGGCCGTGGTCGGGATCGAACAGGCCGTCGACGCCGCACTTGCGGGATACCCCCGTCGGCGCCTCGTTGCGGCGCTTCCCTACCTGCAAGATGCCGTCGTCGATCCGAGCCTGCGGACACAAATGAAGCGGTCGAAGGTCAAGTTCGGCCAGATCCGATCGCTGCTCGTCGAGCGGCTGGGTGTCGAGGAACCCAAGCTCGTCGACGTCAAGCGCGTCAGCGTGCAGGACATCGTCGTCGTCTTCTTCGCCATCGTCGCGGTGAACGCCCTGATCTCCCAGGTCGCCCAAGTCGGGTTCGACACGCTCCTCGAGGAGCTGAAGACCGCGTCGATCGGTTGGCTGATCGTCGCGTTCATCATCAAGATGCTCGGTTACTCGACGGCATACATGGGTATCAAGTCGGCCGTCACCCAACCCGTTCCCTACGCACCGACCGTGATCCTGCAGTCGGCGAACAGCTTCGTCGGCCTCGTGGTGCCGTCGACCGTCGGCAAAGTGGCGATGGACGTGCGATTCCTCCAGAAGCTCGGCGTACCGACGACGACCGCCGTCGCCCAAGGCCCGGTCATCAGCTTCTTCGGCTTCCTCATCGAAATCGTCCTCCTGCTGGTCACCTCGTGGGCGCTCGGGCAGGCGATCGACACCGACAGCCTCGACTCGCAGGACTCCGGCGGCCTGCTCGCGATCGTCGTCGCCGTCGTGGTGATCGGGCTGATCGTCATCGCCGCCGTCCCCAAGTGGCGGGTCAAGGTCTGGCCGAAGGTGAAAGAGGCGTACGAGTCGGTGAAGGGCGTCGTCTCCTCTCCTGTTCGCCTGGGTGGGATCTGCCTCAGCGAGTTCCTCGAGAAGATCGTCGGTGCACTGGCACTCGCCGCAGTGGTCGCTGCGTTCGGTGCGAGCGTGCCGTTCACGGCGCTGATCTTCGTCAGCGTCGGCACCGGCCTGCTCGCCGGCCTCGCCCCGGTTCCGGGTGGGATCGGCGTGGCCGAGGCGACGATGACCGCACTGCTCACCGGGGTGGGCCTACCCGCCGAGCAGGCCTTCTCGATTGCCGTCACTTACCGGCTGGTCACCTCGTATCTGCCGCCGGTGATCGGCTTCTTCTCGCTCAACTGGATGACCGACAAGGGCTACATCTGATCCACCGCCGAGTGGGTCCTCGCTGAGCCCTCAGCCCAGGCGGCGGCATGTCGCTAGGGTCGGAGCGTGAATTCGGTCGAGGAGGACGACATATTGGAGTCGTCCGCAGCCGAGCTGATCGAGGTTGTTGGGGATCCCGCGCCGGCGGGCTTGCCGGTTCGCGCCGCGCTCCTCCATCGACCGCGACCGCCAGTCGACGCGGTGGGCCGCGGTCGCCTCCTGGCAACACTGGACCGCGGGCTCGGTCTCCCCGTCTCTCTGGTCTGCGCTCCCGCAGGTTTCGGTAAGTCGATCATCGTCAGCCAATGGGTCGAGACGATTGACCGTCCGGTCGCCTGGGTCACGCTCGACTCAGCGATCGACGACCCGCGTTGGTTCCTGATGCATCTGGCCGAGGCAGTCCGCCGCGTCGTGCCGGGCGCGCTGGATGTCGTGTCACAGATGGTGCAGGCGCCAACGCTTCCCGAACTGTCCGTCGTGATCACCGAACTGTCCAACGAGCTCAGCGACGTGCCGCACCCGATCGTGGTCGTGCTCGACGACTATCACCTGATCACCTCGCCGTCAGTGCATGAGGTCGTGTCGGCGCTGATCGAGCATCACGATGGCGCGGTTCACTTCGTCATCGTCAGCCGACAGGAGCCGCCGCTGCGGTTGAGGGCCTTGCGAGTTCGCGGGCTGCTCGGCCAGCTCCGGATGTCCGAGCTCGCGCTCGACCGCGAGGAAGTGCAGCTGTTGGCGAGGCAGCTGCTGCCTCGGGATTGGCTCGACCAAGAGATTCACGAGTTGTTCACCGCGACCGAGGGTTGGCCCGCTGGAGTGCGTCTGGCGATCGAGGCGTACCGTCTCGACAGCGACTCCGAGCTCGTCGGCGTCGGTTTCCTCGACCAGGCGACGCAAGACGATCTCCTCGCCGAGATCCTCGAGTCGGTCCCGGTGCCGGTCCGGCGGTACCTGCAGGTCGTTTCCCATTTCCCCAGCTTCAGCGCAGAGCTCTGCGATGCTGCGATCGCCAGCAGGGTTGCCGGGCCGGCGACGATGACGGGCTCGGAGTTCATCGACTGGCTGCTCCGGCACAACCTGTTCATCGTGCCACTCGACAATGAGGGAGTGTTGTACCGCTTCCACCATCTTTTCGCGCAGCTCCTCGACAACTGGCGGGTCGCCCACGGCGCCGATCCTCAGGCTCAGATTCAAGAGCGGGACATGCGGGTGCGGGTGGCAGGTGTGTTCCGAACTCACGGCATGGTCGAAGAAGCGATCGAACAACTACATCTCGCGGGCGAGCATGCCGACCTCGTCCTCTGGACCGCCGAGTTCGGGAACCAACTGATCGAAGAGGAGCGATGGGCGGAACTCGCTCGTGTGCTGTCGCGCGTGCCGAGCGATGTGGTGGACAACGAGCCCACACTGCTGTTGCTCCGCGCGTGGCTGGTCGGCGAGTTTCAGTCGCGATTCGGTGAGATGAGTGACGCGCTCGATCGGGCCGAGGCGCTGCTCGAACGGGGAAACGTCCCGGATCCGGCCATCAACAGCAGCCTTCGAGGCCAAATCGCAGAGCTGCGCAGCGCCTACGAGAAGCTCATCTCGGCGGACTTCGAGGGTGCCGTGGCCGACGCCGAGGTCGCACAGGAGTTGTTGGCAACCACGCCGGGTCGCCACCTGACGTTTGCCATTGTCGCCGGCGTCGTTTCGCTGGCTGGCGCCGGCCGCTCACAGGAGGCGCATCAGTTGGCGAGCTCGGTGATGGGCGATGAACGGTTCGCCGGGGCACCGTTCGATCCAATGGCGTGGGCGCTGCCGTACCTCGGATGGCTCGAAGGCGACCTGGCCTTGGAGGAACGCCATGCGACCCAGCTGTTGGCGATCGGGGAACGCTTCGGTCTGGTCGACACCATCGCCGCCGCCCAGTACTTCCTGGGCACGGTCGCGTATGAGCGCAACCGGCTCGATGAGGCAACACAACACTTGAAGAAGGTGATCGACGCCCGGTACGCGACAGCAGCGGCCAACGTCGTCCATTCCTGGATCGCACTCTCGCTTGCCGAGTTGGCGCAGGGGCGCGGCGGCGACGCCGACGTCTCCGCTGCGTCGATGATGCAGTTCGTGCTCGACACGCACAGCGATCATCTCCAGCCGACCGCCGAGGCGTTCTTGGCCGAGCTCGATCTTCGTCGTGGACGACCTGCCGCAGCGCTCCGATGGGTGCATACGGCCGACCCCGATGCCCAGCTGCACTCGTTCCTCTTCTACGACCCCATGCCGACCTATGTCGAGGTGCTGATGTCCTCGAAGCCCGATGCCGAAAGCGGGCGGCAGTTGCTCGAGCAATACCTCGATGCTGCACAACAACGCAACCACCGCCCGCTGACCATTCGGCTGCTCGGGCTGCAGGCGCGTGATCGTGCCAACCAGGGCGACGAGTGTGGCGCTCTCGACTCGCTCGAGCACGCCATCAGGCTTTCGCAGGAAGGTGGCATCGTCCGCAGGGTCGCAGATCTCGGGCCCGACCTCGTACCGCTGCTGCACCGCCTCGACGTCGACGGCCACGCTCTTGCTCACGTCGGCGCGGTCCTGGCCGCGATCGAGCCCGAGACCGCCGGGTCGGTGCCGACCGCCGTGACGACGGTCGCCGGCGAACCGGCGCTCACGCCCCGCGAGTTCGACGTGCTGCGACTGTTGGCGGTGCACAAGACCAACCAGGAAATCGGCAGGGAGCTCTTCATCGCACCGGGGACGGTGAAGAAGAACACCGTCCG
>DATKXG010000242.1:0-3758 GCA_035529175.1 Ilumatobacteraceae bacterium
TTGATCGTCAGCGCGTCACTGTCGGCGGCGATCGTCAACCGGATCAACCAGGCGACCGGGGCCGCCGTCGCCTCACTGTCGCTGGTCGGCATGACAGCGATCTACGCCGTGTTCTGGCTGCTGATCTTCCAAGCGCTCCCAAGAACGACCACCGACCCCGGCGCCTCGTTGCCGGGCGCCGCGTTCGTCGGCGTCGTCCTCGCGTTGCTCCAGTCGTTCACGCAGTTCTACCTGCCGCAGCAGGTCTCCAGCTCCTCGCAGCTGTACGGGCAACTCGGCGTGCTGGTCGCCTTCCTCGGCTGGTTCTTCTTCATCGGGCGATCGGTGGCGTTCGCCTGCGCGCTCAACGCCGTGATCTACGAGCAGGTGGGCAGCGTGTCGACGCTGTTCTTCGCGCTCCCGGTGATCCGCCAGATCCCGAACAGGGTGCCTGCCGTCAGCCACTACTTCGCACTCGACCACGAGCCCGACGGCGACGGCACCCCGCCTCCGTGAGTTCGACCGCTCTCGGTCAGCCGATCGAATCGATCACGGCGAGCGTCTCGAGGGCGGCCAACGCGGCCTGAGCTCCTTTGTTGCCGTCGTCGTCGCCCGAGCGCACCAGCGCCTGCGCCTCGTCGTCGACGGTGAGGATGCCGTTGGTGATCACGACGTCGGAGTCGAGCGAGAGGCGCATCAGGCCGGCGGCACTCGCGTCGGAGACGACCTCGAAATGGTAGGTGTCGCCGCGCACGACCGCGCCGAGCGCGACCACTGCGTCGAAGCGTCCCGACGCCACGACCGCCTGGGCCACCTGCGGGACCTCGAGCGCACCGGGCACCCACCAGGTGGCGATGGCATCGGCAGCGACGCCGTGGTCCGTCAGCGCTCGGCGCGCACCCCGTTCCAGCTGCTCGACGATCCGGTCGTTGAAGCGCCCGCACACGAGCGCGACCGACCGCCCCGTGCCATCGATCGTCGGCGCCGATGCGTCGGCGGAGCGCAGGTTGGTGCTCACGACGCGTCCCCCGCCAGCACCGCGCCGCTCACCACATCGAGATCGTCCGGCAGCAGATGCCCCATCCGGTCGCGTTTGGTGCGCAGGTAGCGCTCGGACTCGGGATGCACGGGGAGGTGCAGCCCGACGCGTTCGGTGATCGTGAGGCCGAACCCTTCGAGGCCGCTGTACTTCGCCGGGTTGTTGGTCAAGAGACGCAGGTTGCGAACGCCGAGCTCGACGAGGATCTGCGCGCCGATCCCGTACTCGCGGGTGTCGACCGGCAGACCGAGTTCGATGTTGGCGTCGACGGTGTCGAGACCGGCGTCCTGCAGCTCGTAGGCGCGCAGCTTGTGGCTCAGCCCGATGCCGCGACCCTCGTGACCGCGTAGGTACACCACCACGCCGCGCCCTGCCTCGGCGACCAGACGCATGGATTCACGAAGCTGCGGTCCGCAGTCGCACTTGACGCTGCCGAAGACGTCACCGGTCAGGCACTCGCTGTGCACTCTGACGAGTACGGGGTCGTCGCCGGCGACGTCACCGACCACGAACGCGAGATGGGTCTCGCCGTCGAGCACGCTCTCGTAGGAGTGACAACGGAACTCGCCCCACTCGGTCGGCAGCCGGGCGTCGGCGGTCTGCTCGACGAGCTTCTCGTGACGGCGCCGGTGGCGGACGAGATCGGCGATGGACACGACGGAGAGACCGTGCTCGTCCGCGAACCGGCGCAGGTCCGCACCGCGGGCCATGTCGCCGCCGTCGAGGACGAGTTCGCAGAGCACGCCCGCGGGAGCACGACCGGCCAGCCGGGCGAGGTCGACGGATGCCTCGGTGTGGCCGATGCGCTTCAGCACGCCGCCCGGCCGTGCCCGCAGCGGGAAGATGTGCCCGGGACGGTTGAACGCCTCGGCGCCGACCGACGGATCGGCGAGGGCGCGCAGGGTGGCGGCGCGGTCCGCAGCGGAGATGCCGGTCGTCGTCCCCTCGGCGAGATCGACGGTGACGGTGAAGGCCGTGCCGTGGGACTCGGTGTTCTGGTTGGCGCGGACCATCGGGGTGAGATCGAGGTCGTCGCAGCGCTCGCCGGTCAGTCCCACACAGATGACGCCGGAGGTGTGACGCACGAAGAACGCGATCGCCTCGGGCGTGGCCGCATCGGCGGCCATGATCAGGTCACCCTCGTTCTCGCGGTCCTCGTCGTCGGCGACGACGACGATCTCGCCGCGGGCGATCGCCGCGATCGCGTCCTCGATCGGGTCGAACAGGGTGGTCGGGATGGCGTTGGTCGTGCTGGTCAGAGGGGTGTTCATGCTGGTGCTCCAGTTCCTTCGGGGAGATACGCCGACACGAGCCGTTCGACGTACTTGGCCATCACGTCGACCTCGAGGTTGACGAGGTCGCCGGGTCGCTTGGTGCCGAGCGTGGTGACCTCGGCGGTGTGCGGGATGATTGCGACGGTGAAGCCGTCGTCGAGAGGTTGCACGATCGTGAGGCTGACCCCGTCGACGGTGACCGAACCCTTCTCGACGAGGTAGCGCAACAGTCCGTCCGGCACTCGTACACGGAGGTCCGGGACCGGGTCGACGACCTCGCCGACGCCGTCGACGTGCCCCTGCACGATGTGCCCACCGAGGCGGTCGGATGCGCGCACCGCACGTTCGAGGTTGACCCCGTCGCCGTCGTTCAGCCTGGCGAGGCTGGTCCGCGAGATCGTCTCGTCGGACATGTCCGCCTCCCACCAGCCATCGCCGAACGCGACGACGGTGAGGCAGCAGCCGTTGACCGCGATCGACTCGCCGAGCTCGACACCATCGATGACGTGCGTTGCACCGATGCGCAAGCGCCCACCGCTGAGTGATTCCAGTCGGCCGAGTTCTTCGACGATTCCGGTGAACATCAGGTTCCTTCCTGTCGGGTTTCGTGCCGATTGGCGGTCAGCGCGGGGACGATCTCGAGCCGCAGGTCGTCGCCGACGCGTTCGACGACGTCGAAGCGACCGCGCCAGAGGTCGTCGATCGTGGCTGCGGTTGCGCCCGCGATGGCGGGTGTGGCGTCGGCTCCGGCGAACAGCGCCGGCGCGACGTACAGCACGTAGCGGTCGACGAGACCGGCGGCATGGAACGACCCGATCACCCGCGAGCCGCCTTCGACCATCAGCTGGACGATGCCGCGGCGCCCGAGGTCGTCGAGCAGCTCGTCGATGCCGCCGCGCCACTCGATGCACGGGCGCACCCGAGCGTCCGCTGGGGCCGAGCCGAGCACCACACGGAGCGGGTCGTCGCCCTCGACGTGGCGCACGGTGAGCGCGGGATCGTCGGCGCGCACGGTGCCGGCGCCGACGAGGATCGCATCGCTCTCGGCACGCAACCGGTGGGCGTCGCGCCGGGCGGCCTCGCCGGTGATCCACTGCGACGTTCCGTCGGGCGCCGCCGTGCCACCGTCGGCCGTCGTCGCGAGCTTGCACACCACGTAGGGACGGCCCGTGCGGCGATGGAGCAGGTAGGGCGCGAGCTGCGCTTCCACGTCGCGTGACATCACGCCCGACTCGACGATGATCCCGGCACGGCGAAGCGCATCGAGGCCGGTCCCGGCAACACGCTTGTCCGGATCCGTGATCGCCACGACGACGCGGGCCACGCCGGCCGCGATGATCGCGTCGGTGCACGGCGGCGTGCGCCCGTGGTGCGAGCACGGCTCCAGCGTGCACACGAGCGTCGCACCGCGTGCGGCGTCGCCGGCAGCGTCGAGCGCGACGACCTCGGCGTGACGACCGCCGGGT
>DATKXG010000243.1:0-2011 GCA_035529175.1 Ilumatobacteraceae bacterium
GTCTAGTGATCCGATCATTGCGTTCATGGTGGTGGGCTCCTAGGTGGCGTGGTCGGATCAGGGGTGGGCGAGGACGATCGGCGCCGAGGTGGAGCCAGTGGGGGTGGTCTCGAGGAAACGGGCGGCGGGCACGAGGGTGTGCTCGCTCGATGCGGCCGGGGCGTCAGCCCCGAACGGGAAGTTGCCGCCGAGGTCAGAGACCGCGAGGACGCATCCGCTACCGACGGTGATCTTGAGCTCGTCGGCCACGTTGGCGGTGGTGATCAGCGCGTCGACGGATGCCGCCTGCGTGCCGATGTTGGTGATCATGTTGTCCACGATCTCGGCCGCGGTCGCGCTGGCGTCGCTCGTGTAGTTGGCGAAGCCCGAGGCCTTGACGGCGCCCGTGAACAGATCCGTGATGGTGAACGCCAAGTTGTACAGCGTGGTGTTGACCACGCTGGGCACGCCGGTGGTGATCTGCAGGACCACGGTTGGCGTGTCGGTGACGGCGCCCGCGACCTGGCCAGCGCCCACCGTGGTGCGACGGTAGACCTGGGCGTCGGCGGTGACGGCCTTCTCTGCGAGGGCGGTGCCGGTGCCATACTCGCGGTAGACGGCGTAAACCCCGCGAGCGTAGGCGTCGAACTGGTCGCCTGGGTTACGAGCGCGCACCCTGCTGCTGACCATGACCAGGCCGAGGACACGGCCAGCGCCGGTGTCGTCGATCTGGAGATCCCCGTTGACCGCGATCGCCGACTGGACGCCGATGACGCCGACTCGAAGGAGGTCCTCGACGTTGCCGGTGGTGACCTGGCTCCCCTCGGTGACCGAGCCGGTCGAGCTCAGCAGCCACGTGAACGTTGCGCCCGCGTCGCGGGTCGTCAAGGTCACGACGTCGCCAGCGGCGGTGACGGTCAGAAAGTCATAGATGCGGTTGTAGTTCGCCACGTCGGCGAGGCTGCTGACGGTCTGCTGGGCCACCGCGTTCGCGGCGAGGCCAGCGGCGACGGCTGCGAGGGTCTGGGTCGCGCCCGTGGTGAAGGTGAGCGTGATGACCTCGATCGACGCGGCCCACGGGGAGCCGAGCCCGGTCTGGACCGGGTAGATCACGAGGGTGGTCACGTCGCTCGTGACCGTCGAGCCGCCGAGGGTGAGCGCCGTGACCTGCTGAAAAGCGGGGTAGAGCGCCGAGCCTTCGTCGTACGGCTGGCCATCGTACGCGTGGCCAGGGGGCGGCGTGGGCCGAGGGGTGCGGGTGCCCTGCTCGAAGTCGATGCCGAATAGTGGCTTTGCGGGAAGTAGCATGATGGTGATCTCCTATCAGCGCGAGGCGGTCGTGGTCGGCGTGGCGCCGTAGGTGTGAGAGGCGGCGGTGGAGGTGAGCGCGTCGAGGCGCGCGCCGATCGCCCTGACGGCGTCGGTGGTCGTGGTCTGCGCGCCGCTGGTGCGAGCGTCGGCGATCGCGGCGGCGAGCGCTGGGCCGGTCTTGGCGCGCTCGTCGAGGACGTCGCGGGCCTGCTCGAAGGCGAGGCCCAGCGCGGGCGCGCGCACCTTGGCGTCGAGACGGACGATGCGCGCGGCGGTCTTGGCGTCGGTCTTCTCGACGACGGCCATGCGCAGCTGCTCGAGGGACCAGGGCTTGCCGTCCGCTCGGCAGCCATCGTCACCGCGGCCGATGAAGCTCGCGCCGTGGGTGAGCTTGGCCAGCGAGTAGGCGTCGGCGTAGGCGAGGCGACGGTCCGCTCGGTCTCCCGTGGGCTCCTCCTCTTCGGCGTCCGGGTCCTCTTTGGCGGGCTCCTCTTCGGCGTCGGCGATGGGGGCGACGGGAGCAGCCGGAGCTGGCGCGGCGGGCTCGGGGCTCGATCCCATGGCGAGCAACGCCGCCTGGATGTCGGGATCCGTGCTCTCGCCGTAGATGTCGACCCAAGCATCGGCGATGGCTTTGCGGTCGTGCCGCGGGGCGGCAAGCAGGGTCTGGAGTCGTAGGATCTTGGGGTCCATGGTGGCGTCCTGTTTGGGTGCTGGTGCT
>DATKXG010000244.1:0-5362 GCA_035529175.1 Ilumatobacteraceae bacterium
GCACCGTACTTTCAGTCGTCGGTCGGAATCCTGTCGAGCAGCTGATCGCGGATGCTCACGCCCGGTTCCCGGGCCTTGTCGCCGGTGACACGCCATCCGAGCCGACTCGAGTAGAGCAGCGGCGGTTCCTTGAGGCGTAACGGCGCCACCTCGACGACCCTGGCGAAGAGCAACTCGTGGTCCGCCATCGTGACCCGATCGAACGTCTCGCAGTGCAGCCAGGCAAACGAGTTGGGCACGACGGGCAGCACGTGATCCCGTCCGGGCCAATCGACGAGGTACTCGTCGGCGACGTAGTGGAACTTGCGACCCGGATAGCTGAAGTACTGGCCCTCGACGATCTGATCGGCGGCCAGGACGCTCACGGCGAACCGGCCCGCCGCGACCATCAGCGGATACGTGTCGTGCTTCGGCGACACGCTCGCCATCACGATCGGCTCCTCGAAGCTCACCTGCTCGAACCAGTGACTGGTGTAGGCGCGCCGAACCCCGTCATGCGCAGCGCCGACAACCTGCACCCCTTTGATCATCTGGCCGAGGCACTGCTTGATGTCGCGATCGATCATCGCCTCAGTCTGTCGTCGCTGTGACGACGATTACATCGCGGGTCTGACCCGTGATGTAATCGTCAGTTGAAGATGGCGGAGGTGGTGGCGATCTCGTCGGCTTCGAGTTCGGCGAGCTCGGGGAGGGTGCTGCGGAGCTCCATCACGATCGCGAGGCGCACGGCGTCGGATCGTCCGGTGAACACACCCTTGAGGTTGTTCAGCATCCGGATGACGATCTCGCGGTTCGGCGTCGGGTCGAGAAACCGGTCGTCCCACGACACCTGGCCACCCGTCACCTGCTCGAACAACGACCTCGCTCCATCGCGATCGAGCCGACGCCCCTGGTGGAACGGGTCGAAGAACAGCTCGGGATCACTGGACGATCGGACCAGGAAGTGCGCTGGCATCCCGACGCCACAGAGGTCGACACCGACCCGCCTCGCCACCTCGATCATCAGCACCGACAGGCTGATCGGGATCCCGGTCCGAGTCGCGATCACCCGATCGAGACACGAGTTGTGCCAGTCGTAGTACGCCGTGCGATTGCCCGCGAAGTGCCCGGTCGTGAACAGGTGATCGGCCACACCGTCGGCACTGCGGTCTTCCACGCCGGCGGCGAGCTCGTCGAGTTGGCCGAGCCAGTGGTCGACATCCAGGCCCGACTGGATCGCCGACGAAATCAGCAGCGCGGCTTCGTCGAGCGACGGATCCGACCGACCGTGTTGCATGAGCTCGGCGAATCGGGCTCGGACCATGTACGAACCGTATCGCCACCATGCCCTCGCCGACCCGGGTCGACTACGTTGCGGCGCATGTTCCCCGGCGCACACCTCGAAACCCACGGCGACAAGCCGGCACTCATCATGGCCGGCTCCGGCTTCACCCAGACCTTCGCCGAACTCGACGCCGCAGCCAACCGGCTCAGCCGGCTGCTCCGAGCGGCGGGCCTTCAGCCCGGCGACCACGTCGCGATGTGCATGGAGAACCACGATCGTTACCTGGAGATCGTGTGGGGTTGCCACTACGCCGGGCTGGTCTACACCTGCGCATCATCGAGGCTGACGAGCCACGAACTCGAGTACATCATCAACGACTGCGGCGCCCGGGCGTACATCACCTCCAAGTACAAGGCCGACCAGGCCGCCGAGGTCGTCACGACGACGCCCAACGTCGAGCTGCGCCTCATGCTCGACGGCACGATCGACGGCTACGAGAGCTACGAGACCGCCGTCGCGTCACAGTCGCCCGAGCCGCTCGACGAGGAGCGAGTCGCCGGTCTCGACATGCTCTACTCCTCCGGCACCACCGGCATGCCGAAGGGGATCGCCCGGGCGTTCCCGAACGAACCGCTCGAAGCAGCACCCGGTGCCGTCCAGGGCCTCCTGCAGCTGTTGTTCGGGATGGACGACTCGAAGCGCTATCTCTCCCCTGCACCCCTGTACCACGCAGCTCCGCTTCGTTTCTGCCTGGCGACCCACGGGATCGGAGCCACGATCGTGGCGATGGAGCACTTCGACGCCGAGGAGTACCTCCGCCTCGTCGACGAGTACGACATCACCCACAGCCAGGTCGTGCCCACGATGTTCGTGCGCATGCTCAAGCTGCCCGAAGAGACACGCGCGAAGTACGACGTGTCGTCGCTGGAGTGCGTCATCCACGCTGCCGCGCCGTGCCCGGTCCCGGTCAAGCAGCAGATGATCGAGTGGTTCGGACCGGTGATCCACGAGTACTACGCCGGCAGTGAGGGCAACGGGTTCGTGTACTGCAACAGCGAGGGATGGCTCGCCCATCCGGGCACGGTCGGGTCCCCGATCAACTGTGTGCTGCACATCGTCGGCGAGGACGGCGAGGAGGTGCCGCAAGGCGAGTCGGGCACCGTCTTCTTCGAAGGTGGCGCCGAGTTCGAGTACCACAACGACCCGGAGAAGACGAAGAGTTCACGCCACCCGAAGGGCTGGAGCACGCTGGGCGACGTCGGCTACGTCGACGCCGACGGGTTCTTGTATCTCACCGACCGCAAGGCGTACATGATCATCTCCGGCGGCGTGAACATCTACCCGCAGGAGGCCGAGAACGTCCTCGTCACCCACCCCAAGGTGATCGACGTCGCCGTGTTCGGCGTCCCCAACGACGACTTCGGTGAAGAGGTGAAGGCCGTCGTGCAGCCCGTCGAGATGCCCGCCGACGAGGAGGCCGCGTCGGCCCTGGCGTCGGAGCTGATCCAGTTCTGCCGCACCCAGCTCGCCGACGTGAAGTGCCCGCGCTCGATCGACTTCCGCACCGAACTCCCCCGCCATCCGACCGGCAAGCTCTACAAGCGACTGCTGAAGGACGAGTATTGGAAGGAAGCCGGCCGGTCGATCTGACCGACCGGCCCGTTCTCAGCCCGGCGGAGCGAAGAACTCCAAGGCCAGGTTGTCGGGGTCGCGGAACGACAGTCCGGATCCGTAGGGGGCATCCACGATGCCGCCGTGTGGGTACCCGAGTCCATCGAGGTGGGCCTGCCACGACTCGAGTTCGGCTCGATTCGCACACCCGAACGCCACGTGATCGAGGCCCAGACGATGCTCGTCGAAGTCCGTGCCCGGGTCCGCGTCGTGGAACTGGTGGAGCCCCAGCAGCGTTCCACCGATCAGCCAGACGACGTGGCGGAACGGTCCGGTGTCCTCGTCGATTACGGGATCACTCCCGATGAGTGACCGGTACCACGGAACGCTGCGGTCGAGGTCGCTGACCGTGACCGCAACGTGATGAACAGCCGGAAAATCGGCCATGATGCCCCCGTTCTGCACCCCGGGTCTCGGGCCGCAGAACGAACGTACACCTGGTGTCAACAGCGGCCGTCGATTCCACGACGAGACGTGGACGCTACGGTCGGACCGTGAACGCCATCCATCCGTACCTCGACTGGCCAGGTCCCATCCCGTTCGCGCATCGGGGCGGCACCAGCGAAGCGCCGGAGAACACGATGCCGGCCTTCGAACACGCCGTCTCGCTCGGGTTCCAACACCTCGAGACCGACGTCCATCTCAGTGCCGACGGGGTCCTCATGGCGTTCCACGATCCCAACCTCACGCGCACGTGCGGCGTCGACGGCACGATCGCCGAGATGACCGCCGAGGAACTCGCAGAGGTCCGCGTCGACGGACGCGCTCCGATCCCCTTGATGAGCGAACTGCTCGAGCGGTTCCCGGACGTGCGCTTCAACATCGACTGCAAGTCCGACGCCGCCGCCGGGCCGCTGGCAGCGCTGATCCGTCGCCACGAGGCGATCGATCGCGTCTGCCTCGGAGCCTTCAGCCATGCTCGCCTGTCCAAGCTCCGCACGCTCCTCGGTCCGGAACTGCTGTCGTGCATGAGCCCCCAGGAGGTCGCCACGCTCCGCCTCGCCGGACGCACCACCGGGACCGCGCGGCGAGTCGCCCAGGTGCCGGTCCGCTACGGGGCGCCGACCGGCCCCAAGGGTGTCACGGTCGTCACCGAACGGTTCGTCCGCAACGCTCACCGACGCAGCGTGCCGGTGCACGTGTGGACGATCGACGATGCCGACGAGATGCATCGACTGCTCGATCTCGGCGTGGACGGCATCATGACCGACCGTCCCGAGGTGCTGCGCGACGTGCTGATCGAGCGCGGTCAGTGGCACGAGACTGCAACTGGCTCGTGACGTAACGTCGCCGACATGCCGACCGCCACTCCCCGATCCACCTCGCGGTCGCCGCGCCACATGGTGGCGAGTGCCGACCGGCTCGCCACCTCTGCGGGCGTCGCGATCTTCGCCCAGGGCGGCAACGCCGTCGACGCGGCGATCGCGACGAACGCGGCGATCGCGGTCACCGGACCACACCTGTGCGGCCTCGGCGGGGATCTGTTCGCGCTGGTCCACATCGACGATCCGTCCGGCGACGGCGCATCCGGCGAGACCTTCGCGCTCAACGCATCCGGCCGGGCCGGTTCCGGAGCCGATCCGGCAGCGCTGCGGTCGGAGGGCTTCACCGAGATGCCCTTCAAGCTCGACGTCCGCTCGATCACGGTGCCGGGATGCGTGGACGGATGGATGGCACTGCACGACCGGTTCGGATCGCTGTCACTCGACACCATCCTCGCTCCTGCCCGTCGTCTGGCTGCCGGGGGGTTCCCGGCGAGTCCGCTGCTCGTCGGATCGCTCCGACGCCTCGACGCGCCCAGCCGGTCCAATCTGGCCGAGTTGGCCGAGCAGGCGACCTCGACAGGAACGGTCGTGCGGCGACCGGGTGCCGCGCTCGTACTGGCCGCCCTGCCGGTCAGCGGACGCGACGGCTTCTACCTGGGGGCATTCGGCGACGGGCTGATGGAACTCGGCGACGGGCTGTTCGACGCCGACGACCTGGGCACCGTCCAGGCGGACTGGGTCGAGCCGCTCAGCGCGTCGGCGTTCGGCGTCGATCTCCACACGATCGGGCCGAACTCGCAGGGGTATCTCACCATCGCCGCGGCGCGACTCGCCGAGCGGCTCGACCTGCCCGACGACCCCGACGACCCGCGCTGGGCTCACCTCCTGATCGAAGCAGCGACCGCTGCCGGGTTCGACCGTCCCGACGTCCTGCACGAGCACGCGGACGGCAAAGCGCTCGTCGACACGATCGATCAGCGACTCGACCTGATCGGCCTGGAGACGGCGAGCCGGCGCATGGCGCCGGGATTCGACGGCGACACGACCTACCTGTGCACGGCGGGCATCGATCGCGACGGCCGTCGCATCGGTGTCTCGCTCATCCAGTCGAACGCGTCCGGGTTCGGCAGCCACCTCGTCGAACCGAACACCGGCATCAACC
>DATKXG010000245.1:0-2442 GCA_035529175.1 Ilumatobacteraceae bacterium
GTGTGTGCCGAAGCCGAACGTCAGGTGCTTCTTCGCGTCGTCGCGGTCGAGGTCGAAGCGGGCGGGCTCGTCGAACACCCGGTCGTCGCGATTGGCGGCCGCGTAGCCGATCAGCACACTCGACCCGGCCGGGATCGTCACTCCGTGCAGTTCGACGTCGACCGCGGCGATGCGCGTCAGGCGCTGCACAGGGGCTTCGAGCCGGAGCACCTCCTCGACCAGCGCCGGCAGATACCGCTCGGGATCGCTCTTCAGCCGATCCCACTGGTCGGGATGCTCGATCAGGAGCCGCACGCCGCCGGACAGCGCGTTCGTGGTCGTCTCCGATCCGCCGACGAACGTGTCGGCCATCATCTCGGCGTGCAGTTCCTCGTCGGTGAGGCAGCGCCCCCACTCGGGGATCGGCGTGTTGACGAGGTCGGACAGCAGCGTGTCGTCGGGCTCGGCGCGCAGCCGCTCGAAGATCGGCTGGAAGTAGTGCTGCGCCTCGATCTCCATCTCGGTGGACCACACGACCTGCTCGGAGGTCTGCATCAGCCCGAGGCGCTGCACCCACGCATCGGTCCACGCCTTGATGCGCCAGATGTCGTCGGGGTTCGCACCCATCTGCACGCCGATGATCACGAGCGGCAGCGGCACGGCGAACTGCCGGACCCACTCGCAGGTGCCGTCGTCGATGAACTCGTCGATCAGTTCGTCGGCGAGCGCGCCGATCTTCGGCTCGAGCGCCGCGATGCGCTTGGGTCGGAATGCGTGGTTGAACAGAGCTCGCATCTCGCGGTGGTTGGGGTCGTCGCGACCGGCGAGTGTCGGTGCCGGCACCCAGCCCTTCTCCTGATACAGCGCGAGGATCTTGGGCGAGATCGTGGAGCCCCGTTTGCTGGCCGACCGTGAGTTGACGAACCGTTCGGTGTCGGCGAGCGCGTTGCGGACGTCGTCGTGGCGGGTGATCACGTAGGCCTGGAGGCGTTCGTCGAACCAGACGGGCGCCTCCTCGCGCAGAGTGCGATACGCGCCGTAGGGGCAGTCGTTGATCGCTGGGTCGAAGAAGTTCACGTCGGCGAGCGCAACCGGCTCGTCGACCGTCACTCCCTGTTCGTCCGTCATCGTTGACCCCCGTCCAGCTCGATCGTCACTTTGGCGTCAGACACCAATCGTTGCACGCGGTGTCGGACGTCACCGCCGGAACGCGGCGCCGCGGCCGGCAATCATCGGCAAGTCGAGGAACGTCTTCACACCGACGCCGGCGTCGACGACGTACGGGATCGCGTTGATCGCGTGTGCCGCAGTGGAGCCGAGCACGTCGGGGTTCCATGTGTGCGGCAGCGTCACGTGCATCTCGGGCTCACCGTGGATCGTGATCGACCAGTCGCCGATGGGCCACTCCGGCGCCACATCGCGGTGCATGCGCCACACGGTCTCCTGGTGGACCAGCGGCTGTCCGTCGACCATCGCCTTCCAGTGCCAGCGCTGCCCGGCCACCGTGCCCGCCGCAACGGTGCCGGCAGCGGTGCGCAGGTCGTCGGTGGCGATCCAGGTCTCCATGTCGGAGGTGACCTCGTCGACGTGGGCGTCGATGCCGTCGGCGACCATCTGGACGGCTTCGGTGAACAGCCCGTCGAGCCACGTGCGGTGGCGGCCCGAGCGCGCCTCGAACTCCTCGGGTGTGCGGCCGAAGTTCATCATCTCGAACATGATCTCCGGCGACGGGTAGTACTGAAAGCTGCTGATCTCCTGCACGTCGATCCGTTCGATCCGCAGCGACAGCCCCGACATCAGCAGCGGGAGGAGGTCGCCGAACCAGCCGGGATTCGCGCCGGTGCCGTGGAAGGTGACGCCGCCGAGTTCGCATGCCTCGGTGAATCGCCCCATGACGTCGTCGCCGTAGACCTTCGGATACATGTAGCCGACCGTGGTGATCACGTGCTTGCCGCTCGCGAGGAGGCGGCAGAAGTTGTCGAGGTC
Organism: Ilumatobacteraceae bacterium; assembly: GCA_035529175.1. Lineage (GTDB taxonomy): Bacteria > Actinomycetota > Acidimicrobiia > Acidimicrobiales > Ilumatobacteraceae > Sva-07. Next base: position 1,966 of record DATKXG010000245.1, read on the forward strand.
GGCTCCGGGGTCGTCGCCGTGGACGAGCGACGGCAACGGCATGTGGAGCACCACGTCGGCGTCGAGCGCAAGGATCTGTTCGACGTCGTCGGTGGCGATCACGCCGAGCGGTTCGATGCCGGCGATGGTGCCTGCGTCGCGGCCGACCTTGTCGGGGTTGCTGACGAGCAGCCCGACGAGGTCGAGGCCCGGCCTCGCCGCCACCGTTGCGATCGCCGTGCGCCCGACGTTCCCACTGCCCCACTGAACGACTCTGATCCCCATCGCGCCAAGGTACGGGTTCGGCCCGGGCTACGGCGACGCCGGCCCGGCTCAGGGCCACCGACTCAGACGGGAGGCTGACCCCAGGGGCGGGCGGCCGCCTGGGCGCGCAGGCACACGTCGGTGACATCGATCGCGTGCTGCTGGGTCATCAGGCGTTCGCCGCCGTCGGCGAGGTCGGCGAGCAGTTGTTCGCCCCAGTCGACGACGACGCCG
>DATKXG010000246.1:0-5366 GCA_035529175.1 Ilumatobacteraceae bacterium
GCGAAGACGCCAGGGCCGGATCTCGACAGCCAGGAGGTCGACGTCGACGTCGACTTCGCTGCTGCGCTCGGCGAGCGCCAGGACGCGTACGAGCGATTGCTGGGTGACGCGTTGATCGGATCGCTGCGCCGCTTCGCCCGCCAGGACATCGTGGAAGGCACCTGGCGTGTCGTGCAGCCGGCGCTCGATCATCCGGGTGATGTGGTGCCGTACTTCCGTGGGTCGTGGGGGCCGGCCGACGCCGACGACATCCTGCTCAACGGCGACCACTGGTTCCAGCCGAGCCCCTCGTGACCCATCACCGGATTCTCGTCACCGCGGGCAGCATCCGCCGCGCCTCGTTCAACTCACTGCTGGCTCGGACCGTCGCCGACGAGTTGGCGCGTCGAGATCGTGACCATCTGTTGGTGAGCCTCGCCGACCACGACATGCCGATCTACCACGGCGATCACGAGGCCGAGTACGGAGTGCCGGCGACCGCGCACGAACTCGCCGCACTGTTGCGCGAGTCCGGTGGCCTCGTGATCGCCAGCCCCGAGTACAACGGTTCGTTCAGCCCGCTGCTCAAGAACTCGATCGACTGGGTCACCCGCGTCGACATGGGCGTGCTGCGCGACACGCTCATCGGTCTCACTGGCGTCTCGCCCGGTCGGGGCGGCGGCGTGCGTGGACTGGCGATGGTCCGCACCTGGTTCGAGAACATGCGGCTCACCGTTGCGAGCGACGACCTCTCGATCCCGCAGATCAACGAGCACGTCACCGGCGACCCGGATGCGATCGTGTTCGACGCCGACACCCACGCCGCAATCGCCGCGTGGGTCGACGCCTACCTGGTCGAGTTCGACGAGTACTGCACCGGCCGCCCTCCGACCTGACGATTACATCACGGGTCGGACCCGTGATGTAACACTGCGAGCGCACCATGTGGATCCCGATCACGCTCGCGGCAGCGACGTTCCAGATACTGCGCACGTCGCGGCAGCACCAACTGCGATCGGTGCTGTCGGTGAACGGCGCAGGGTTCGTTCGCTACGCGTACGGATTCCCGATCGCGGTCGTCATCGCGGTGGTGACGTTCGGCGTCGTCGGCGAGTCGATCCCTGCAATTCCGGCACGCTTCTGGCCGATCATCGCGGGAGCCGGGGTCGTCCAGATCCTTGGCACGGTGGCGTTGCTGCGGGCCTTCGACCTCCGCAACTTCGCGATCGGAACCGTCTATGCCAAGACCGAGGTGATCCTCGTCGCCGTCGTGTCGGCGATCGCGCTGGGGGAGCCGCTCGAACCGCTCGGCTGGATCGCCGCATTCGTGTGCATGGCCGGGGTGGTGTGGCTCGCGGCCCCCAACCGTCTGCGCGACGTCCTCGGCAGCGCCCGTGACCCCGCTGCCCTCATGGGTGTCGTGGCCGCCGGGTGCTTCGCTCTGGCGGCCGTCGGCATCAGGGGCGCGTCGACGTCGCTCGAGGGACCCACGTGGAACCGGGCGCTCCTCACGCTCACCGTGATGCTCGGCATCCAGACCCTCGTCAACGCGGGGCAGCTCGCGATGAGCGATCGCGCCGAACTCACCAACGTCGCACGGGCGTGGAAGTTCGCACTCCCCGTCGGCGTGCTCAGCCTGTGCGGGTCGATCGGGTGGGCGGTCGCCGTCACGCTCGCGAACGCAGCAAAGGTGCGCACGCTCGGGCAGGTCGAGATCGTCATTGCGTTCGCGATCTCGGCGTGGGTGCTCCACGAACAGCACACCCGCGCCGAGTACGCCGCGAGCGCCCTCGTGTTGGTCGGTGTGGTGGGCGTCGTCGTGTTCGGCTGACCGCGCCACCGAACGCTCCCAGGCCGTTGTGCGAAACTGAACCGCCAGGGTCGACCAGGGATCGCATCCAGGAGGAGAGCCGATGAGCGACACGAAGTGGACCACCGACGACATCGCCGACCTGACCGGGCGCGTCGCCGTCGTCACCGGGGCGAACACCGGGCTCGGGCTGGAGACCGCCCGCGAACTCGCGGCGAAGAACGCCACTGTGGTGCTGGCGGTGCGCGACCTCGGCAAGGGCGAGAGCGCTCGCGCCGACATTGCTGCCGGCGTCCCCGATGCCGACGTCTCGGTGCAGGCCCTCGACCTGGCGTCGCTCGAATCGATCCGGTCCGCCTCGGCCGATCTGCACGAGCGCTTCGATGCGATCGACCTGCTCGTCAACAACGCCGGCGTGATGTTCACGCCGAAGTCGACCACGGCCGACGGCTTCGAGCTCCAACTCGGCGTCAATCACCTCGGACACTTCGCGCTCACCGGCCTGCTGCTCGACCTGATGCTCGACGTCGAAGGATCGCGAATCGTCACCGTCAGCAGCAACGCACACAAATTCAAGTCGACGTTCGATCTGACGGATCTCGCCGGCACCGACGAATACAACCGCACCGCGGCCTACGGGCGCTCGAAGGTCGCCAACCTGTTGTTCACCTACGAGTTACAACGCCGTCTTGCTGCCGCCGACGCACGGACGATCGCGCTTGCGGCGCACCCGGGCGGGTCGAACACCGAGCTGGGCCGCAACGTTCCTGCGGCGATGCGGGCCGTCGGCCTGGTGTTCCGGCCGTTCATGCAGAGCGCGGCAATGGGTGCGCTGCCGACCTTGCGGGCAGCGACCGATCCGGAGGCGACCGGCGGCCAGTACTACGGGCCCGACGGTTTCGGCGAGTTCCGCGGGTCTCCCGTGCTCGTCGAGTCCAATGACCGCTCACACGACACCGAGCTCCAGCAAGGACTCTGGGCTGCGTCGGAGAACCTCACCGGTGTGACGTTCCCCGTGTGACGCACCGCGGCGCCCGCGGTCGGCGGGGCCTCGGGACAGGTTCCGTCCCCGGCAACTCCGACGCTCGGATGGATGTCAAACCCTGATCCAGCCCCTCCAACGGCGCGAGAGGGGCAATCGTGAGCCGGCGTTCGACCACGAGACCGGACGCGCTTGGGACGGTGCGTCGCGTGCGAGCCAGGTGAGGCCGAACCGAGTTGTGTAGCTGCGCGATGATGTCGATCGTGCAAGAGCCTTCTGATTCGGCGTCCTCCAGCGCCTTCCAGCGGCTCCAACAAGACCTCGAAGCGGTCTATGCGCTCAACTCGCCCGAGTCGACCGTGCCGCACGTCGTCGTGGCGTTGCCGTCGTTCAGCGTGGGAGAGAGCCTGCTGTCGCACTACAGCAGTCGGCTGCCTGCGCTCGAGCATCGATTCTTGGCCGCGCTCCTGATGCTTCGTATGCCAGCTGCCCGGCTGGTGTACTTCTGCTCGGCCGAGCCAGATGCGGCGGTCATCGATCATTACCTTGCGCTGCTGCCCGAATCGCGAGATGCCAGTGAACGATTCCATCTGGTCGTGGTCGATGATCGGTCGGCCCGCCCCATCGCGGCAAAGCTGCTCGAACGGCCTGATGTGCTCGCCGACGTCACTCGGTGGATCGGCGACGACCCTGCATTCATCGAGCCTTGGAACATCGCGGAGCCGGAGCGTCAACTCGCACTCGCACTCGGGATGCCGATCAACGGTTCTGCACCGGAGCTGTGGCCGCTGGGATTCAAGAGCTCTGGGCGGAAGCTGTTCCGGGGCGCTGGGGTTCCGGTCCCGCCAGGCTTCGAGGACCTGACGACCGTCGACGATGCGGTCGGCGCGATCGAGCGACTTCGCACCGCGCAGCCCGACACTCCAGCGGTGATTCTCAAGCACGATGATTCCGGAGCGGGCGACGGCAACGCCGTCATCCACACCGACGATCTGGAGCCCGCCGGGTCACCGGCTGCTCGGCGGCGACTGCGGAGTCGGATCAACAGCCTCGAGCCGTGGTATCTCGACGAGTTGAAGAAGGGCTTCGTGGCAGAGAGCCGCATCGTGGGAGATCAGTTCTCGAGCCCGAGCGCCCAGGTGGAGATCCGGCCGGACGGCTCGGCCGTCGTGTTGTCCACCCACGAGCAGATCCTGGGCAACGACGGCCAGGTGTACCTCGGGTGTCGGCTCCCCGCAGATCCGTCCTACGCACCTGAGCTCGGCGTGCACGCGCTCGCTGCTGCCCGGGTCCTTGGCGAGCGCGGTGCGCGCGGCCGAGCAGGGATCGACTTCGTGACGGCCCGTTCAGGGGACAAACCCTGGTCGACGTATGCGATCGAGATCAATCTTCGCAAGCCCGGGACGACGCACCCGTACACCGTGCTTCGTCACCTCGCTCCCGGGCGCTACGACATGAACACCGGTCGCTACACCGACGACACCGGTGTAGCGAAGTACTACGTGGCATCGGACAACCTCGTGAACGAGAACTGGACCGGGATCCCCGAGGCAGACGTGATCGCTGCGTTCGGACGGGCAGGCATCTCGTTCGACCCGCCGACGAGGACCGGCGTGGTCCCCCACATGCTGTCATGCCTCGCCATTGACGGGCGCTTCGGCATCACCGCAGTCGGCGACTCAGCCGCACACGCCGACGAACTCCAGGAGGCAACCATCTCGGTCATGCACGACCTCGCCGCCGCCTTCGGCTGAACCGCGTCGATCGGGACCGCACGCTTCCTCCTCTCACCGAATCAGGGGCGTATATCGACATCTACCGACCGGGATCAGGCATGGCACATAGCCGGCAAACCATTGCACCCGGCGCGGCTCGGCATTGAGGAGCGCAGCGGTCGGTCAGTGGTGTTGGTCTGCCCTCCGCTGTCAGTCGTGGTGAGGCCCCGGAACGGTCCTCACATCATCTCTGTGACACCCCCTCTCCATGGTTGTCGGTATGGAGATCGCCGGGGTGGTCGAGCGGGTGGAGCGCATGGCTGCGGTGCGCTCCGACCCGGCTGCCGATGCGGCGCTGATCTCGTCAGGTTTGGTCGCAGTTCGCGAAGTGCGGGCGTGGTTGGATGCCCAGCAGGCCGGGTTGGTCACGTCGCTGCGGCAGGTCGAGTCGTTCGCCGAGAAGACCATCGCCGAGGCGGCCAAGACCTCACTCGGGGCTGCGTCGAAGACCACCGAACGCTCAGCGACGTTGACGGCAACTCCGAACTTGGCCGAGGCCTTGGAGGACGGGGCGATCACCGCCGATCACGTCGAAGCCGTCACCCGCGCGTCGAAGAAGCTCGATGCCGGCCAACGCAAGGAGCTGTTCGAACGGGTCGATCAGCTCGGCGATGTTGCTGCCGCGGCAACGGTGGACGAGTTCCGGCGTCGTGTAGAACTCGAAGCCACCCGCCTGCAGACCGACGACGGCATGGACCGCCTGGAACGGCAGCGTCGAGCGACGCGTGTGTCGTCGTGGGTCGACGCCGAGGGGATGTGGAATCTGCGGGGCCGGTTCGATCCCCTCACCGGCGCCCGCCTCGCCGCGAAGCTCGACGCA
>DATKXG010000247.1:0-6997 GCA_035529175.1 Ilumatobacteraceae bacterium
GGTGTCGTCGCCCAGGCGATCGTGTTCCTCGTCGTTCGCGAGTGGTGGGTGCTCGTGCCGCTCACCTCCGGCTTCCTCGCACGCGTGGCGACCGGCCCGACGCTCTCGCCGCTCGGACAGTTCGTGACCAGGATCGCCACCCCTGCGGTCGAACGTCGGTTGCGCGACCGCCGACCGGGGTTCGAATCGCGACAGGTTCCCGGCCGGCCGAAGCGCTTCGCGCAGTCGATCGGGCTCGCGTTCACGGCGGCGGCATCGCTCGCCTGGGCGCTCGGTACACACGGCGCCGCGCTGGTGCTGATCGGGCTGCTCGCGGCGGCCGCCACGCTCGAAGCCGTCTTCGCGATCTGCCTGGGCTGCATCGCCTACAGCGCGGTCTGGGGCTGCGCCGACTGCAACGACATCAGCGACCGGCTACGTCGCGCTCTCGTCGAGGCCCGCGAGGAAGTCCCGGCTGCAACGGACGTGGCGCGATTCACGCACGTCGCCGCGGACGTCCCGGCCATGCGCTGAGGCGGGGCACCAACGGCGCCAGCGTTCGCACTCGGCGCATCCCGACCCACACTCCCCAGCCGTAGGCGAGATCGGTCGGCGCGCGCCGGGCGTCGCTCAGCAGTGCCAGCGCCGCCCACCAGCGGGCGCGACGCGAGACGAGCGCCGCGATCGCGAGGATCGGCCACCAGACGCGGCGAGCGGACTCCGCGATCTGTCGGCCGGCGAGGAGGTTGCCGCGCACCGCCAGCCCGAACGAGGCGCGGGGCGGCACGTCGGGCAGCTTGCGTACCAGGGCCGCGCTGCTGCCCGCTCCCAACGCGAGGGCTCCTGGGAAGCGGCCGAGCAGGGCCAACGACCACGTCGCCGCCGTCCAACCGTTCACGTGGAGCGGCGACAGAGCGCTCGGATGCCGCAACGCCAGCGGCGCCGCTGAGGTCCCGTAGCCGGCATGTTGCCGGAGCCGCTCCCGCCACGTGTCGCGCGGCTCGTGCCACACGGTCACCGAGGGGTCGTAGCGGCAGTGCCATCCGGCGTCGTCGAGACGCCAGACCAGGTCGACGTCCTCGCCGAAGCGCAACCGCTCGTCGAAGCCCCCGATCGCATCGAGCGCCTCCACGCGCACCACCAGCGCTGCGCCGGGCACGTAGCTCACCCGGGTTCCGGCGCGGACCCGACCGGGCTGATCGCCGAGGTCGAGCGGCGAGCGGGCCTCGCCGCGCACGCGTGGCGCGACCATCGCCACCCGAGGGTCGTCGAAGTGCCAGAGCAGTGGCACGAACCACTCGCGATCGGCGCTCGTCACGTCCGCGTCGAGAAACGCGACGAGCGGTGTCGCGACGAGTGGTCTCGCTGCATTGCGCGCGGCTGCGGGGCCACGGTTGGCCTCGAGCCGCAGGCTCGCCGAGGCGATCGGGGGGACGGACCCGTCGTCGACGGTGATGCGCCCGTCGTCGTGAGCGCCGCCCCCGAGCTGGGGGGTGACGACGGTGACGTCGCCAGTGGCGAACCGCTTCGGGGCCCCGTCAGACGGCATCGGGTGAGCGGCGCCGGCGTCGGTGAGACGGTCGGTCAAGGTCGATCGGCTCACTTCGCGGCCTGCTTCGATCTTCTCGGCCACCGCGACGCCGCCGGCGGTCAGGCGGAAGAGGCGCAGCGGCGACCCTGCCAGCACGACGTTGTCGAACCGTTGCCAGGACCCGTCGACTCGGAAGCGCACGTCAGCTGTCCGTGCCGGCGGGGTCGAGCGGTCGCCAGCGCTCGATCTGGTGGACGAGGTCGGCGACGAAGGCCGTGATGAACCGTTCGCCCTCCCGGCCGGACGCACCGTCGGGGTCACCGAGGACGCCGCTGGCGCTCACGGCGCGCACGCCCCGGTCACGGAGCTCGGCGATCGTGGCGTCGGCACCGCGCTCGGCGAGTTCGAGGCGAACCAGGCCGGGGTCGATGGCCAGCATCATCGAGGTCTCGATGCGTCCCGCGTGGAGATCGGCAGGCCCGCCGTCGCGACGCTGTGGCCACTTCGGCGACCAGGCGAGGGCGCGCCGTCCCTCCGCGGTGACGATCGCCACGGCCTCGGAGATCGCGGCGTGGTTGCCGCCGTGACCGTTGACCAGGACGACTCCGGCGGACCAGTCTGCGCTGCGCACCAGCTCGACGATCACCGAGGTCGTCACCGCCGAACCGATCGACAGCGTTCCCGGGAAGTCGGCGTGTTCACCGGAGGCACTCACACTGATCGTCGGGCCGATCATCAAGCCGTCGGTGCGGTGGACGGCCCGCCCGGCGAGTTCCTCCGCGATGATCGTGTCGGTCGCAAGCGGGAGGTGGGGCCCGTGCTGTTCGGTCGAACCGACCGGAATCAACAAGATCGGGGCGGGCACCGCGCTCTCGGTATGGCCATCGGTGCGGCCATCGGTCCGCCGTCGCGCAATGCCGTCGACCTCCGGCCAGGTCGCGTCGCCCAGTCGCATCGTGGTCGCTCAGCCGGCTCCGGGGCGTCCCGATGCGGGCGCATCGAGGTACCCCCAGCTGCGGAGTTGATCGAGAATCTTCGATGCTGCGGCCGGTGCGTCGAGCGTGACGAGTTCGGCGTGGGTGTCGCCGCCGCCCACGTCGAGGATCTGGCGGACCCGGTCGAGAGACCCACCGGTGGGGGCGGGCAGCACCCGCGCCCGAGGCCGATACGGATGGATCTCGGCTTCCGGTAGGCGGCCGTGAGGCCCCCGGACCGTCGCGACCGGGGCGGTCCGAGCGGCCAGCGACGCAGCCAGTGAGGCGCGGCGAAGCGAGGCGGCCGATCCCTCGACGGACAGCACCGCTGGTGGGGTCACATCGAGGATCTCGCGCCGTCCGCCGTCGAGGCGGCGAATCACGCGCAATGCGCTCGAGTTCGTGTCGTCGCGGTCGACGTCGACCTCGAGCAGCCCGAGGGCCTGGGCCATCGACAACTCGCCGGCGAGGAACGCCGGGACCGAACCGGTGCCGCGGTCGAGCGAGTAGTCGCCGCACACGACGAGATCCCGGTCGCCGAGGTGCTCGGCGAGTGCGACCGCGACGACGTGGCTCTCGAGTTCGGTCGAGGCGTCGACCCGGACGGCGGACGTGGCTCCGGCGGCGATGGCTTCTCGCAGGACGTCATCCGCGCTCGGTGGTCCGAGGCAGATCACCGTGACCTCGCTCGGGGCCGCGTCGGGCGCCGTGTCGGCCCGGTCGGCAATGCGCAACGCGACCTCGAGCGCCGCCTCGTCGGCGGCCGACACGCCCGACCATCGGCGGTCGGCTTCGCGCTCGCGGTCCAGCGACACCCACTTCCAGCAGACGGCGATCTTCACGAGGTCCCCATCGTCGCGTCAGGTTCGCTTGAAGACGACGCCGTGGCCGCCCTCGGGATAGGTCCAGGTGATGGCGCCTTCCTCGTTGCACACCAGGTAGCAGGTGCCGCACTCGAAGCACTGCTCGTAGTTGAAGAGGATCCCGCCGTCACTCGTGGGCACGAACAGGTTGGCAGGGCATGCGACCACGCAGCCGCGCGTCGAGCAGTCGGCACAGATCTCGTCGTCGACGGTGATGTGGGCGCGTTCGTGGATGTCGAACCGTGTCGTGCCGATCAGGTCCTCGAACGACAGCTCGGGCCAGCGCTCGCTCACCCGAAACTCCGCAGGCCGTCGAGGGCGTCGCTCGCCAGGTCCCTGAGTTTGACGCCGGCGCGCTTGCGCTCCTCGTTCAGCACGCGCCGTAGGCCAGGCTTGGGTGCTGGATTGTCGACGCGGAACATGCGCTCCACCGTATTGGTGATCATGTGGGGATAGAGATGCTGGACGCGATCGGACAGCACCAGCGACGGGGCGCGCCGGAGCTTGCGGTGGTCGCGGAGCACGAACGTGTCGTTCAGGCGGCGCTCGTATCCGGCCAACCCGGCGGCCGAGGTGTCGTTCGCGGCGAGCCCCTCGGCGGCGGCCTCGGCGGCGTACATCCCGCTCGCCATCGCAAAGTTCACGCCCTCGAGCCAGATGCCTGCCGCGAGGCACAACGCCGCGGCGTCACCCGCGACCAACATCCCGTCGCCGGTCATCTTCGGCATCATCGACAGGCCCGCCTCGGGGATGACGTGCGCCGAGTACTCCTTGATCTCGCCGCCCTCGACCAGCGGGGCGATGCCGGGGTGCGCCTTGAGGTTGGCGATGATCTCCTCGGGTCGCAGCTTCTGGGCGGCGAGCTTGGGGAGCTTGAGCACCACGCCGACGGCGAGCGTGTCGAAGTTCGTGTAGACGAACCCTCCACCGTTCACGCCCGAGGTGCCACCGAGGATCTCGATGTCGACGCCCTCGCGATCGCGCACGCCGAAGCGCTCGTCGATCACGTGCTTCGGCAGGGCGATGGTTTCCTTGACACCGACGGTGTAGTTGGCGGCGTCGACGTCGCCGTACAGGCCCGCTTCCTTGGCGAGGAAGCTGTTGACGCCGTCGCAAGCGATGACGACGCGAGCGTGCAGATCGCCGTCGGGGCGGTCGGTGGTGACCCCGACGACCTGGCCGCTCGCGTCGCGCAGCAACCCGGTGGCGGTGGTGGACACCACGAGCTGGGCGCCGTCGGCTTCGGCCTTGCTGGCGAGCCAATGGTCCCAGTCCGGACGGTAGGCGGTGGCGCCGTTGTAGGGAGGCTGACCCCAGTTGGCCGAACGGAAGTCGACGGTGAGGGCCTGGGTGTCGGTGAGCACCATCGTGGATCGGCGGGTGATCCACCGCTGGATCGGCGCCTCGTTCCACCACTCGGGGTGCAGCTGATCGAGGATGCGTGGGTACACCACGCCGCCGTACATGTTCTTCGACCCGGGAAACGAGCCCCGTTCGAGCAGGATCACCGAGTAGCCCTTGCGCGCCAGCACCGTCGCGGCTGCCGACCCCGCCGGTCCGGCCCCCACCACGATGGCGTCGACCGTCACGATGCCGCCTGCGCCGTGTCGATGGCGTCGAGCAGTCGCAGCAGCTCGTCCAACGTCTCGTTGGCGTCGGCGACGATCGCGAGGTCGGACATCGACATCATCGGGCAGTGCGGATCGGTGTTCACGCTGATGATGTGGTCGGGATGGCCGAGCCCACTGGTGTGCTGGACGGCGCCGCTGACGCCGAACGACAGGTACAGCTCGGGGTCGATGACCACGCCGGTCGTGCCGATCTGACGGTCGTGGTGCACCCACGAACGGTCGGTGATCACGCGGGTGGCTCCCATCACGCCCCCGATCGCCACCGCGAACCGGTCGAGTTGGGCGAAGCGGTCGCCGCTGTCGAGGCCCGCACCGCCACCGACGATCCGGCTCGCCTCGGTCAGGTCCATCGTCATCACGTCGGGCGGCAACACCTCGACCACGTGGGCGTCGTGCATGCCGCCCTCGCCCGTCTCGCCGGTCTGTCCCGACCCACCCCGAAAGGACAGGCCGGTGGGATCGACGTCGAGCCGGTGCACCTCGGGCGGGGTGTCCAGCGTCAGACCACCGCGGGTGCCCGGTTGCAGCGTGGCGACGAACGGACCGGTCGGCCTGAGCTCGTGGAGTTCGAGACCGCCGCGCCGGGCGACACGAACGCGATGGGTGCCGACCTCGGTGGCTCCGGCGAGCAGTGGGCGTTCGAGTGCTGCGGCCAGGCGCGGAGCAAGGTCGCGGCCGTCCGGCGCGTGGGGGAGCACCACGATGTCGCTGTCGGGGAGTTCGGCGATCACCGGTGCGAGGGCGGAGGTCCAGCGTGAGATCTCGACGGGGCCGAGCTCGGCGAGGTACACCTGCGACGCGAGTCCGTCGACGGCGGCGTCGGCGGTTCCCGACCCGGCGATCACGACGCGGCCGCCGGCTTCCGCGATCGCATCGGGTGCGCCAGCGGGCAGCACGCCGTCGCGAACCGGGACCAGAGCGATCATCCGCCAAGCGTACGGTCGGCGTCGTCGGCGTGCGCAATCACTGTGACGCTCGGCGACGTCCTCCCGACGGCACGGCGATCCTTGATCCAGCGGATCACCTCGACGAGCAGGGTGATCGACAGCGCCGTGCCGAACGCCAGCCAGAACGCAGCGGTGTGGTTGTCCTCGAAGGCCTGTCCGAACAGGTAGCCCAACCCTGCCGCGTACGTCGCCCAGATCGTCACCGCGATCGCAACCCAGGTCGCGAACCACACCCGCGGTTGTTGCGTGATGCCCGACGAGATCGTGAGGATGCTGCGCCCGCCCGGGATGAATCGGGCGGTGACCAGCAGCATCCCGCCCCGCTTCTTGATCTGGCGCCCCGCCGAGTCGAGCCGGGCTTCGCGGTTCGGCTTGCGCGCGGCCCACGCTCGCACGCGTGGTTCGAAGTGGTGACCGATCCAGTACGCGAGGTTGTCGCCGAGGAAGGCGCCGAATGCGCCGGCGAAGATCACGAGCGCGAGGTTCTGGTTGCCGGCACCGGCCGCGACGCCGCCTGCGATGACCGTCGTCTCGCCCGGGACGATCGGGAGCACCGAGTCGAGCAGCGCCACCGCGAAGATGACCAGCAGGAACCACCAGTTCGCGGAGAACTCGTCGATCCAGTCCGTGAAGTCGGTGATGATGTTGGCGACGATGCCGACCATGACGCTTCGACGCTAGCGGGCCGCGTCCGCCCGCCGCCCCGATGACGGCGTGCAGGAGCCTCTGATCCGCGATGAGCGAAGTGGCGCTATTGGGGCGGTTGGCTCATCGCTCGGAGGAGGTTCGCGGGTTCGCGATCAGGCGACGGTGATGCGGATGCGGGCGTGCTCGTCGTCGGCCGAGGCGGCGATGACGAGGTCGTAGTCGCCGGGTTCGATCAGCCAGCCGGCCGTCGCGGTGTCCCAGTGGTGGAACGCCTCCGCGCCGAACTCCAGCGTCGCGTCCACGGTGGAACCGGCCGGGACCACGAGCTTGGCCCACGACTTCAACTCCTTGGGCGGTCGGACCGCCGCCGGCGCCACCGGAGCGACGTAGCCCTGGACGACGACGGTTGCGTCGCGGTCGCCGC
>DATKXG010000248.1:0-37452 GCA_035529175.1 Ilumatobacteraceae bacterium
TCGTCGTCGCTCCCACACCCGACCAGGGCTGCCCCGGACAACAACGCCACGGCCAGTGTGGCCCACGTGACCATCGGCCGACGTCTCATCTCGATCCACCTCTCGTTCGATGCCCCCGGACTCGTTCCGCGAACGTCCGGCGCAGGCTACCCGGCCTAGCTGACGGACTCAGTTACTCCGAACAGAAGCGTCGAGAGGAGCCGAGGTGTCAGGTGGATCGGAGCTCGTCCAAGAGCTCGACGACGCTCTTCACGAGATCGGAGGCATCCGGGAGATGGTTGACCATCGCCTGAGCGGCGGTCCGGACCATCTGCCTACCGGCAGGAGCCAACGTGACCAGCACACCGCGATGGTCATCGTCGATCACGCCGTAGGAACGCTCGATCATCCCGGCACTCTCCAGCCGGTCGAGCAGTTTGGTGGTGCCGCCGCTCGTCAGCCCGACGACGTCCGCGATGGCGCTCGGGCGAGCCGGGCCGTCGAGATCGAGCAGGCACATCACCTGCATCGGGGCGTTGGCGACGAGATCGGGTTCCCCGGTCGCCGCGGCGATCGCCGTCGACACCCCCGCGCCGAGGGACGCCATCTGCAGGACGAGACGCTCGGCGTGGGACAGCAGTTCCTCGTGCGCACGACTCGACATGCTCTGGACACTATCCACTGCACCTCCGACCGGCCGAGCGCCGACGCGCAACTGCGCGATCGCTGCTCACGTCAGCGATCTCTGCGATGATCGGTCCCCATGACCGTCTTCGTGTGGATACTCACCGTCACCATCGGCTGGGCACTGGTGACCGGCATCGCCGGCAGACTTCTCGGAGCCCGGCGCGGCTGGGTGGCGCTGAGCCTGGCCGGGGTCGGCGGACTCGCCGCCGGGATCGCGGCAGCCGGCGAACTGACGAACTGGGACTGGAGTTCACTCGACATGGTGGCGGTGGCACTCGGGCTCGGCGTCATCTTCACGATGGCGTTGGCGCTCGGGTTCGACCTCGCCGCGCCCGTCGGGTCACTGGCACAGGGCAATGCGGCCGGGCTGGTCACGATCCGGAACCCCGTTCGCGCCGCTCGTGAGGAGGTCGCCCCGTTCCGCCGCTACCGAGAGGTCCTGGCGATCGCCCGTCGAGAGGGCGTGCTCTCGCGCTCGGTCACACACGCCCAGCTCCCGGTCGGCGTGCGTCGCACACTCGAGTCGGCGGGCGGCATCTTCGTCAAGCTGGGTCAGGTCGCGTCGACCCGCGCCGACGTGCTGCCAGCGGCGTGGTGCGACGAACTCGCGCTCCTGCGCAGTTCCGCCGAACCACAGCCCGAGTCGCTGATCCGGCCCCACCTGGAGGCGGAGCTCGGCGTCAGGCCCGAGGACGCGTTCGAGTCGTTCGACTGGACTCCGCTCGCGAGCGCGTCGATGGCGCAGGTGTACCGGGCGACCCTGCGAGCGGACGACGGCACGACGCGCGACGTCGTGGTCAAGGTGCAACGCACCGGTCTGAGCGACACGATCGCGGTCGATCGGGCAGCGATCATGCAGCTCGCGCGTCTCGTTCAGCGACGCACGCCGCTCGGGCTCTCGGTGCAACCCGAGGATCTGGCCCTCGAGTTCGTGGAGAGCGTCGAGGAGGAACTCGACTTCACGCTCGAGGCCCGCAACGGGTTGGAACTCGCCGCCGGTCTCGACGGCATCGACGGCATCCGGGTACCGGTCGTCCATCTCGAACGCTCGACGACCAGGGTGCTGACGGAGGAGTACGTCTCCGCCCCCAGCGTCGTCGACGACGCGGCGCTGGCCTCGCTCGACGTGAGTCGCGCGGAGCTGGCCGAGCGTCTGATCTCGGCGTTCCTCCACCAGATCTTCGAAGTCGGCGTCTTCCACGCCGACCCGCACCCTGGCAATATCCTGATCGAACCGGACGGCACGATCGTGCTGATCGACCTCGGAGCCGTCGGCCGGATCGGCCCACGACACCGCGCTGCCGTTCTCGGACTGCTCGCCGCTGCCTCCACGGGCGACGCGGTCTCGTTGCGCCAGTCGCTCGAGCAGATCGCGCTGTTCGACAACAACGTCGACACCAGGGCACTCGATGCGGCCCTCGAGGAGTTCCTCGGACGCAACATGACCACCGGCGGCGGTATCAGCGCAACCGCCTTCCAGGACCTCGCTGCGCTCATCGGAGACTTCGGGATCCGACTGCCCAGGTGGTTCGGCACGCTCAGCCGCACGATGGTGTCGCTCGAGGGCACCCTGACGTTGATCGATCCGGAGTTCTCGCTCGTCGACGCCGCCCGGCGCCATGCCGAGCAGCAGTTCGGCCGGCCGTCGATGAGCGGTCTGAAGGCGACCGTCGAGCAGGAGCTGCTCCAACAGCTCCCCCGGTTGCGTCGTGTGCCCGAACGCATCGACGAACTGTTCGGCAAGGCGCTCGGAGGTCAGCTGACGGCAAAGGTGTCGTTCCTGTCCGACGAGCGCGATGCCCGCCTGATCACCCGACTCGTCGACCGGCTGGTGCTGGCGACGATCGCCGCGGCGACCGGCGTCGGCTCCGCCATCCTGGTGGGCGTGGATGTCGGCCCCCAGTTCGGCGGCTCGGTGTCGATCAACGAGGTGCTCGGCTACGCGGGGATCGCCGCGGCCTCCGTGCTCGGGCTGCGCGTGGTTGCCTCCGTCGTGCGTGACGGCGTCGTCTGAATCCGGCTCCTCAGTCGAGAAACTTCCCGAGTAAGGTTCCGACCACGTCGCCGGATCCGATCACGCGATGACGGTTGCATCGTTCCCGACAGCGATTCCGAGGAGTTCTGCAGATGACGGACACGACGGTCGACACCGGCGCGGCACGCGCCGTCGCTGCCGTCAAGACCTACGGCAAGGGAGAGGCCGTGGTGCACGCACTGGCAGGCGTCACGGTCACCTTCCCGCGCCAGCGGTTCACGGCGATCATGGGCCCCTCGGGCTCCGGCAAGAGCACGCTGATGCAGTGTGTCGCCGGTCTCGACCGTCTCACCTCGGGGCAGGCGTTCATCGGCGACACCGAGCTGTCGCTGCTCGACAAGACCCAGCTCACCCTGCTGCGGCGCGACCGTCTGGGCTTCATCTTCCAGCAGTACAACCTGATCCCGACGCTGTCGGCCGAGGAGAACATCCTCCTCCCGCTCACGTTGGCAGGCGAGGACCCGGACCGCACCTGGTTCGACACGGTCGTGCAAACGGTCGGAATGAAGGATCGCCTCCGGAATCTGCCGAGCCAGCTCTCGGGCGGTCAGCAGCAGCGCGTCGCGGTCGCCCGGGCACTCGTGCCGCGGCCCGACATCGTGTTCGCCGACGAACCGACCGGCGCACTCGACTCGCGCGCCGGCATGGAGATCCTGTCCTTCATGCGCAGAGCCGTCGACGAGGCCGGCCAGACGATCGTGATGGTCACTCACGACCCGCACGCTGCCTCGTACGCCGACAACGTGCTGTTCCTGGCCGACGGTCAGATCATCGACGAGATGTCGAGTCCGACCACCGAGCGCGTGCTCGACCGGATGAAGCAGTTCGAGGGCTGACCTTCCGTGCTGCAGCTCGCCTGGCGCGGCGTGCGCCACAACCTCGGCCGGTACATCGCGACCCTGGTCGCGATCATGACCGGTGTCGCGTTCTTCACCGCGACCGGCTTCGTCTCCGACCGCGTCATCAACGCGCTCGAGGGTGACGCCGATCGCCAGTACGCCAATGTCGGCGCGGCGATCGTCATCGACACCTCCCCCGAGACAGGGTCGGAGTTCGCCGGCGACCTTCGCATCGCCGGCAACGTCGCCGATGAGATCGCCGCGCTGCCCGAGGTGGACGCGATCGCCGGCGACCTGACCGGATCGGTCGCTTTCCTCGCCGAGGACGGCTCGACCTTCGCCGACGACACCACCGGGCGACTGTGGGTCGACGACGACGAACTCAACCCGGTGGATGTCTCGGAGGGCACCCCGCCCACGGCCGACGGCGAGATCGCCGTCGACAAGGGTCTCGCCGACGGTGAGGACCTCACGATCGGCGACGACCTCACGATCCTGACGCTCGGTGGAGCGTTTCCCGTCACCGTCGTCGGCATCACCAGTTTCGGCGACAGCGATGCGATCGACTCGAACGGCACGGTGTCGATCGCTGCGGTGGACGCATTCGACTGGCTCAACTCCGGCCAGGTCGAGTACACCGAGCTGCACGTGCGTGGCAGCGTGAGCGACGCAGAACTCCAGGCTGCGATCGAGCCGCTCGCGCCCGACGGCTTCGTCGTGCAGACCGGCGACGAGTTCCGCCAGGACAAGCGCGAGCAGATCGGCGGATTCGGGCGGGCGCTCAAGACCGGTCTCCAGGGTTTCGCCGCCCTGGCGCTGTTCGTCGGTGCGTTCGTGATCTACAACACCTTCAGCGTGATCGTGGCACAACGACTGCGGGAACTGGCCGTCCTCGCGGCGATCGGGGCAACACCGAAACAGATCAAGCGATCGCTGCGGTACGAGGGGCTGGTCATCGGCGTGCTCGGCTCGGCGCTCGGCGTGGCAGTCGGATTCGGGCTGACCTTCGTGATGGTGTTCGTGCTCGAACTCGTTGGGGTGTCGCTGCCCGGCAGCGGCATCAGTGTCGCGCCGAACACGGTGATCCAGGGCATGATCGCCGGCACGTTCATCACGTTCGTCTCGGTGATGGTGCCGGCACGCCGCGCGGCGAGGACCGAGCCGATCGAGGCGCTGCGACAGGCCGCTGTCGAGAGTTCGGCGCTGTCACGTCAACGCGTGATCGCCTCACTGGTACTGGTCCTCGGCGGCGCCGTCGGGTTGTTCACCGTTGGCGGGGCGATGCTCGGCCTGGCAGCACTGGCACTGTTCATCGGCGTCGTCGTTGCCGGCCCGGTGATCGCCGTCGCGGGCAGCCGGATCCTGCGGCCCGTGATCGGCAAACTGGGCCTGGAGGGACGCCTCGCCGTCGACAACACGGCACGCAACCCGAAGCGAACGGCGACCACGTCGAATGCGCTGTTGATCGGAGTCTTCCTCGTCACGCTGGTCACCGTCGCCGGCACGAGCATCAAGGACTTCGCTGTCGAGAAGATCAACGAGCTGTCGACGGCCGACTATGTCATCGAGAGCGCCGGGGGCACCATCGACGACGGTCTCGTCGCCGATCTGGAGGCGGTCGACGGTGTCGAGACCGTCGTCCCGTTCCGCCGCGAGTCGGTGACGATCGACGGGGCACCCTCGGCCCTGACCACCGCTGACTTCGACGAGTTGGCATCGGTCACCAAGATCGAGTTCATCGACGGTTCGTTCGACGACCTCGCGCCCGGAACGATCATCGTGATCGACAGCGGCCTCGGTGGGAGCACCGGAACCGACGGGACCGACGCCCCCACCGTCGGGTCCACCGTGACGCTCGCCGACAGCGCCGGCGGAACGGTCGACCTCACCGTGGTCGGATTGGTCAAGGGCAACCTCGACACGTTCCGAACCGGCAACTACGTCGACACGGCGACATTCGACGCGTTCGTCGGTGACACCGCGCCCACCGTGGCATTCATCGATGCGCAGAGCGGCGCGCGCACGGACACCGAGTCGGCCATCGACGACCTCACCTCGCTGCGGCCGGACATCACCGTCACCGAGGGGAACGAGCTCGGTCAGCTCGTCGGGACGGTCTTCGACTTCCTGATCAACGCGGTGAACGGGTTGCTCCTGATGAGCGTGGTGGTCGCACTGATCGGCATCGTCAATACCCTCTCGCTCTCCATTCTCGAACGTCGCCACGAACTCGGGCTCCTCCGCGTGGTCGGAATGGTCGACAGGCGGGTGCGGCGGATGGTGCGAATCGAATCGGTGCTCATCGCCGCGCTGGGCACCTTCTCGGGCGTCGCGCTCGGCCTGATCATGGGCGTGGGGCTCATCTCGTCGATCGACCGCCTCTCCGACGCGGGTATCGCGATCAACGTGCCGTGGGGGATGCTGGTGCTCGTGCTCGCAGCGGGGACGGTGCTGGGATTCCTCGCTTCCCTGATCCCGGCGATGCGTTCCACTCGCCTCGAAGTGCTCGACGCGATCAACGCCACCTGACTCGCCGAACCCGGACCGGGTCAGCCGGCGGCGACGGCGGTCTCATGCTCGGCGTCGTCGCTGTCGTCGGCCGCCAGCGCGTCGAGCATGTCGTTCATGTGGTGGAACAAGATCCGCTTGCCCTCGATCTTGTACTCGTGGCCCGTCGAGGCGTCGGTGATCACCGCGGTGCGCACCGTCGCCTTCTGGTGCATCTCGACGCTCAGGTTCGCCCGGTCCAGGGTGTCGATCAGGAGCAGGTGCTTGGCCAGGATGATGCCCTTCGCGTTGTTCGAGGTCATCAGGTACAGCTTGGTCGGTGACGCGGCCAGCACGATGACGGCAGGCAGCTCTCCCGACGTCGCCGCGTAGCGACCGGCCACCGCGCCGGCACCGGCACCCGCCGCCTGGCTGACGTCGCCACCGACGGCGTCACCGAGGACCGAACCAGCGGCTGCGCCGGCGGCGACCTTCCAGGTCATCCCCTTCGGCTGGAAGTCGCCGGCAACGGTGATCGTCGGATCGCCGGTCGCCTCGCGAGCGAGGTCGATCAGCTTCTGCTTGAGGTCCATGGGGTCTCGCTTTCCGTGAAGGGGTTCGGGTGCATGGTAGTCGCTTCCCTGGACAGGGAACAGGCGTGCTCAGCCCGCTGCAACCTCGTCGAGGGAGGCGAGGAGTTCGTCGAGCGTCACGCGACCGGCGATCCAGGCCGTGATGCCATCGAGGACGGCTTCTCGCAGCGTCGAGTCGAACTGGTCGGAGGCGTCGAACCGTGTGACCGGCGCGTTCTGCAGCAGCGCGCTGAAGCGGGCGTCGACGCCGCGGTAGTAGCGGTCCGGGTCGACATCGGTGCGAGCGCTCACGTAGCCGCCCCGCGAGGCCCAGGCGTCGGCGCCCTCCGGGGAGGCCAGGTACGCCATCATCTCGTCGACCTCCGGGCGGGCGGAGAGCTGCACGGCGCCCGTGCCGGCGACGAGGAGCGGTGGAGTCGCGTCGGGTTCCTCGTCGGGGAGGATGAAGAAGTCGACGTCACCACCCGGGCTGATCGAGGTGCCATCAGGGAACCACGTCGTCGCGAAGCTCGCCTGCTTGAACATCGCGCATCCCGGCTCGGTGGTGAACAGCCCGTCACCCGCCCGCGCTACCTCCACCTCCAGCACGTCCGAACGTCCACCGAGCACACGCCCCTGCGCAAGGACGAGTCGGTCGAAGGTCTCGAATACTCGCTGGATCCGGGGGTCCGAGAAGTCGATCTCACCGTCCACCCACTGGTCGTACACCTCCGGGCCGGACTCGCGCAGCACGAGGTCTTCGATCCAGTCGGTCGCCGGCCAGCCGGTCTCACCACCGGCGAAGATGCTGAAGCACCACGGAACGATGACGGAGCCCGACTGGATCTCGGTGACGAGCGCCTCGAGTTCGTCCATCGACGCGGGCACCGCCCAGCCGTTGGCCGCGAACACCTCGGGCCGGTACCAGACGAGCGACTTCACGTTGCTCCGGTACGGCAGGACGTAGACGAACCCGTCCTCGGTGCGGTCCCACGAACCAGGGGCGAATCCGTCGGCGACGGCCGACGCGACCTCATCGGAGAAGGGAACCAGGTCCCCACTCGCGATCAGCTCGTCGATGATGGCCGGCTGCGGGACGAGGGCGACGTCGGGACGATCCAGCCCGGACCCGATCCGAACGTCGAAATCGGTGACGAAGTCCCCGCTTCCGGTGTACCTCACCTCGGCGCCGTCGAACCCGTCGAGCACGTCCGCCATGGCGTCGGCGTCGGCCCCCACCCAGGGCCCGAACACGGTGACGGCGTCCGTGTCCCCATCGCTCGACGACCCGGAGCACGAGGCGATCAGCGCGACGACGGCGACGACACCTGCGACGCCGGCCAGGCCGGCGAGACGACGCTTCATCGCGCACTCACCACGAACACCTCGTTGCCCTGGTACAACACGCGCAGGTCCACCGGCCCCCCGAATCGCCCTCGGATCTCCTCCGCGAGCGCCCACACCGCCCGGGGCTGGCCGGGTCCGACCAGCAGGAGTTCGACCGTCGCTCGCCCGCCGGCGACGTCGACCTCGCTCTCGACGATGCGTACCTCGTCGTCCCACACTTCCACGGAGCGGACCACGGCGTTCTGCAGGCGCTGGTCGCCCAGCACCGACTGGGTGTGCAGCGTCAACGGGATCGCGACCAGCAGGACCAGGACGAGTGTCAGTGCGAGCCGCCGGTGCAGAACGCTCCGGCTCGTGCGGACCTCGGGTCGGAAGCCGCTCAGCAGCAACACGATGCCGGCGGCGAAGACGATCGCCGCGAGGTTCGTCACGAACAGCAACAGGGCGTTGCGCGCCTCGCTCGACAGCCCGAGTTCGGCCGTGATGCCGACGGTGGCCAACGGCGGCACGAGCGCGACCGCGATGCCGACGCCGGGCAACGCCGAGATGGCGGACCGCCGCGGCAGGACGTACCCGGCCGCCGCGCCGGCACTGATGGCGATGCCGAGGTCGAGCAGCCCCGGGAAGGTGCGGCTGCGGATCTCCTGTGGCAGCGCCCGCACGTCGACCACCGTTCCACCTGCCAGCATGCTCATCAGCCCGCCGACGAGGATCGCGAGCAAGGTGCCGAGGGCGATGATCGCCAGCGCTCGCAGGAGCCGACGGTTGTCCGCGGTCACGGTCGCTGCGGCCGCTCCCATGATCGGGGTCATCAGCGGCGCGACCAGCATGGCCCCGATCACCACCGCACCCGAGTCGGCCAGCAGTCCGAACGAGGCGATCGACGCCGACAGTGCGATCAGCGCGCAGAAGCGTCGGACGTACGCACCGAGTTCGGGACCGACCGGGATCAGTTCGTCGACCGCCGCACGCGCGTCATCGTCGGGCGTCGACGGGGTGATCGATTCGACCCATCGGGTGATCGTGCCCAACGCGGTCATGCGGGTGCTCACGGCA
The DNA here is from genome assembly GCA_035529175.1 of Ilumatobacteraceae bacterium. Classification (GTDB taxonomy): domain Bacteria; phylum Actinomycetota; class Acidimicrobiia; order Acidimicrobiales; family Ilumatobacteraceae; genus Sva-07. The sequence goes on from DATKXG010000248.1 coordinate 9,003, forward strand.
TCAGCGGTCCGTCGCCGTGAACATGAGGTGACCGCACGGGACGCACGGTACTGCGCTCGGAGTCACGCGGCCGGTCACAGATAGTCGTTGCGCTGCAGCCACTGGAAGCTCAACCAGCCGGGCAGGATCGGCGCCCAGAACGTGAACAGCCGATAGAAGAACACCGCCGGCACGGCAACGGTGTTGTCAAGTCCGGCGGCGACCAGACCGGCGATCAGCGCCGCCTCGACGGCGCCCAGCCCGCCTGGCGTCGGCGCCGCCTGGGCGACGGCCGACCCGACGAGGAAGACGGCGCCGACGGTGGCGAACGGCAGTCCACCGCCGAAGGCTTCGAGGCTGAAGTACAGGGTGGTCAGATAGGCCAGCGTGACGAGCGTGGACCCACCGAGCAACATCACGACCTTGCCGGGCCGACGGATCACCGCCCCGACGCCCTCCACGGCCTTGCCGAGCACGGGGACCAGCCGTTCGCGGAGCAGACGGCGGGTCTGTGGCACCGCGAGCGCGATGGCAGCGAGCGCCGCGACCACGGCGATTCCGATCACGAAGTACTTCGGGTCGGGGAGCCGGAAGCTGCCGAACGCATCGCTCCCCGCCCACACGATGAAGATGCCCACCAGGCTCAGGTGCCCGACGAGGCCGGCGATCGTGTTGAGCCCGATGCCCGACGCGGCCACCGCCCGGTCGACCCCCTGTTTCTGCAGGAACCGCATGTTGAGCGCCATGCCGCCGATGCCGGCCGGTGCCAGCTTCGAGGCGAACGACGAGGCGAACGACGACGTCACCAGCGGACCAGCCGGCAGACGTTCGGGAATCGCTCCCGCCAGGCTGACCGACGCGGCGACGTAGGTCATCGCTGACGCGAGCACCACCAGCGGCGTCCACGACCACTCGGCCTCGCGGATCTGGTCGACGATGCCGGGCAGGTCGGCGAACTGGGGGAAGAGGAAGTACGTCGCGAGGACCAGCGCCGCGATCGTGACGATCGTCTTGCGGCTGGTGCGCTCCAACTGGACGAATTCGACGTCTTCGACGCCGCAGCGCTCGACGACCTCGTTCTGCAGCTCGGTCAGCAGGCCCTTGTGCTCCTTGAGAGCGGTCTGGGTCGCACCGCTGAGCGCCCGGAGCTGGAGGCGCGGGAGCGCCTCGCCGACGGCGTCGGTGCCGAGCACGTCGATCGCGGCGGTCACCGCCCGTTCGGCACCGACGACGACGGCGAGCGATGCGAGCAGCTGCGCGACATCGGCATCGAGCAATTCGTCGGGCACCGCGACCTCGGAGAACCCGAAGTCGATCATCCACGGCACCCCGTCGTCGCCGACGAACACGTTGGCGCGTCGGAGGTCGCGGTGGGCGATGCGGTGACGGCGCAGCACCCCGACCTGTTCCCAGATCCTGCGCATGAGGTCGTCGGTGACGGCGTCGTCCTCCACCCCGTCGAGGGAGCCGCCCCCGATCATGTCGTAGGCGAGCAGCATCGAGTCGGCACCGACGTCGACCACGCCGCGCAGCCGGGGCGTCTTGACGTCGACGTCGCGGGCCATCAGCGCGACGAGCGCCTCGTGTTCGATCGTGCGACGAAGCGACGAGAACGGACGGTCGTCGCCGACGTTCTTCAACCGCAGGAACCGGTAGATCCGAAAGAGCAGGTCGGCCGCCCGCTCCTGCGATCCGAGCACCTTGACGAACAGCTCGCTGCCGTCGTCGAGGGTTGCGAAATACGGCGTCGAGCCACGGGCGTCGACCTTCGCCTGACGGACCTCGGTCGCCGGGAGGCCAGCGTCGCGCAGTGCCGAGCGGATCGCGTCGAGCGTCGGCCGGCGGTCGGGGCGGCCGAAGGCGAGCAGCACGAGCGTGGCGCACAGCGCGCCGAGGGGGAGCGCGAGGAGCGCATCGGCCGGAAGCCGGAGCGACACGATGATCGTCAGCAGGGTGACGATCGAGATCACCACGACCCCGGTCCGTCGCCAGCGCCGCGATACGAACGGTGCGAGCACGATGAACGCGGCCGCCATCGTCGCGATCCCGACGGCACCGGAGGTCGTGGCCGCCTCGATGCCCGCCCGGTCGGCGAGTTCGTTGATCACACGCTCCGACTCGTCGCGGTCGACGAGGGCCTCAGCGCCCAGCATCAGGAGCGTGGCGGCGAACTGGGCCAGGAAGAGGTACCCGAACAGCCGATAACGACGGCTGATCAACGGCACGAGGAGCACGAAGATGCCGACGAGACCCACGGTGACCTCGAGGGCTCCCTTGATCACCCGCTCGATCGTGGGGCTCACGAATCCCAGCAGATCGATCAGGTCCTCCTCGAACCCGGTGATCGAGTCCTGCGCCCAGCGGGTGAGGGCCATCAGCACCAGCATGAGGAACCCGAACACGACGACCCGCAGGACGTCTTCCGGCGAGCGGACGTAGCCCCGTGTGGCCTCCTCCCGAGATCCGAGACCGGTGATGTCGGACAGATGGCGGCGCGGTGTGGCCTCCGGTTCGGTGCTGCTGACGCTCATGATCGGGCGGCTGTCCTCGGGATCGGTGTGCACCGGTGCGCACGTCGGTGGCCAAGTGTGCCAGAAGATGCTTCTGCGCACAGCGACCATGTGCTCAACTACCCGGGTGAGAGCAGATGAGGCGACGGGGCGCGCCAGTTGGGGTGGCCTGGAGCATCCGGGGGCCGTCGCGGTCGCGGCGGGCGCCGGCCTGCTCGCCTCGTACGTCGTCGCGATGCGGGACCCGGTACCCGACTGGGAACTCCGGCTCACGGAGTGGATCAACGACGCCCCCGACGCGGCCGCCTCGGTGCTCTACCCGATCATGCAGGCCGGCACGCTCGGTGGCCCGATCGTGGTGGCGGTGTCGATCGCAGCGTTCAAGCGGGACTGGCTGCTCAGCGGCGCCACCGTGGTCGCCGGTCTCGTCGCCTGGTTCGGCGCGAAGGGGGTCAAGCGGATCGTCGAGCGCGACCGACCGCTGACGTACCTCCCTGAGGTGATCGTCCGTGAAGGCGATGGCACCGGCCTCGGCTACGTGTCGGGCCACAGTGCCGTCGCCGCGACCGCGGCGATCATGGCGATGGCGGCGCTGCCGCGACGCTGGCGGCCGGTGGCGGCGGTCGTCGCGGTGCTGGTCGGCGTCGCGCGGATCGTGCACGGCGTCCACCTTCCCGCAGATGTCGTCGGCGGCTGGAGCTTCGGGGTGCTGGTCGCGCTGGGCGCCCTCGGCGTCGTGGACGTGGTCGACCGACGTGCGTCGAAGGAGACCGCATGACCATCGACATGGCCATCGACCGGCGGGCGTGGACGATCACGGCGATCGTCGCGGTGGTCATCGCCGTCCTTGCCGGGCTGGTCGCCTCCTCCGGTGAGGTCCCCGGGTGGGAGGAATCGATCTTCCACGCGATCAACGACCTCCCCGACTGGCTCGAGGGTCCGATGTGGGTGTTCCAACTCGCCGGCCTGCTGCTGGTACCCCTGGTCGTGGCCGCGGTCGCCGCTGCCTTCAAGCGGTGGTGGCTCGCTCTCGCGCTCGTGCTCTTCGTGCCGCTCAAGCTGCTGGTCGAGAAGGGCGTCGTCAAGCAGTTGGTCGAGCGCGAACGGCCGGGAACGACGATCTGCGGGTACGACGCCGCGGACCCCACGGCGTTCGACCCTGACTGCGGCAACTTCCGCGGCGACGTGCCGCTCGACGGGCTCTCGTTCGTGTCGGGCCACGCGATCATCGCGTGGGGCGTGGCCGCGCTGCTCTGGCCGGTGCTGCCCGGCAGATGGCGCTGGGTTCCGGTGGTGGTCGCGTCGCTCAACGCCGTCGCCCGTGTGTACCTCGGCGCCCACAATCCGCTCGACGTGATCGGCGGCGGTGCCATCGGTGTCGCGATCGCCGCCGTCCTGCTGCTCGCGATCGATCTGATCCGTAGCCGTTCCACCCAACCGTCACAACAGAAGGCAACGCTGACATGAAACGTCCATTCCTCGTGACCGTCATCTCGATCGTGATGATCGTGATCGGCCTCGCCCAGATGGGGATCGGCATCACCGTGCTGGTCGAACGCAACGACGACACCTTCCTCACCGACGCCGACATGACGTCGTCGCAGGCGACCGGGTTCGGCATCGCGCTGCTCGTCATCGGCACCCTGTCGGTGCTGCTCGCGTTCGGCCTGCTGCGCGGGAGCCGTCTGTCGCGCGCGCTCATCGGCCTGGTCGAGGTGTCACAGATCGTCTCGGGGATCTACGCGCTGGTCAAGCTGGACTCGAACCGGCAGGCCAGTGCGATCGGCATGATCGTCGGCGCGCTGATCGTCCTCTACTTCCTCTTCGGCACCGACAAGGCGAAGGCATTCTTCGCCCGTTGAAGTGACACCGGTGAACGGTCTCCGTGTCGTTCTCGCCGCGGACCGGCATCCTTGACCGCGTGACGCCGGCGCTGTCGATCCTCGATCTCGCGATCATCGGTCGCGGGGAGACCGCGGCCGACGCGTTCGCCAACAGCGTCGCGCTCGCGCAACGCGCCGAGGCCCGCGGCTACGAACGGGTCTGGTACGCCGAGCATCACAACATGGCGTCGATCGCATCGTCGGCGACGAGTGTGCTGATCGCCCACGTCGCGGCGAACACCTCGACCATCCGTCTCGGTGCGGGCGGCGTGATGCTGCCGAACCACTCGCCGCTCACGATCGCCGAGCAGTTCGGCACGCTCGCGACGCTCCACCCGGGGCGGATCGACCTCGGGCTCGGTCGCGCCCCCGGCAGCGACCAGAACACGATGCGGGCGATGCGGCGCGACGCCCACTCGTCCGACCGGTTCCCCGACGACGTGCTCGAACTGCAGGGGTACCTGCGCGGCGAGTCGCGCATCCCCGGCGTCGTCGCGGTCCCCGGTGCCGGCACGAACGTGCCGCTCTACATCCTCGGGTCGTCGCTGTTCGGCGCTCGGCTCGCCGCGATGCTCGGACTGCCGTACGCGTTCGCCTCGCACTTCGCGCCTGCGGCGTTGATCGACGCGATCGCGCTGTACCGCCGTGAGTTCCAGCCGTCGGCGCAGCTCGCCGAGCCGTACGCGATCGCCGGGGTGAACGTGATCGCCGCCGACTCCGACGACGACGCGCAGGAACAGTGGACGACCGTGCGCCGCTGGCGCGTGGCCCGGTTCGTGGCTCCGGGCCGAGACCTCTCCGACGACGAGGCCGACGCCATCCTCGCCTCGCCGCAGGGCCAGCAGATCGCGCAGATGATGCACTACTCAGCCGTGGGCACCCCCGATCACGTCGCGGCGTACCTCGACGAGTTCGCCCGGATCGCGGGCGCCGACGAGCTGATCACGGCGCACGCGTCACCGACGATCGGCCAGCGCCTCCGCTCGGTCGACCTGGTCGCCGACGCCATGGACCCCGTCACCGTCTGACCCGTTTGCGTCGCAGTTTCGGTGGGGCGGGTCGCCGGAATCTCGACGCAAACGAGGTGTGGGGGCGGGCGGCGTCAGAACGCGAGCACGACGTCGACATCGAGCAGTCGATACGTCGGCAGCGCACGTCGATCGCGCGTCACCAGCGGCACTCCCGCTCCCGCCGCGACCGAGCCGACCAGGGCGTCGTAGATCGATCCGCCGCTGATCTCGAGGACCTCGAGCAGTTCGAGGAGCGCTGCGCTCTCCGCCTGACCGAGGAATCGGGTGAACGGGAAGTTCGACGCGAGCATGCGACTCGCGACCGTTGGGCTCAGGCGTGCGGGAGGCGGGAGTCGCGTGAGCACCGAGAACGTTTCCCAGGCAGCGTGCCCGGCCAGGCCGATTCGTCGCCCCTCGACGACCCTGCGGCTGGGAGGCCGGCCCTCGTGGTCGGCGACACACAGGGCGACCGCGACGCTGGTGTCGACGAGCAGTTCCGGATCAGCGCTGGTCGGCATCGCGAAGCGCTCGCACGTCGTCGTCGGTCAACGTCGCGCCCGAGGTGCTCACCACCAGCCAGCCGCCGTCGGTGACAACTGCGTCGTCCACGATGGGACGGATCCGCAGGTCTGATCCATCGATCTCGACCTCGACATCACCAGGTACCAGGCCGAGACGGTCACGAATTGCCTTCGGTACCACCATTCTTCCGGCACTGTCAATGGTTGCTTTCATGTCATTTATTCTACCATTCGACTGGTTGTGACCCGAAGCGCGTGTCGTCCGGACGATGGACCGGACGACACGGTCCGGGTCGAACCAGACGACGCCGGGGCGCGACACTGACGGCCGGGGATCGATCGAAGGGGACGAGATGACCGAGAGCAGGACGACCGACGTCGACGTGGTGATCGTGGGTGCCGGGTTCGCCGGCATGTACGAACTGGTCCGCATGCGGCGCGCCGGCTTCAGCGCCATCGTGCTCGAGACCGCGGACGACGTCGGCGGCACGTGGTACTGGAACCGGTACCCGGGCGCCCGCTGCGACATCTTGTCGGTCGACTACTCCTACAGCTGGGACCCGGAACTCCAGCAGGAGTGGACATGGTCCGAGCGCTACGCCGCCCAGCCCGAGATCCTGCGCTACGCCCAGTTCGTCGCCGACAAGCACGACCTGCGACGCGACATCCGGTTCAACACGCGGGTCGCCTCCGCCGTGTGGAACGACGACACGCACCGGTGGACGATCCACACCGACACCGGCGACGACCTCTCGTGCCGCTACTACATCATGGCCACCGGCTGCCTGTCGATGCCGAAGGTGCCCGACATCGAGGGCACCGACCGCTTCACCGGCGAGGTGTACTTCACGAGTACGTGGCCCCACGACGGCGTCGACTTCACCGGCAAGCGCGTCGCCGTGATCGGCACCGGGTCGTCGGCGGTGCAGTCGATCCCGCTGATCGCTGCCGAGGCCGACCAGCTCACCGTGTTCCAGCGCACTCCGAACTTCTCGATCCCTGCCCGCAACGGCCCCATCTCCGACGAGCGCCTCGCGCCGTTCCTCGCCGACCCCGGCGCCTACCGCGACGAGGCCCGCCGCTCGGCCGCCGGCGTGCCACGCGAGACGCCGATGGAAGGTGCCCTCATGGTCTCCGACGAGGAGCGCACCGCTCGCTACGAGGCGATGTGGGAGGCCGGCGAACTGCTCGGGATCACCGGCACGTTCAGCGACACCATGTTCGACGCCGAGTCGAACGACACGTTGCGCGACTTCATCCACGGCAAGATCCGATCGATCGTGAACGACCCCGAGGTCGCCGACGCTCTGTGTCCGACCAACCACTACGTCGGTACGAAGCGAGCCTGTCTCGACACCAACTACTACGAGACCTACAACCTCCCGCACGTGCGCCTGGTCGACCTGCGCAAGGACCCGATCTCCACGATCACCGAGACCGGCATCGACACGACCAACGAATCGTTCGAGTTCGACGCGATCGTGTTCGCCACCGGCTTCGACGCGATGACCGGGGCGATCGTCGGCGTCGACATCACCGGACGCGACGGGCTCACGCTGAAGGAGAAGTGGGCCGACGGCCCGGTCACCTACCTCGGGCTGATGACGTCGGGGTTCCCGAACCTGTTCATGATCACCGGGCCGGGCAGCCCGTCGGTGCTGTCGAACATGATGGTGTCGATCGAGCAGCACGTCGACTGGATCGCCGACGCCCTCGTGCACGTGCGCGAGCGGGACCTCGACACGATCGAGCCGACCGAGCTCGCCGAGACCCGGTGGGTGCAGCACAGCAACGAGTTCGCAGACATGACCCTGATGCCCACCGCCAACTCGTGGTACATGGGCGTCAACGTGCCCGGCAAGCCGCAGGTGTTCCTGCCCTATCCGGGCGGCGTCGGGAGGTACCGGGCGACGTGCGACGAAGTGGTCGAGCGCGACTACCTCGGGTTCGTGCTCGACGGGGCCTCGGGTCGGACCGTCAACGACGGGATCATCCGCGAGCTCAAGCCGGACGTGCAGGTGATGCTCGAGACGATGGCCGAGATGGAGCTGCCGCCGATCGAGACGATGGGGGTCGACGGTGCCCGCGCGTTCATGGACGCGTCCGGGGCGATGATGCCGCCGGGTCCCGACGTCGGCGAGATCGTCGACGGCACGCTCCCTGGCGCCGACGGCTCGACGCTCGAGTACCGGCTGTACCGGCCGGCGACCGACGGGCCGCACCCGATCGCCGTCTACTTCCACGGCGGCGGCTGGGTGCTCGGCAGCGCCACCTCCGATGATCCGCTGTGCCGCTACCTGTGCGTCAACTCGAACTCGATCGTCGTGTCGGTGAACTACCGCCACGCCCCCGAGGCACGCTTCCCGGCGGCTGCCGACGACGGCCTGGCAGCGGCGACGTGGATCGCCGACCACGCCGTGGAATTGGGTGGGATCCCGGGCCAGGTCGCCGTCGCGGGATGGAGTGCCGGCGCCAACGTCGCGGCGGTGACCGCACAGCAGGCGAAGCTCGCCGGCGGCCCGTCGATCGCCGGGCAGGTGTTGCTGTGCCCGGTCACCGACGGCACCGCCAAGCGGGCGTCCTACCTCGACAACGCCGAGGGCCTCGGGCTCACCGCCTCGCTGATGGACTGGTTCTGGGACCATTACTGCGACCCGGCCGACCGCGCCGATCCGAAGGCGTCGCCGCTGCTCGCCGACGACCTGTCGGGCCTGCCGCCCGCGCTGGTGGTCACCTGCCAGTTCGACCCGTTGCGCGACGAGGGCGACGCATACGCGGCGGCGCTGGCCGGCGCAGGCGTGCCGGTGCAACACCTGCAGTGCCCCGGCCAGACCCACACCGCAATCCCGGCCGTCGATGCGATGGTCACCTCCGAGTACGCCCGTGCCGCAATGGCCGACGCGCTGCGGTCGTTCTCCGGCGCCGGCGTTACATCTGGGGTCTGACCCCTGACGTAACGGGCAACTCGGTGACAGCCCGTCGGTAGCGTCGTGAGGATGGCCTCGCTGACGCGTCACCGGCCTGCGCACCTCGCGCAGGGGACGTGGCGCAGCGGCGCGCTGCACGTATGGGGGTGGAACGGCATCGACACCGCGCCGATGGCGTGGCTCTACGGCGGGTTCCGCCACCTCGACGCCGACGGGTCGCGCACCGGCTGGCACGACACCCCGGTCTCGTACGGCGCGATCGGGCGGATCAGCCTCGACATCGACGGCCGACCGTCACTGCACGCCTCCTCGGTGCAGCTCGACGCGATGGGCACTGCCGTGTGGCTGTCGGAACTGCCGGGCGAACCGTTCCTGTCCGACTCGCTCGCGTGGTTCGCCCGGGTCGCCGAGCTCGCCCGCCGCACGGTGTCGGCCGGGCGGATCACACCGGTGATCGTGAACGAGGGCCCATTCACCGTCGCCCGATGGAAGCCGGTCACGACCGAGTCGATCGATGCCACCATCGCCGCGCTCGCGGCCTCGATGCCGCCGATCTGCACGGCGGGCTCCGGCGTCGAGGCGTCGACGATCTACGCCCAGCTCGTCGATGGGATCGCCCGGTCGTTCCTGTTCCAGTACGGCTGGAAGGCCAACCTCGGCCGCCAGCGCAAGCCCGAGGCCCAGGCGTTGCGCGCCACGTTCGGCGCACTCGCCAAACCCGATCACGTAGTGCGGGGCGGCACCGACGACTTTGACGACGCACTGCGCCAACTGCGCGACGAACTCGACCGGCACCAGCGCCGCCTCGCCGGTGAACCGGTGGTCGTCCCGCGCATCCGCCTCGTGATCTCCGACGATCCGGGCGACCCGTGGGTCGTGCGGCTCGAACTCGTCGACGACCGCGACAGCGCACGCTGGTGCACCGCGAACGACGTGTGGGACGCGAACGACACCGCGTTGGAGGTCGCCAAGGGTGCACAGCACCTCGATCGGCTCCGCGAGCTGATCGGCGCCACCGTCGATCAGATCAAGACGATCCCCGGCCTCACCGACCTGGCACTCGAACACGAACCGACGCAGATCGAACTCGAACTCGACGTCGCCGAGGACTTCCTCGACATCGCGCCGGTCGAGCTCCAGCGGTTGGGCATCGAACTGATCGGCCCCGAACGCCTCATCCGCACGCGCATGAGCATCAACGGCGAGGCCACGCCGTCGCCGGCCGACGACCGCAAGAAGCAGTTCGGCGCCGAAGCACTCGTCGAGTGGAAGATGGTGATCGGCGACGAGGAGATCTCCGAGGCCGAGATCGCCCGCGCCGAGGAGGCCGGCGCGACCCTGCTGCACACCGGCCACCGCTGGGTGCGCATCGACGCCGACGAACTGCGTCGCAAGCGCGCCAAGCTCACCGAGCTCCGGACCACCAAAGCGTCCGTCACCCCGATCGAGCTGCTGCGCCTCGCGAACGACGAGACCCTCGGCGGTGACCCCGCCGACGCCGACGGTGCCGCGGACGGACCCTCGCCGTTGATCACCTTGCGCGACGGCTTTGACGAATCGACCTCAGCCGACGCCGACTGGGTGCGCAACCTGCTGGCGGGCATGCCCGACGAGCGCCTCGACGAGACCCACGAAGCGGCCGAGTTCGTCGGCGAACTGCGCCACTACCAACGCCGGGCACTGTCCTGGCTGCAGTTCCTCGCCAAGCTCGGCCTCGGCGGCTGCCTCGCCGACGACATGGGCCTGGGCAAGACCGCCACCACGCTCGCCCACCTGCTCGAACGACCCGGGCCTCACCTGGTGGTGTGCCCCCTCAGCGTCGTGCGCAACTGGAGCCAGGAGGCCGCCCGGTTCACGCCGAAACTCGACGTCACCATCCATCACGGCGCCAACCGCAAACAGGCCGTCGACGACGATGCCCTCTTCACCGCCGACCCCGACCGCCAGCTCGTCATCACCACCTACGGCCTGCTCCCCCGCGACCTCGAACACCTCGGTGACGTCGAGTGGTCGACCGTGGTGCTCGACGAAGCGCAGATGGTGAAGAACCCGAACACCAAGGCAGCCCGCGCGGTCCGCCAGTTGCGTGCCGGCCAGAAGATCGCGCTCACCGGCACACCCGTCGAGAACCGGCTGAGCGAACTGTGGTCGATCCTCGACGCGGTCAACCCGGGCCTGCTCGGCAGTCTGCAGAAGTTCCGCGAGCGCTTCGGCACGCCGATCGAACGGCACGGTGACGCCGACGCGGCGGCCCGCCTGCGCCACATCACCCAGCCGTTCATCCTGCGGCGCACCAAGGCCGACAAGCGCCTGCTCCCCGACCTGCCGGACAAGATCGAGCAGATCGCCTACGCCAAGCTCACGCGAGAACAGGCCACGCTCTATCAGCAGGTCGTCGACCAGCTGCTCGCCGACGCCGAACAGGCCAAGGGCATGAGGCGCCGCGGCCTGGTGCTCGCGGCGCTGATGCGCCTCAAGCAGATCTGCAACCATCCCGCGCACGCGCTCGGCGACGGGTCGCGCCTCGCCGGGCGGTCCGGCAAGCTGACGAGATTCGACGAGCTCGTCACCGAACTCCTCGACGCCGACGAGCGCGCCCTCGTGTTCACCCAGTTCCGCGAGATGGGCGAGCTGCTGCGCACCCACGTCAACGACCAGTTCCACTTCGACCCACCGTTCCTGCACGGCGGTGTGTCGAGGACGGGCCGCGACCGCATGGTCGACGCATTCCAGGACCGAACGGGGCCGCCGTTGCTGCTCGTGTCGCTGAAGGCCGGCGGCACCGGCCTCAACCTCACCGCGGCCAGCCAGGTGATCCACTACGACCGCTGGTGGAACCCGGCCGTCGAGGACCAGGCGACCGACCGCGCGTGGCGCATCGGCCAGGACCGCACCGTCAACGTGCACAAGCTCGTGTGCGAGGGCACGGTCGAGGAACGCATCGGCGTGATCATCGACGACAAGCGCAAGCTCGCCGAGTCGGTGGTCGGCACCGGCGAAGCGTGGCTGTCGGAGCTGTCGACCGACGAACTCCGCGACCTGGTGGTTCTGGAGATGGACTCGTGAGCCATCGTCACGCAGGAGCCGACTCGTGAGCCGGCCGCGCAAGCCGTTCGGCGCCAACCATCCCGGACGCCTTCCCGCCACGATGATGAAGGTCCTCGCGGCCGAGATGAGCGATCCCTCGCGCCTGCGTCGCGGCAAGCAGTACGCGAAGGACGGTTCCGTGCTCGACATCGTGATCGACCCCGGCACCGTCACCTGCGAGATCCAGGGCTCGCGCTCGACGCCGTACATCGCGGTCGTGGCGGTCACGCCCGGCAACGGGATGCCGCTGCGTCGCGACGTGAGGTACACCTGCACGTGTCCGGACGCTGACAACTGGGACAACTACGCGTGCAAGCACGTCGTGGCCACGATGTTCACGCTCAGCGACGAGTTCCTCCTCGAACCCGAACTCCTCGACCTGTGGCGCGGCCGCGCGTCCGAGTACGAGGACCACGACGACCGCCACGACGACCGCCGCGACACCGACGACGACCCACAGCCCGTCGCGGCCGGGTCCGGGCGGACGGGGCGGCACCTGCGATTGGTGCGCCCGGGCGACGGCGCGGCCATCCAGCGCGAGCCGGCGCCTCCGCGAACGGATCCGCTCGCCGACCTCCTGCGCATCCCCGCAGGAGCCGCACTTCCCGAGGTCGGCGAGATCGACCGCATCGAGCCCCAGCTCCCGCGCTCACGGGAACTGGCCGCCGTCCTGCGAGACGCACTGGGCAACCTGCGCATCGAGTGGGACTGAGCCGCAACACGCAGACCCGCCACCGTCCGACCCATCCAGGTCGGACCACCACGATCGCCCGCGTTTGCGATGAGCGAAGTGTCGGTATTCGGGCGGTTCGCTCATCACTGAGGTCGTCGACGGCCCGGTGCCCTCCACGCAGCGTGAACACGCCCCTACACTCGGCGCATGGTCACCACCGCTGCCCAGGTCGCCGACGCGTTGCTGGACAATGTGGACCGTGTCGTGCGCGGCAAGCGCGACGAGATCCGGTTGGCGCTGTGCTGTCTGCTGACCGAAGGGCACCTGCTGCTCGACGACGTCCCCGGCACCGGAAAGACCAGCCTGGCCAAGGCGATCGCGAACTCGATCGCCGGAACCTGGACGCGGGTGCAGTTCACCCCCGATCTGCTGCCCACCGACATCACCGGCGTGATGGTGTTCGACCAACGCACGAGCACGTTCACGTTCCGCGAGGGTCCCGTGTTCACCAACGTGCTGATCGGCGACGAGATCAACCGCGGGAGTCCCAAGACCCAGTCGGCACTGCTCGAGGTGATGGAGGAACGCCAGGTCACCGCGGACGGCGTCAGCCGGCCGGTCCCCCGCCCGTTCTTCGTGATCGCCACCCAGAACCCGCGCGACTTCCAGGGCACCTTCCCGCTGCCCGACGTCCAACTGGACCGCTTCGCGATGCGGCTCACCCTCGGCTACGCCGACCCCGACACCGAGGTGTCGATCCTCGAGGGGTTCCACCGTCACCGCGCCGAGGACGACCTCGAACCGATCACCGATCCGGCCGAACTCGACCGGGCGATCTCCGAGATCGACACGGTCGACGTCGTGAGATCGGTGCACGGCTACATCGTGCAGATCGCCAACGCCACGCGGGTCCACCCCGACCTCCGCCTGGGCGTGTCGACACGCGGCACCCTCACCATGCTGCGCGTCGCACGAGCGTTCGCGGCCACCGACGGCCGCGACTACGTCACGCCCGACGACGTGAAGTCGGTCTCGGCGCCCGTGTGCTCTCACCGCATGGCGCTGACCGCCGAGGCCGAACTGCGCGGGGCGAGGGTCGAGACCGTGCTGGCCGACATCATCGACGACGTCCCGGTGCCGCGTACCCGAGAGAGCTGAGCGTGCTCACCAAGTCGGGCCTCGGTACCGTCCTCACCGGATTGGTGCTGGCGATCGTCGGCTGGTGGTGGAACTACGAAGAACTCGTGGTCGCCGCGTTGGCGATCGGAGCGGTCCTCCTGGTGGCGGTCTGGGTGTCGCAGCGGCCGTTGCGCGCGGTGGTCACCCGCCGGCTGCATGCGGTCCGTGTCCCGCGGGGCGACCCGATCGTCGTCGGCTACCGGGTTCGCAACGCCACCCGGTTCCGCTCCGGACGTGCCACGATCATCGACCGGTGCGACGGCGCCGAAATCCGCGTCGACGTGGCACCGGTGGCCTCGAACGCCGAGGACACGCTGACCGGAGCGATCCCGACGCGCCGCCGCGGGATGTTCGACGTCGGCCCGTTCGAGATCGAACGGATCGACCCGTTCTGGCTCACGGTCGGCAGCCGCCGCGACACCGTGCGCAGTTCGGTGATCGTCCATCCGAAGATCTACGACCTCGTCGGCCCGCACGGAGCCGTGCGCGTCGTCGAGAACGAGTCGGTGCTCCGGCGGGCGACCGCCGACCCGATGTCGGGGTTCGTGTCGTTGCGCGAGTACGTCGCCGGTGACGACCCGCGCATGATCCACTGGCCCACGACGGCTCGCACCGGCACGTTGATGGTGCGCGAGCACGTCGAAGTGCGCCGGCCCGAGTTCACCGTGGTGCTCGACACGGCGCCGTCGGTCGGCACTGCGGACGACTTCGAGGAGGCTGTCGACGTCGCCGCGACCCTCGCCGTCCACGCGATCCGCACCGGGCTCGACGTGGTGGTCCGCACGACCGATCGCGACCACGCCGGCCGACCGACGCCACTGCTGACCGATGCTGCCGTGCTCGACCTGCTCACGCCGGTCCTCCAGTCGGAGGATCGCAACTTGTTGCCCGTCGCTGCGCTGTTCACCGGCGGGTTCGACCACACGTCCGTCGTCGTGGTCACGGGTCCGAGCGGACCGTCCAGTTCTCTTGCGGCGTCGGAGCGCATGTCGGTGGTGCGGATCGGCGCAGGGTCGGTCGGCGGGCCGGGGATCGTCCTCGCTGCCAACGACGCCCCCGAGTTCGTCCGCCGCTGGCGGTCGTGGGGCGGGTGACGCCCATGAGCGAACCCGCTGTGAACCGGCTCGCCGACTCGCGCCTCACACGCGCGAGGATCATCGTCGTCTCGGTCGGTTTCGCGATCGTCGGCGCTGCAGCCGGGGGAATCTTCGACCAGGACGAGTGGACGCTCGTCGTCGCCCCGCTACCGGCCGCCGCGGTCGCCTTGACCCTGCTCGGGCGGCCTGCGCTCGCACGGGCCGCGGGCGCGGGCGTGGCAGTGCTGCTCGCCGTCGTGATCGCCATCGCGGCGGCCGGCGGATCGATCGGCGACATCACACGCGCGTTCACGTCGGGTCCGCAGGGGCTGCTGTCGACCGACTGGCCGAGCCCCGAGCGACCCGAGCTACTCGGCACCGTCGCCGCCGCGCTCGCCACCATGTGTTCGATCAGCGCCGAGATCGCCGCACGGCGGCGATTCCACCTGCTCGGACTGCTGCCGTTGTTGCTCACCTACGTCGCGGTGATCGCGCTCAGCGCGCCGCTCGGCGTCACGTGGACATGGCTGGTCGGTCTCACCGCGGTGTCGGTCACCTTTGCGGTACTGCGCAACGACGGAACACTCAGCGACCGCATGGTGCTGCTGCGCGGCGAACGTCGCCTGCTCGGTCTGCTCGGGTGCGCCACTGCACTGGTGGTGCTGATCGCTCTGCCGGTGTCACTCGACGCCCGCGCCGATCCCCGCCGCAACGACCCGGCCCAGCAGACGGCACCGCTGCTCGATCCGATCGAAGCCACCCTGGCGCTGCGCGAGCTCGACCCGCCCGCCGACCTGCACATTGCCACCGCGAACGACGACGACCCCTTGCCACTGCGGTGGCGGACTGCCGCTCTGACGAGCTACGACGGTCGACGCTGGTCGCCGAGCCTGACGCTGCGGCCCATCGGATCCACGCTCGGCCCGGCAGTCGAGCCGACGATTCGGGCCCAGGTCAGCTTCCTCGACGACAACCTGACACTGGTGCCGCTGCCCGGGCCGCCGGTCGAGGTCGACGCCGCCATCGAGACCGACGCCGATCGCACGGTCGTGCGACTCGCCGAACGGCCGGCAGCTGGTGACATGGTCGGCGTCGTCGCCAACGCACCCACAACTGCGAGCGACGCCGTCGAGGTCGGCGTGGCACCGCGGCTGGTCGACGAGGACACGTCCGGTCTCACACAGCTCGCCGAAGGTCTCGCCGGTGACGGCGACGCACTCGAACGACTCGGCCAACTCGAAACGACGATGCGGGAGGAGTTCGTGCTCGACAGCCAGGTCCAGGGAGGCGGGCTCGAGCAAGCACTGATCGACCGCTTCCTCCGCGACACCCAGCGCGGGACCGCCGAGCAGTTCGCGACGTCGTTCGTGCTGCTCGCACGGTCGCTCGGCATCGAGGCCCGTGTCGCCACCGGGTTCGTCGCTGGCGAGGACGGGGCGACCGTGACGCCGCCGGGGCAGCCACTGGTGCTGTCGTCGGCGGACGCATCGGTCTGGCCGGAGGTCCAGCTGAACGACGGCAGTTGGATCGCCTACGACCCGGTTCCCTCCGCCGAGGCAGACGACGGAGCGCCCCCGCCCCCAGAGCCCCAGGTCCAGACACCCGCTGCGCCACAGCCTCCGATCGCGCCGCCACCGGAGTCCGACAGCCAGACCACCGATGACGACGAGGTCGTCGACGCGGCTTCGGATGGTGCGTTGTCGGCCGTGCTCACATGGGTGATCAGGGGCTCGGTTGCACTTACAGCGATCGTGCTTCCCGTACTCGTCGCGGCAGGTCTGATCGTCGGCGTCAAGTACCGCAGGCGACGCCGGCGCCTGCGGGCCCACGATCCCGCCGATCGGATCCGCGGGGCCTGGGCGTCCGCGACCGATGCGCTCGTCGATGCCGGCCTCGCCATCGAACGGTCGAACACCGACTCGGAGATCGCCGCGGGCGGGACACCGTTCGCCCCCGACGCGTCAACGCAGCTTCGTCGGCTCGCGACGATGTCGAGCTCGGCCACCTTCGGAACGCCACGTCACCCCGACCTCCTCGCCGAGGAATCGACGTCGTGCCTCGGTTCGATCGAGCAGGCCGTGATGGCCGTGCGTACCCGATGGCAGCGCCTGCGGTGGCGCCTCAGCCTCCGGTCGCTGCGTCCCGCCACGCGGTCGCCGGTCACCGAGTGACGACTGGCCGCTCGGCGGAGGCGCACCGGCGGCGACTCACGG
Organism: Ilumatobacteraceae bacterium; assembly: GCA_035529175.1. Taxonomy (GTDB): domain Bacteria; phylum Actinomycetota; class Acidimicrobiia; order Acidimicrobiales; family Ilumatobacteraceae; genus Sva-07. The sequence goes on from DATKXG010000248.1 coordinate 26,061, forward strand.
CGGAGCGGTCGTCGTGGTCGTGGTCGTCGGCGGAGCCGATGCCACCACCGTCAGCGTCGCCGGGGCGGACGTCGCCTCGCCGTCGGTGACCTCGTAGGTGACCGTGAACGTGCCGGGCACCGTCGCCAGGATCGAGAGTCGAAGACCGCTGCGCTCGACGACGACCTTGTCGGGGTCGGAGAACGTCGAGCCGACGATGCGCAGCGACTCACCGTCCGGGTCACTCGCTTGCAGGTCGACGACCGCTGAGGTTCCGACCGTCACGGAGATCGACTGGTCGGTCGCGATCGGCGGCTGGTTGGCGGGTGGGGCATCGACCGTGACCGTGGCCGATGCCGAGACCCCGCCGTCGAGGTCACGAACGCGGTAGGTGAAGCTGCCCACGCCGAGCCCATCGCCCGGATCGACGGTGACCGTCCCGTCGGGCTCCGGTGTGACAGTGCCGCTGCCGCCGCCGGAGAAGCTGATGGTGGTCGGCAGCAGTTCGATGACGGTGAGCGAGCCGCCCGAGTCGGCATCGGTGTCGTTGGCGACCAGATCGACGGTGCGACGTCTGCCGTCGGTGACGTCGACGGTGTCGGCGTTGGCGACCGGTGGTTGGTTCTGGACGGTGACGGTGACGGTGACGGTCGTCGAGAGGCCGCCCGGGTCGACGATCGTCGCGGTGAAGCTCGACCCGCCGACAGCCGCCCCGACCGGTGGAGCGATCACCATGCGGTCGGCCTCGCTGCTCACCCAGTCGGGTGCCCCGCCGAGCGTCGTGACCGACAGCGCCTCCGCATCGGTGGCGAGGTCGGTGACCGGGATCACGATCGACTCGCCGCGCAACACCTCGACCGCCTTCGGGGCACCGACCGGCTCCTGGTTGACGTCGATCGTGATGCGCCCGGTCGCGCGGAGCCGGCACGAGTTCACCACGGCGTAGCTGACGACCACGTTGCCGTTCTCACCCTCCGGCGGCGTGTACAGGCCGTCCGCGAAACCGGAAGGACCGACCACGTCGACGAACGTCCCGTTCGATCCGAACGCGCTCAGGTCGACCACGATCGGCTGGCGGTAGCCGGTCTGCAGGAATCCGTCGTTCGCAACCGGCGACGACTCCGAGCACGGCCGCACGTTGATGCGCAGCGCCGCTGTGTCGGTCAGTTCGCCGTCGCTGACCTGATAGGTGATCGTGGCGGTTCCCGAGGCGCCCGGGATCGCAGTGAAGCTGATCGAACGGTTGGCATTCAACGACGTCGAGCCGAGCGACGCGTCGGCACCGGACAGGATCGACACCGCCAGCGGATCGCCGTCGGGGTCGCTGTCGTTGAGCAGCACCGGCACGGTGACCGACCCGCCGTTGACCACGTCGACGCCGTCGTCACGCGCGTCCGGCGGCCGGTTGAGTGGCTCCTGGACGTCGAGCACGACGTTGGACGTCGCGGTGAGACCGAGACCGTCGCGAATCGTGTACGTGACGACCACTTGCCCCACGAAGGAGGTGGGCGGCGAGATCGTCACGACCGATCCGACCAGCGACACCGTGGCATCGCCGGACACCCTCGCCGCCGACACCACCGTGAGTCCGCCGGGCGTCTCGTCGGGGTCGGTGTCGTTGGTGAGCACATCGAACTGCTGCGGCGTCGCCGGGCCGAAGATCGTGAGCGAGTCGGGCACCGCGATCGGTGGCTGGTTGGCCCGCTCGGTGATGGTGACGCGGAGCCGGCCGAGCGACACCGCTCCCTCGGGGTCGGCAACCTGGTAGTTGATCGTGGCGTTGCCGGTCTCTGTACCGGCGACGAAGGTGATGACCCGACCATCGCGTGTGGCCGTACCGAGCACCGGAGCGGTCGACGACACCAGTTCGAGATCGGCGTTGGCGCCGTCGGGGTCGATGTCGTTCTCGAGCACGTCGATCGATGCGGTCCGGCCGACCTCGACGGTGAGCGAGTCGAGGTTCGCTTCCGGCGCGCGGTTCGTGATCGCCGGCTCGCGCACCGACACGATGATCGAGGCCGACGCGGTGAGCCCCCGGGTGTTGGTGACCTCGTAGGTGCAGCGAAACGCCCCGGATCGACCAGGCGGCGGGTCGTAGCGAACCTGGCCATCAGCGGTGACCGTGGCAAGGCCACCAGACGGGCATCCGGGGCGACCGACGAGGCTCGGGCGACCGCCCGAGGGATCGCCGTCGTTGCGCAGCACGTCGACGGTCACCGGCACGTCGACGTAGGTGAACGTCGAGTCGTCCCGCGCGAACGGGGGCTCGGCGAGCGGCTCGGGCAGCACCGCGATCGTGACGTCGCCGACGACGATGTGACCGTTGCCGTCGCTGACGGTGTAGGTGAACCGCGCGGTGGCCTGGCCTCCCTCGTCGATCAGCGGCGCCGGCGTGAACTGGATCTGCTCACGACTGAACACGACGGCCTGACCCGTCGAATCGTCGGGCTGGGTCACCGAGACGACGGTGAGCGGATCACCGTCGGGGTCGACATCGTTGGCGGTGACGTCGACAACCACCGCTTGGCCGACGACGACCTTGTCGGTGTCGGCGGTGACCACCGGGGGGCGGTTGGGTTCGACGTCGTCGATCACCCCGACGAGCACCGAGCCGCGCACGACGTGGCCGTTGCCGTCGTCCACGGTGTACGTGAACGGCACCAGCGGCGCCGCACCGGCACGAGCCGTGATCGACAGCTGATCGCCCTCGACGGCGATCTCGAGGCCGTCCGGGAGTGGCTCGATGACGGCCAAGGTCATCGAGTCGCCGTCGGGGTCCGAATCGTTGACGAGCACGGGCACCGGTGTGGTGACGTCGCGCCGCAGCCGGACGGCGTCGGGACGGACCACCGGCGGACGATTGGGATCGCCGACCCGGGCCACCTCGACGCGCACCTCGACGTCGTCACCGACGGCTTCGAGCGCATCGATCGGCCGGTAGGTGAACGCCGCGGTGCCCTCGAAGCCCTCGGTGGGCGCGAAACGCAGTGCCGGCAGGCCCGACGGTCCGATCGTCTCGGTCACCTCGCCGAGCGTCGCCTGGCCCACGCTCTGGGGTGGCGAGAACCCGCCGAGGCGCAAGGCGTCACGCTCCGGGTCGACGTCGTTGAGGAGCACGTCGACGACCACGGGGACGCCCGGGCCGGTCTCGACCGAGTCGGCGACGCCGACCGGCGGCTTGTTCGTGGATCCGGGTGCCAGCAGTTCGATGATCACCGATGCCGAGGCGGCGGTGCCGTTGCCGTCGACGATCGTGTAGTCGAACTCGTCGATGCCGACGTATCCGGGCTCGGGTGTGTACACGACCGTCGTCGCCGTGCCGATGTCGACCGAGCCGTGGCCGGGAACACCGACCGACGACACGGCGATCGCCTCGCCGTCGGGGTCGTAGTCGTTGAGCGTGACCTGGACCGGGACCGACGCCCCGGAGCGTGCCGTGACCGGGTCGTCGATGGCGACGGGCGGGTCGTCGATCCCGTTGTCGTCGGGTTCTCGCACCTCGGGTTCGCGCGCTGCGCCGTCGTCGGCGATGGCGGCGCTCTGGCCGGGCTCGCCGGACTCGACGATGTCGCCGTCGTCGCCGAGCACGAGGATGCCCTGCGCGTCCTTCTCGATTGCCTGGATGCCCCACGGGTTGACACCCCAGACGAAGTCGCCCGCGACGTCGTCGACCCACACCAGGTCGACGGTGGCGGTGACCGACAGGGTGGCATCCACCGCGACGGTCACCGGCTCGTCCTCGAGGATCTCTCCGGTGCGCCAGTCGAACCGGACCACCGAGCTGGGACCGCGACGCACGACTGCTGCTGCCTCACCGGCGATGGCGAGGAGATCGCTGCCGCCGAGGTCGAGGCCGGCGACAGTGGAGGCGTCGGCAACACCGGCCGGCGACACGCACCACAGGTCGTCGTCGGCGCCCACCCAACCGCAGTCACCCGGCGGTCCGGGCACCTGCACCAGGATCTCGCTGGGATCGGCAGCGGTGTCGAGTGCGTGCCAGCCACCGTCGCCCAATCGGGCTCGCCGACCGGTCACGTCGACCAGGAGCGGAACGTTGCCGACCAGCGACAGCAGCGCGTCGCCGTCGACCCCCAACCGGGTGCGTTGCGTGGCCGTCGACGTCGTTCGGACGAGGTCGCCGTCGACCAGCGACCAGATCGCGCCATCGGGGGCGACCTGGGTCGCATCGCCGGCCTCGACGGTGAACGAGATCTGTTCACCGTCACCGGGCACCACGCTGGCTTCGTTGTCGCCGGGGTTGACCACGACCAGGCCGGCCTGCCCGACACCTGCGAGGGCACGTCCGGCGCCCAGTGCCGACAGGCCGAACGGCGTGCCGAGACGCAGGTCGACCGAGTCGATCGCCCGCGCTTCAGCGGTGGTGTCGTTGAGCACGTAGGCGCCCGGGCCGCCCTCCGCGACCGACAACTGTTCACCGGGGAACCCGGCCTCGAGACTCGCCAGCGCCCGGCCGCCGTACCCGTCGACCAGCACCACCCGCCCCGTCGGCTGGTGCACGAACCACCCGGTCGCACGCGCCGACGCGGCATCGACCGCCGGCAGACCGTCGGAGCGCACCACGACGATGACGGCAAACAGCGTCAACAGCGTCGCCGCGATCGCGGCGACGCTCTTGCGCCAGGTGACGGTCGACAACGTCACGGCGACCTCAATTGCACGGCGAGTGGCGGGTTCTCACAACCCTTCATCGGCACAAAGGGTCCGGAACTCAAGAAAGTGTTCAGATCTCGGACAGACCGGGACCCACCGGGACGAGACGTCACTCGGCCACCGTACGGTTCCCTAGTGTTGCTGTCGATGGAGATCGTCGTGCGCACCCCTCACGGCGACGCCGATGTGTCGATCGTGTCGGCTCCGGCGGGGACCACGCTCGGCGACGTCGTGGTAGCGGCGACCGGCCAGGCGATGCCCCGACTCGTGCAGGTCGACGACCACGTCGTCGATGCGACCACCCCGCTCGACGACGCAGGACTCCTGGAAGGGTCGATCGTGACCTCGGAGCCGATGGTGGCTGCGGTCACCTCGGACGCCGACGTCGACCTCGTCCAGATCGCCGGCCCCGGGGCCGGACAGATCAGTCGACTCGGACCCGGCCGCTACCGGATCGGGCCGGGACGACGATCGAGCGCGGACGAACTCACGCTCGCGCCGGTCGAACAGACGATGTTCGAACTCGTCGTCGAAGAGGCCGCCGGTGCCTCCGAGATCACCGTCGTCGCCGGGCAGCCCGACGGCGCCACGGACTCGACGACCGACGTGCTCGTCGACGGTATCCGCGTCGACCACCCGACCCGTTGGTCGAACGGAACCCTGAGCGTCGCCGGTCGCGCGTTCCAGATCGACACACCCGTTCGCTCCGATCCGCCGCGGATCCTGTCGGCCCCCGATCGTGATGGCACGGTCGAACTCAGCCGACCACCGCGTCGACCGTCGAGCGACCCGCGGCGTCCCGTCGTCGACGCGGTGGGCGACGCCACCGGCGCGTCGCCCACGCTGTGGGAACGCCGGCCCGGCCAGCCCGATGCGTTCGCACTCCCAATCGGTGTTCGCGACGAGGGCCGCACCGAGGTGCTCACCATCGATCTGAGCTCAGAGCGCGGCGTCGCCATCGCCGGAACGGAGAGCTTCCGCTCGGCGCTCGCTCGCACGCTCGTGATCGAGGCGGCCACACTCCACGGCCCCGCCGACGTCGACCTCGTCGTCCTCACCGACCCGGACCGTGCCGCGCAGTGGGACTGGGCGAAGTGGTTGCCGCACGTGCGACTCGACGGCACGCCCGCCATCTGGAGCTCGGCCCGCGACATCGCCCGATGGGCCGATGGCGCGACCGCGCAGGGGGCGTCCGCTCCGTGGACCTCGCCACACCTCACGGTGGCGATCCTCGACGATCCCGGTCTCTGGAACCGGCGCGACTCACCGCTGCGCTCGATCGTGGCGAACCCTCCGGACGAACTGCGACTGATCGCGCTGTGCGACGACCCGACGCACGCACCGGCGACGTGCACGACGGTCATCTCCGAGACCGGGTCCGGCCTCGCGCGGCTCCAGTCGTTCACGCAGTCCGACGAGCAACCCAACGAGGGCCGTGATCTGTGCCCGGCACTGGCCGAGCAGAGCGTCGCGGTGTCCGTCGCCCGAGCGCTCGCCCCGCTCGCCGACGTCGAGCTGCCACCAGCTCCACCGCCGCCGTCGAGCGCCGGCGAACGGGTCGACGCGTCGGCGCTGATCGGCCTCGACGGTCCCGACGACATCGAGGCCCGCTGGAGCGCCGACGCACCTCGGCCGACCGTTCCGATCGGTCGGCGAGGGAGCGAACCGGTCGCGCTGGAGGTGTCGGATGACGTCATCGTCGTGCTCGGGTCGTCGATCGGCGATGCGTTCGACGTCTCGGCCGCCTGGTTGCTCGGGCAGGCAGCCGACCGATCACCCGACCAGCTGTGGATCGCACCGATCGTCCGGGCCGGCAACGAGCGATCGGCGTGGTGGTGGCAGCTCCCGCACGCGACCGACCCTCAGCTCGACATCGACGTCGACGTGGCTCGCTTGCTCGCCCGCCTCCGCTCGGTGTTGGCCGATCCCGACGGGCCCGATCGGATCGTGGTCGTCGCCGAGGCCACGAGCGCGTCGCCGACACCCGACATCTCCTGGCTGGACGCGCTGGGCGACGGGGTCCGCTCGACGACCGGCCTGGCGCTGGTCGTGGTCACCGATCGCGCCGAGATGGCCGCCGTCGGCGACACCGTCGTCGCGGTCGACCGACGCGCTGCTCCGCGCGGTGCGACTCGCCGCCGTGATGCCGTCATCACGAGGGCCAACGCTGCACCGAGCCCGACGTTCGCCCCGTTGCAGCGGTCGGCGTCGACGAGTGCCGCGCTCGTGGTCGAGCCCTTCGTCATCGGGCGGGCACTCAGCGCGCTGGAGCGTCGGCTCGACCTGCAGCGCACACGCGCGATGAGCAGCCCCGATCCCGCCCTCGGCCCGATCGTCGGCCTGCTTCGCGACGCTGCGTCGCGCCGACCGACGCGGGCTGTCGCTCGGACCGTCGTGCCGCCGGCCTTGCCGACGCAGGTCGACCTCGACGGGCTGTTCGAGACCTCACCGGGCGACGGCGTTCCGTTGGGGCTCCTCGACGACCCCGCCGCGGCGGGTACCAGGCTGATCTGGTGGGAACCCGGGGACGGATCCATGCTGGTGTTCGGGTCGCGTCGATCCGGCGTCGACCAGGCGCTGACCACGCTCCTGCTGGGACTCGTCGATCGCTTCTCGGATCTCGACGTCCGCCTCGTGGTCGTCGAGGCGTCTGCGACGCTCCGACAGGCGATCGCCGGCATCGACCGCTCCATCCGGATCGTCGCCCTCGACCAGGCAGACGACCTCGCCGACGCCCTCGACGAGATCGACGGCGAGCTGATCCGGCGAGCGAACGACCGTGACGCCGGCGGTCCCCGCACGGTGGTGCTGATCGACGACCTCGTCCAACTCCGGGGCCGCTACACCGACCAACCGCTGGGTGCCAGGATCGACGACGTACTGACCCGGGCGACTGCCGCAGCGGCGGGCATCGACGTGATCGCCTGGGCCGTCGAACTCGACGGCGCCGGGCCGTTCGCCGCGAGCGCGACTCGACGCCTCGTCGGCGCGTCCTCCAACCACGACGAACTGGGAGCGCTCGGAGTCGAGCGACCGGGCGAACTCGACGGCGTCAGCGGTCGCTGCCGGTCCTTCCCCGACGGCGGCCTCGTACAGCTCGCAACGACCGACACCCCGACCGAGACACTCCTCGCTCGGCGAACGATCGGTGGGACGACGTGACGGGCGTCGGCCCCGAGCGGGGCGACGGGATGGGCATCGAGGTGACGCCCGGCGTGCTCCGCGGGATTCGACTCGGTTCGTCGGAACCCGGTCGGCTGGTCGCCGCTACCGAAGTCGCGGTCGCCAACCGCTCCGACGACCGTGCGATGCTCAACGCACTGGTTCGCCTCCGAGCCGAGCTCGGCGACGCTCGCGTCCCGACGCGTGTCGCCATGTTCCCGTCGGGGAGCACACTGAGTCGCGTCGACGCGACCGGGTTGACCGGGGCCGGCCTCAACGCACTCCGTGCCGGCCTGGCAGCATCGCGTGGTGCCACGTCGAGCGTCCTGGTCGACGACGGCCCACGACGCTGGCTCGTCGGTGTGTCCTGGGACGACACCGAGATCCGACGCGTCGAGGAACTGACCGAGCGCGCCGGCTTCATCGACGTGGCGGTCGATCCGAGTCCCCTCGCGCTCGCTCGGGTCGTGGGCAGCGAGATCACCCACGTCCGCCGCGACGCGGCCACCGACCAGAGCTTCGGCGCGCTGACATCGCACGGTGTCATCGTGGCGGCATCGTCGCTGGAATCGGTCGGCCGGATGACCCCTGGACTCGCGTGCAGTGGCGCCGCCATGTCGGTCGGCTGGTTCGACGACGTCGACGAACCACAGGAGCTCGTGGCACAGGTCCACCGACTCCTGGAGGACGCACCGCCCGTCGACTGTGGGCTGACACTTGCCGACGTCGCCTATCCCGACTTCCCGCCGCACGACCTGCGCGCACCGCAGCGCCAGTGTGTGGCGCTCGGCGCCGCGGTCGGCGCCGCCGGGCTGGCCGGACGGCTCCGGCCGGTCGACATGTTGCTCCCGGTGGCCTCGACGGCGAACGGGCTCGAACGACCCTGGGCGATCGAGCGGGTGTCGAACCTCCCGTCGCCGCAGCAGCCCGTCACGATCGGTCCTGCCAAGCGGTTCGTGGCCCGCCTGCTACCCCGTCGGCGTTGACCGTGCCGGGGTGACCGTCCCGGGGTGACGATCAGTCGTCGAAGATCGAGGGACGCTGACCGAAGACGGCCACGGCCTGACGTAGCGGCACCAGATCGCCACCGCCCCGACGGCCTTCGGCCGCAGCGATCGCATGCTTGGCGATCTCGCGGGCCTGGTCGAGTTCTGCGCGCAGGCGGGCGTTCTCGATCTCGAGATGCATCACCCGCCGGATGCCTTCGAGATTCATTCCCTCGTCGGTCAGTTCGGAGATGCGCTTCAAGATGGTGATGTCGGCGTCGCTGTAGCGACGGTTGCCACCTTCCGTACGCGCCGGGGTGACCAGCCCGCGCCGCTCGTAGATGCGCAGGGTCTGGGGGTGCATGCCGGCGAGTTCGGCCGCCACGGAGATCACGTAGACAGCGCGAGTGTGTGACCGTTCGTTCTCGGTTGTGCTCATGTCAGTGAACTCCTCGGGTTCACCGTAGTCGCCGCAGCGAGCTGCTCGATCGCCTCGCGCTGCGCGTCGGTCAGGTCGGTCGGGATGTGCACGTTGACGGTGACGATCAGGTCGCCAGTGTGCTTCGACGTCTCGATGCCCTTGCCACGCACGCGGTGCCGGCTCCCGGTCTGCGTGCCGGGCTTGAGTCGCAACGTGACGCGAGACCCGTCGAGTGTCGGGACGTCGATCTCACCGCCGAGCGCCGCCTCGGCGACGGTGACAGGGACCGACACGGTGAGGTTGTCGCCACTGCGTCCGAAGAGCGGGTGCGGCATCACCTTGAGTTCGACGAGGAGATCGCCGGCAGGACCGCCATTTCGGCCCGGTGCCCCGCGTCCCTTGAGGCGGATCGTCTGACCGTCTTTCACACCGGCGGGGATGCGCGTCTTGACTTCGCGTTGGCGTTGTTGGACGCCGCTGCCGCGACACGTCGGGCATGGATCTTCGATCCGGCTGCCCTGGCCGCCGCAGACGCGGCACGGCGACGAGAACGAGAACATGCCCTGGTTGTCGTCGACCGCGCCACGACCGCCGCACGCCGAGCACATCACGGGCGACGTGCCGGGCTTGGCGCCCGATCCGTTGCAGCTCGAGCACTGAGCGTCGGTCGTGAGATACAGCGTGGTCGTGATTCCGTGGACGGCGTCTTTGAAGTCGACCGTCAGCTGGGCCGTGATGTCCGCACCGCGGCGCGGACCGACCCCCGACGCACCACCCTGACGGCCACGACCCTGATCACCGCGTCCGAACATCGAGCCGAACAGGTCGCCGAGCCCGCCGGCACCGCCCATGTCCTCGACGTTGAAGGTGAAGCCGCCTGGGCCACCACGGCCGCCCATCGCCGAGGGGCCCATTGCACGGACCTCGTCGTACTCCTTGCGTTTCGCGTCGTCGCCGAGCACGTCGTAGGCGGCCGCGAGCTCCTTGAACTTCTCCTCGGCCACGGCATCGCCCGGGTTCTTGTCGGGGTGCAGGTCGCGGGCGAGCTTGCGGTAGGCCTTGGTGACCTCCTTGGCCGTTGCGCTCGCGTCGACGCCGAGCGTGCGGTAGTAGTCCTTCTCGAACCATTCACGTTGTGCAGCCATCTGAGATCACCTCCTTCCGGATTACAACAGGGGTCAGACCCGCGTTGTAATCAGTCGTTCGTCTTGACCATGGCGGCTCGCAGGATCTTGCCCTTCCAGGTGTAGCCGCTGCGCAGCACCTCGGAAACGATCGGCTCGCCACCCCCGCCGGGTTCGTGCGCAACTGCCTCGGCGAACTCCGGATCGAAGGGCTTGCCCTCGAGATCGAGGGTTTCGAGGCCGTGCTTCTTCAACTCGACCAGCATCTGATTGAGCAGCGGCCCGACTTCGTCGGGGTGGCGCACGAACGCCGCCTCGGCCGCGTCGAGCACCGGCAACAGCGCTTCGGCGAGCCGCCCCGACGCCCGGTCGGCCTCGGCGAGCGACTGCGCTGCGGAGCGTTTACGGAAGTTGTCGAAATCCGCCTGGATGCGCTGCGCCATTCCCTTGTACTCCTCGCGCTCGGCGAGCAGTGCGGGCACGTCGATGTCGGAGTAATCGATCTCTCCCACGATGGCGTCGAACTCGTCACCGTTCGCTCCGTCGGGACGGTGCATCGAGTCGGTGATGTCATCGATCTCGCTGGCGCGTTCGGGTTCGTCATCGGCACCGGCACCGGCCGACGCCCCCGCCGGCGCAGTGGCGCCGGCGGGGATCTCGGTGGCATCGCGGTCGCGAGGCTCGGGCGGGTCGACCATGTCGCCGTCCATCGCCGGATCAGGCCTTCTCGTCGTCGTCGACGATCTCGGCATCGACGATGTCGTCGTCGTTGACCGCACCGGCGCCGCTGTCCTGGCCGGACGCCGACGTACCTTCGGCGCCCGAATCGCGGGCGGCGGCCTCGTACAGCTTCTGGCTGAACGCCTGGCTGGCCGACATCAGCGTGTCGGTGGCGGCCTTGATGGCGTCGGTGTCGTTGCCCTCCATCGCCTTCTTCAGGTCGGCGAGCGGCTGCTCGACGGCTTCCTTCTCCTCGGCGGTGACCTTGTCGCCCTGCTCACGCAGCACCTTCTCGGTCTGGTAGACGATCGAGTCGGCGTTGTTGCGGA
>DATKXG010000249.1:0-3881 GCA_035529175.1 Ilumatobacteraceae bacterium
TGCCTCGCCGAGGCCGAAGAACCGGTCCACGGTCGAACGACTGTGAGCACCGCTGATCCACTCGTTGGTGGCCGAGAACTTGAACTGCGCGGCCGGGGGTGCCGCCGTCAATGCCTCGCGGGCGCCGAGCAGTGCCTCGACGTTGACGCCGTTGTCGGCGACCGGGGTGTTGGTGTCGGTGATCGTCATGGGAATGTCTCCTTGTGTTGGTCCCGCTCAGGCGGGTTCGTTGTTGTCGAACACCACATTGACGGAGCGCTGATCCCGAAGCTTGGAGACGCCGTGGAGAGGTCGTGGAGAGCTTCTGGATGCGACTAACCTGCCGGGGGTGCGCCGCGTGGGGCCGACGCACCGCTTGCACGAACCCTTGTACGAGGAGGTCACGAGATGCCGATGTTCCTGATCGAGCGAGAATTCGCCGACCAGTTCGACCCCGACGACGCCACGCTCGAACTCGTCGATCAGTACAACGCCGACCACGACATCAAGTGGCTCACGTCGTTCCTCTCCGCCGACAAGAAGAAGACCTACTGCCTCTACGAGTGCGCGGACATCGAGTCACTGCGACGCCACGCCGCCGACCTCGGAATTCCCGCCGACGTGATCACCGAGGTTGCGGAATGGACGCGCTGAGTTCGTGCCACGATTCACATTCGGATCGTTCGTCGTCGATGACGACACGGTCGAAGTCGTGGGCCCCGACGGGGTGCGGGAGGTCGAGCCGCAGGTGTTCAACGTCCTCCACTACCTCGTCGAACAACGTGGCCGCCTGGTCACCAAGGAGGAGCTTCTCGACAACGTCTGGGGCGACCGCTTCGTTTCCGAGTCTGCGCTGACGACGCGCATCAAGCAGGCCCGTCGGGCCATCGACGACGACGGCACCACGCAGTGGGCGATCAAGACCGTCCACGGCCGCGGCTACCGGTTCCTCCCCGATGTCGAGGTCGTCGACGACGTTGCACCGGACCATGGCACGGCCGCCCCTCGGAATGCGTCCACTGCCGTTCTGCCCGACGAACTCCAGGTCGATGCCCGGCAACTGTTCTGCGGTCGGCACCAGGAACTCGAGGACGCCGACGAGGTCATCGACACGACCGCGGGCGACGGACCGTTCGGCTGGATCTGGATCCTCGGCGAACCGGGAATCGGAAAGACCCGCCTCGCTGCAGAGGTCGCCCGACACGCTCGCGATCGGGGCCACCGCGTGCTGTTCGGCCGCAACGGCGAAGACATGCGGGTTCCCTACCAACCGTTCATCGAAGTGCTGCGGCAGTCATCCGATTCGAACCATGCCATGGCCCCGTGGCCGGCCGCTCTCGCTCCGCTCCTGCCCGAATCACAGACTTCATTGGTCACACCGGAACCGGAGCCGCAAACAGAATCGACGCTTGACAGCGAGACCCGGCGTTATCGGATGTTCGAAGCGGTCGCGGACTGGCTCGTCGAACTCTCGTCGGAGTCCCCCGTGACGATGATCGTCGACGATGTTCACTGGGCGGCCGACTCGACACTCCAACTCCTCGCCCATCTTCAGCGGAGACAGGGAAGCGGCGCGGTGACGTTCGTGCTGACGTCCCGCGACACGGCTCCCGACGTCAACGCTCGTGTGGCCGATCTGATCGCATCGAGCCTCGGCCGAGCCTCGACCGCCATTCTCCGCCTCCAGGGCCTGAGCAGTGACGACGCACTGAAACTGGTCGGCGACCAGGTCGACCTCGACGAGATCATGCGCCAGACCGCCGGTAATCCGCTCTTTCTCCAGGCCGTGAACCGAGCCGACGGCTCGGTCGACATGGAGAGCGCTGTTCGCCGTCGACTCGCGAGCCTCGACGACCAGGTGCAGGAGACACTTCGCATCGTGTCGGTGATCGGGCTCGAGTTCGAACTCCGGATCGCCGCAGCTGCGACCGACCGGGATGAATTCGACCTGCTCGACGACCTGGAGACCGCAGTGGCAGCCCGACTGCTCGACGACGTCGGGCAGGACCGGTTCCGGTTCACGCATGCACTCGTTCGCTCGTCTCTCCGTGGCGAGATCAGCTCGTCGCGACAGGCGCGCATGCATCGACGCGTTGCCCTTGCCATCCACGAGGTGTTCGGCGACGACACCCGCCACCTTCCCGAGCTGGCGTTCCACACCGCCCAAGCAGCGATCGTCGACATGCGGCTGCGCCCAGTCGCCATCGAACGCCTCCGGCGGGCAGCCCAGGAGTCATCGGGACAATTCTCGTTCGACGAGGCCGCCGATCTGATCCGGCAGGCGCGCTCGCTCGTCGACCCCTCCGACTCCACACTCGTCGCCCAGCTGGCTCTCGAACAAGGCATTGCCGAGTCACGCTCCGGCCAGAACTTGATCGCGGCACATGCTTTCGAAACCGCCATCGCCACCGCCCGCGACACCGACGACGTGGCCCTGCGCGTCGAGGCGGCGCTGCGCTACGAGGACGCCGCCTGGCGCCCGGGCCTGCCCGGTGCCATCGCCCTCGGCTTCATCCGCGAGGCCACCAGCCTGCTCGACCACGCCGTCGCCGCAGGATCGACCATCACCCGTGAGCCCGAACTCCGAGCCCGCCTGGCGATCGCGACGATGCGCGCACTCGCCATGTCGGGAGATCGCACGGAGGTGATCGAGGCATTCGAGGTCGCCCAGCGACTCGCGGTTGAGCTTGGCTCACCCAACCTCGAGGCCGACGCGCTGGGCGTGTTCCTGGGGCAGGTCTTGTTCTTCGATGGAGTCCACGAAGCCGAGGCCATGATCGAGCGCCTGGCCGAGCTCGAACCGCTCATCGACGATGGTGACGTCGCTCTCCACGCGATCCACGACCGCATCATGTACTCGATCTTGATGGGCCGGTTCGACGAGCGTCGTCGACTCGTCAACACGATGGCGGCCGTGCAAGAACGATCGCATTCCAGTTTCTGGGCATTCATTCGTGCCAACCAAGAGGCCATGGAGGCCTTCTATCGAGGCGACCTCGAAGCAAGCGAAGCGCTCGCCGAGCACTGCCTCGAGCTCGCGGAGCCGCTCCTCGATCACGACGGCAGCGGAACCTACGGGCTACGAATGTTCCTGATTCGGCGAGAGCAGGATCGGCTCGGGTCGATGGCTCCGATCATCCGCAACGTCGTCGCCAACTCCGACGCCGACGAGATCTGGTCGCCGGGTCTCGCGCTGGTGCTTCTCGAGACCGGAGCGTTCGACGAGGCCGCTGAGGCACTCGCCCCGGTGCGCGCCAGGGGGTTTGACCTCCCCGTCGACGCGATGTGGAGCACCGTGATGGTGTTGCTCATCGATGCGATGGTGCATCTCGGCGACGTGGAGGCCTGCACCATGCTCCGGTCCCGGTTTGCGGGCCAGGCCGGCACGAATGTCACGACCGGATCAGGACTGATGTGTTTCGGGCGAGCCGAGCGATACCTCGGCATGCTGTCACTCGTGATCGGCGATCTCGACCTCGCCGAGGAACAACTCGGTGTGGCACTGGAAGCCGATGCGGCCGGAGGATCGGTGCTCTGGCGCAACGAGAGCCGGCTGTGGCTGTCGCGGGTGAGACGAGCGCAGGGTCACGTTGCCGAGGCCGATGCAATGCTCGCCGTTGTCGGCGACGAGGCGGCCGCCGCAGGGCTGCGTCGGTTGCACCGTCTTGCCGTTGAGGGGCGCAGCTGACCTCTGGCGCCATCGCCGCCACCGCGGATCAGGCGCCGATCAGGCGCCGAGGGCGGTCAATGACCAGAACACGGGCATCCCGACGACGAAGGCGTGCATCACGTTGCCGGTCCGACGCACGACGACGAACGCCGAGACCGCGGCCACGACAGCCGGTATCGAATCGACGCCGACGTCTCCACGAGTGGTGAACAGGATGGCGCCGACCAGCGCA
>DATKXG010000250.1:0-4125 GCA_035529175.1 Ilumatobacteraceae bacterium
CACGCACGAGGCGACCGCCAATTTCGCCCTCGCGGTCGGCCAGGTGATGGAACGGCAGCTGCCCGGCCGGGTGACCACCGTGATGGCCAAGGTCGAGCGACCCGGCAAAGTGTTCGTCGACTGGAGCCAGAACGCCCACCACAAGACCACGATCGCCCCGTACTCGTTGCGTGCCCGCCACGATCCGACCGTGTCGACGCCCGTGACCTGGGACGAGGTCGAACGGTGCGCCGCCGACGACGTCGAGCTGCGCTTCGAGGCCCCCGACGTCCTGGAACGTGTCGAGCAACACGGCGATCTCTTCTCCGAGGTCCTCACCCTCGAGCAGCGCCTCCCCACCGCCTCCTGATCGCGACCCTCCACCGGCGGGTTGCGATGAGCGAAGTGGCGGTATCTGGTCGGTTGGCTCATCGGTGCCGCCATCGGGACGTGTTCGACGGTCATCATGGTGGGATGTCTGCTCGTCGACCGCTGCGCCATCTGCGTTGTGGTGTGGTCGCCGGCGTGCTCGTGCTCGCGGCCTGTTCGTCGCCGACGGCGGAGTCGGAGGGTCCACCGTCGGACTCCGAGCCGGCGCCGTCATCGACCGAACTGTTCGACATCGACGACGGTGACCCACTCCCGTTCCCCGGCTACGCCGTCGACCGGGTCACGATCGCTCCACTCCCACCGCGTCCGGATGCCACCGAGGCGCCGACCCTCACCGGCTGGGCGGCATTCGACGCATCACTGGAACAAGCGGTACTCGGCGGAGGGTCGGATGCGGTGTCCGTCGCCGTGTCGATCGACGGTGAGATCGTGCACGAGTCGGCGATGGGCGTCCGGGTGCCCGACACGCTCGAGGCCGTCGGGCCGACTGACAAGTTCCGCATCGCCAGCATCTCCAAGACGATCACCGCGATCACCGCGCTGCAGCTGGTCGAAGAAGGAGTCGTCGGACTCGACGACCCGATCGGCTCGATCGTCGCCACCGCCGTCGGCGTCGACGAGCCGAGCGCCGGCGTCGCCGGGTTGACGCTGCGGCAGCTGTTGACCCACACGTCCGGATTCCCGCAATACGAGAACCTGTTCTTCCGCAACCAGGTCGGCTCGTGCGAGGAGGCGGCGGCCGTCGGGGTGACCCGATCGCTGCAGGGCGGCGGCTATCGCTACAGCAACATGAACTACTGCGTGCTCGGGGTGCTGATCGAACAGCTCGCCGGCCAGGACTACGAACAGGCCGTTTACGACCGTCTGCTCACTCCGCTCGGGATCGCCGGAATGCGCCTGGCCCCCACGCACGATCCCGGCCCCGGCGAGGTCGTCCATCGCAGCGTGCCGGACCGCAACTACCTGGAGGTGCTCGGCGCCGCGGGCGCGTGGGTGGCCTCGCCGGCGGACCTTCTTGCGATCTTCGATTCGCTCGATCCGGACACGCCCGGCTGGAAGCCGCTCGACGCCGACACGGTCGCCGAGATGAAGACCGCAATCAACGATCCCCTCGCGCCGGATCGCGGCTACGGGATGGGCGTGATCCTCTACGGCGGCGGGGCCGCGGGCCACACCGGCACCGTCGAGAGCACCCATGCGATGGTGCTCGATCGGGCGGACAACGTCACGTGGGCCGTGACCGTGAGCGGCGAGAACCCGAGCGACACGGTCCGTCTCGCCGGCATCGTCGACCGGGCCCTCGCTGCAGGTGGCTTCGTCGCGGGCTGAGCTCAGACCTCGACAACGGTCACGAGGCCAGTGTTGCCGTCGACGTCGACGAGCGCACCGTCGGGGATCATCCGCGTCGCATCGGTGGCCGAGACCACGCACGGCAGGCCGAGTTCGCGGCTGACGATGATGGCGTGACTCAGAGTTGCGCCGACGTCGACGACGACCGCCCCGGCGGTGATGAACAGCGGTGTCCAGGCCGGGTCGGTGTGCGGCGCGATCAGCACGTCTCCCGGGTCGAGCGCGGTTGGGTCGCCAGGATCGAGCACGATGCGTGCGATGCCTCGGTAGGTACCCGACGACCCAGGCATGCCCTGCATGGTGTCACCCGCGCTCAGCACCTCGACGGTGTTGGCGCCCTTGCGTGGCCAGGTGTCGATCGGTGGGCACTCGCCGTCGAAGATGAACGGCGGCTCCAACGTCTGGAGGTGATCGAAGTGGGCCTGGCGATCGGCGATCGTCTTCTGGGCCCAGCTCGGGTCGTCCAAAGCTTGGTCGATCTCGTCGAGGAACAGCATGCTGATGTCGCGTGGCTCGCCGGCGCCGCCAGCCTCGACGAGCCGCCGGCCGAGTTCCCACGTCGCGAGGCGACACTCGTGGACCACCTTGATGATCGACGTCTTCGACCGCTCGCGTCCCGGCACGAAACGGGCCGCCGAGGCAACTCCGGCGAGGAACTGACCTTGGGCCTCGGGGTCTCCCGCCAATGCCTCGGTGAGCTGCGCGACGATCGCGTCGCGCTCGTGTTCGCGGTCGGCGTGCCGACGCTCGGGTGATTCGGCGTCGCTGGCAAAGCGCATTCGATCGATCGCCGACAGCACGAGTTCCGGCTTGGTCTCCCAGACGTGGGCGTGGAGGTCCCATTCGTTCGGGCCGCGAGAGCCGAACCGGAACATGAAGTCGTCGAGGCTCGAGAGAAATGCGGTCGCGTCGGGGTCGTCGAGGTCGCGAAACCGCGTCATGAGCCCTGCCACACCGTCGTCGAAGGCGCGCGTCAATGCAGGTGAGTTGGCCACCAGACGCGACAGGTCCCACATCGCGTAGCCGGGCGCCGCCGAGTCGACATCGCCGACCGCCCCGATGATCTTGAGCGTCAGGGTCGGATCGCCGACGGCTTCGGCGACGGCGGCGATGATGCCAGGACCGATCGTCGCGCACGCGCTCTGGTTGATGTGTTGGTCGAACATGCGACGGATCGTCGGGATGTGCGACCTCGCTGACTCGATCAGATCGGTGTTGGACATCGTGGAGAAGTCGGGTCGGTTGGCGCGTGCGGCTTCGGCGACCTCGCGGTCGTGTTCGAGGTCGGGCTGCTCGGTGGTGGTCAGCGCCCAGTTCATCCACCCCTCGAGTTCCGCCGTCGCGCGAGGGCTGTCCCACCAGTCGCCGATCACCACAGGCGGCACGTCGGGGTGATCGCCGAAGTAGATGTCGTCGACCGTGCTTGCGGTCATGCCGGGAGCGCGATGCCCGAACACCCGGTTGAGCGACGCGTTCAGATAGGCATACCCACCGAACAGGCCACTGACTTCTGGCCGGACCTGGCTGAGCTCGTCGTCGGCAAAGCCGAGTCGGTTGACGGCGCAGTCACGCCATCCGAGGATGGTTCCGTTCTCCCACACGATGTCCCAGCCGAGCGGTGAGGGCGGTTCGGGGAGCACTTCGCCGACGTTCGCTCTGGTCCAGAACGACAGGTTCGAGCTCGGTGGATTGTCCTTGATCCAGCGCACTGACATGATTCCCCTTCCCCACGGCGCTCAGGTGGGCGCCGTACCCCGGCTGGCACCGTACTCGCTCAGAAAATGACGGCTGACTCGCGCAACACTGCGGGGTCCAGCCCGAGTCCGCGAGCGATCTCGTCGCTGTGCTGTCCGAACGCCGGCGCATGATCGCTCACCCGCTGCGGCGTCGCCGACAGTCGGGCCGCGGCGCGAGGCTCGCGGAGGCGGCCGGCCTGCGGGTGATCGCGCTCGAGGAAGACGTCGTTGTGGACGACCTGCGGATCGTCGTGGATTGCATCGAGCGTCGTGACCGTCGAGGCAGGCACGTCGTGTTCGACCGCCCTCGCAGCGAACTCCTCGACGGTGCACGAGGCCGCAGCCTCGATGAGCACCTCGACCATCGCCGTCGTGTTGGCCATGCGCGACATCACGTCGGCGAAGCGCTGGTCGTCGGCCACTTCCGGCCGGCCCAGTGCCGCGCACAAGCCGCGGAACTCCGAATCGGTGACCGGCGATGCCGCCGCGAAGCCATCGGCCAGTCGAGTCATCGCGTAGTTCGCCGCGATGGTCGGCGAACGGGCAGCGTCGTCGTCGAGCAGGGCCGCGTCCATCGCAGAGTCGGGCCACATGAACGCGATCGCCGTGTCGAGCATGGCGAGTTCGATGTGCTGGCCGCCGGCTCGCCCGGTCGCTCGGGCGAACAGCG